>JAJZGG010000021.1 GCA_021804965.1 Acidobacteriota bacterium
ACGGCCGCTGCTCTTCCGCAACCTGCACGACGGCAGGTTTGCCCTGGCTCCCGCGGTGGAGGGCACAGGCCTGGCGGATGTGATTCCCGGCCGCGGCGCAGCCTTTGGCGACCTCTTCAACGATGGCAAGATCGACGTGGTTATCAATCCTATCGACGGCCCGGCGGTGCTGCTGCGCAATGTGAATCCGGATCACCACCACTGGGTGGAGCTGAAGCTGGTGGGCGGCGCAAAGAGCCCGAAGGATGCCATCGGCGCACGGGTCTTTCTGCGTGCCAACGGGATGCGGCAGCGCGAGGACGTCATGAGCGGCGGCAGCTATCTCTCCTCCAATGACCAGCGTCTGCACTTCGGCCTGGGGGATGCCACCCATGCCGGTGTGGCCCAGATTCGCTGGCCATCCGGCAGGCTGGAGACGGTCCGGCTTCCGGCCGTGGATCGCATCTATACGATTACGGAAGGCAGGGGAATCAGCAGACAAATCTGCAGCGGCGGCAGGCCCTGCAGGGAGACGAAGCGATGAGAAAGCTGGCAACATGGCTGCAGCTGGCTGCATCTGGTCTGGGCGTGGCCAGCCTCGGCGTGGCCAGTCTGGGTTTATTAAGTCTCGGCGTTGCCAGTCTCGGCGTGGCTAGTCTGGGCGTGGCCAGGGCGCAGAACTCCGGGATGGGTGGCGCATCCACGGGAGCGCCGGCCAAGCCGGTCTACGATGCGCAGCATCGGCCGATCACCGCAGGCGGCATTGTGGACTCCGGTCCGCTGGTCTTTGCCGACATCTCGAAGCAGTCCGGACTGGCGGGCTGGAAGCACGTGATGGGCACACCGGCCAAGCAGTACATTCTGGAGACGGACGGCTCCGGTGTGGGGCTGATCGATTACGACAATGACGGCTGGCTGGATATCTATCTGGTGAACGGCTCCACCTATGACGCGCTGGACGGCAAAACCACTCCGCCGCACGCTGCGCTCTTCCACAACAACCACGACGGCACCTTCACCAATGTGGCCGCCAGGGCCGGCGTGACCAACGACCGCTGGGGTTTTGGCGTGGCCATTGCCGACTATGACAACGATGGCTGGCCGGATATCTTTGTGGCCAACTACGGCAAGAACCGGCTCTACCACAACAACCACAATGGCACCTTCACCGACGTGGGGGAAAAGGCCGGAATCACGCTGGGCAACTGGTCGGACGGGGTGGCCTGGGGCGACTATGACGGCGATGGGAAGCTGGATGTCTTCGTCACCGGCTATCTGCACTACGATGCGCACCATCAGCCGTCCTTTGGCGACCCCACCGTTCCCGATGCCTTCTGCCAGTTGCGTGGCATGGCCGTGATGTGCGGTCCGCGCGGGCTGAAGGGCGAGCCGGATCATCTCTTCCACAACAACGGCGATGGCACCTTCACCGATGTCAGCGTGAAGGCCGGCGTCAGCGATCCGGGCGGCTACTACGGCTTCACCCCGATCTTTGCCGATATGGAAAACAATGGCCGGCAGGATCTGCTGGTGGCCAATGACTCCACGCCCAACTACCTCTATCACAACAAGGGGGATGGCACCTTTGAAGACGACAGCTACGTCTCCGGCTTTGCCGTGAACAAGGATGGCCGCGAGATTGCCTCGATGGGGCTGGCCGTGGGCGACTATCGCAACAACGGGCTGCTGGACATTCTGGTCACGGACTTTTCCGACGACTACAAGGTGCTCTATCGCAATGACGGCGATCTGAACTTTACCGATGTCAGCGACGAGGTGGGGATTGCCAGCCTGCCGATTCCATTCCTGGGGTGGGGCGCCGGTCTGTTCGACTACGACAACGATGGCTGGAAGGATATCTACATGGTCAACGGCCATGTTTATCCGCAGGTGGACCAGCACGACTGGGGCACCAGCTATGCCGAACGCACACTGCTGTTCCGCAATCTGCAGGGGCAGAAGTTCCAGTACATTCCACCGGTGAAGGGCAGCGGTCTGGCCGTGGTCACGCCCGGGCGCGGCGCTGCCTTTGGCGACCTCTTCAACGATGGCCGGATCGATGTGGTCATCAATCCCGTGGATGGTCCGGCCGTGCTGCTGCGCAACGTCAATCCGGACCATCATCACTGGGTGGAGCTGAAGCTGGTGGGCGGTGCGAAGAGTCCCCGCGATGCGGTGGGAGCCACGGTCTATCTGACCGCCAACGGCATGCGGCAGCGCGAGGATATTCTGAGCGGAGGCAGCTTTATCTCCTCCAACGACCAGCGCGCGCACTTTGGGTTGGGGGATGCGAAGGACGCCGGCACGGCGGAGATTCACTGGCCATCGGGAGCCAAAGAGAATGTGCGCCTGCCCGCGGTGGATCGCATTTATACGATCACCGAGGGCCACGGCATCACGGCATCGCTGTGCGGCGGCAGGCCGTGCGCACAGCGATGAGCCGATGGCAAGGTCGGCAGTGCTAGAAGATTCCGGCCAGCCAATTGGATTCCGCCAGGTAATCGAAGCTGGGCGAAATCTCCTTCTGCGCGACCGCATGCTTCAGGGTCATGACCGGGCACAGGGATTTGCTGAGCACCTGGTTGACCATGCCCTGGCGCGTGATGGTGGCCAGCAGCGAAGCCGGATGCGCTCCCAGGACGATCAGGTCGCTCTGCCGCTGCTGTGCCTGATACAGAATCTCATCGGCAATCAGCGAGTCGGCCGGCAGGGAGCGGACCAGGATCCTGCTGTGCACGCTGGCCGGCAGCTGGGAGCGTAGCTCGGCTTCCAGCGTGGCCGTCGAGCAGCCGGGATCAAGATCCGGATCCTGGCGCGGTGGCACCAGATGCAGCACCGTAAGCTCGGCGCCGTGCATCGCAGCCAGCTGGCCGGCCAGCAGTGCCGGCTGCAGATCGCAGTTCAGGTGGGAGATGGTGCAAAGCACCCGATGCGGCGTGTGGGAATGCACCTTGGGGTCAAGGGCGTTGGGTCCCAGCGTGACCACCGGCACGGCGGCCGAACGCAGCACCTCTTCGGCAACGGAGCCGACGAAAAATTTGCCCACGCGACTGGGTGCCCGCGTGCCCAGGATGATCCGGTCGATGGATCGTTCGTGGACGCAGGCCAGAATCTGCGAGGCCGCAATGCCGGCGCGGACCACGATCTCGGCCTGCACGCCAGCCGCAGCGGCACGCTTCTTCAGCGGCTCCATCTTTTCTGCTGCCCGCTGCAGGGCGTTTTCATAATGAATGGCGCGCACGCCGGCTGCGTCTTCCGTCGCCGTGGCCAGCACGTCGAAGACATGCAGCAGGACGAGCTTGGCACCAAACTCCCGGGCCGTGGCCAGTGCATAGGTAAAGGCACGTTCATCGGGCCGGGCCTCGCTGGCAAAGAGGATCGTGGAGGGGCGGATCCAGCGGGATTCTACCGAAGGCAGGTTGGGTTTGCGGGGTTTCATAATGCCTCCTTATCGCAGGACAGCAAGCGAGCGCGTTCTGTAGCTGCCCCTATCATGCACCCATTTTGTCCCCAGTGGTGTGATTCCAGTCACTGGAAACAAGGAAAAAGCAGATGCGTCCATCCTGCGATGGACGCATCTGCCCTATTTTGGGTGCACTCGTTTTGGGGTGCACTCATTGGAACCCGATTCGGACTCAGCCCAGCCGGGAGTGGCTGCCCACCTTGCCGCAGAACATCGTGTAGGACAAGTGGAAAGGAGTGTTGAGGCATGATAAAGCAGCGTGGCACATCGTATCAGGTGGATGTGATTCAGGACGGGAAACGCATCCGCAGGCAGTTCAAGAAACGGAAGGACGCGGTCGAGTTTGAGCGGTCTTTCAGGCATGCGTCGAAGCTGCGGCGGCGCAACCGGGATTAGCAGCAGGAATCCGCAAAGTCCGCGATTGGCGCGGCTTTGCGGCTCGTTCAAGGTACACACCGTTGATGATGGAACGAGTGGTCAAAGAGTGGGCAGACAGGTACCCGGCAACACTGACAGCGGATGAGATTGCGGACTGGTGGAGGCGTGAATTCGCAGTCGCATCTGAGAGAAACCCGAACGGCTTCGCACAGATAACCCGGCAGCAGTACGCTGCTGCTCTGAAGGTGATTTTCCGGGCGATGGGCGTATCTGAGGAAGCTGTACAGGCTTTGCCAAGATCACGTCACATCATCCCGCGCAGTGTGACAGTCGATGATGCAGGCTTTGAGGCAGTCTTTGAGAAAGCAGACGATGCAACTCGCTTGTTTCTGCTGCTTTGCAGGGATGCTGCACTGCGGTCTGGGACAGCTTGCCGCGTGACAGCAGAGAACATCTACATCGACCGTGGCGAGTGGTATATACGCATGCCGACAAAGCGCGGACACTGGACCTCGGTTCCGTTAACGCGGCGGCTGCGCGGTCTGGTGGAGATTGCTGCTGCGAGATCACGGGAAGGGATGACGCTGCTAACCGCGCTCAACAATGGTGTGCCGTTGGCTGCGAATACGTTCCGAGAGCGTGTGATGCGGCTTCGCAAGTGGGCAGCAGAAGTGCATGGACTGAATCCGAATTGGTACATGCACGACCTGCGGCGGACAGCTGCAAAGCGGCTGTATGAAGCCACCCGGGACATTGGCAAAGTGCAGCGGCTACTGTCACATAAGCAAGCTGGAATCACCTTGGCATATCTCACCGGTGAGCAGTCGGCGCTGAGCGGTGCTGAGTTGGAACAGGCTCTTGAAGCCAGAAGGGATAATCATGTTCGACACGATGAAACAGGAACAAGTGACGGCGCGGGAGAAGCTGAAGTCCCCGGAGCAGTGGATACAATACGCGGAGTCAGTCGCCATGCAGGCGGCTTCTCAGGCAGGGGCGTCGGGTACTGACGGACCGACCACAGCAATGGTGATGCGCTCGGTTTACATGGACTGCCTGCCGCCGTGCGCTGGCAGAACGGTAAAACACTTTATCGCATGCGTAGCGCACGGTCGGCTGGTCGGGCTAATCAGCAACGAGGATGTGAAGTCGATGCTCTACGCGGCGCAGGTGGCAATCCAAGCCGCGAAGCTCGGGAGCAGGAGCAAAGACCATGCACGTTGAAGATCCCCACAACCTGAACAGAAGCCAGTCTACCATCCGGCTGGTACTCATCCTGGAAGCCGCGGCAATGGAGTTGTGGGAAGTCTCCACGCTCACGGACGCTGCAGAAATGTGGGAGCAGGCGCGAGCAGCTGCGAGTCGTGTGCTTGCGGCCTGCGAACGTAGCGAACCCACCAGCCCACGCGCTGACCTGTAGTTAGGCCGGAGCAAAAGAAAGAGCCGCTGAGGACGCCGGAGTTAGGCCGGTGCATCAGCGGCTCTTGCTGTTGCTCGCTGTGGTCGACGACGGGGCTGCGCTCGAGCGCGTGGCGTGGTTCGAACGGTGCAAAAGACAGAGCCGTGCGAAGGCGAACGATTCGTGCTAGGACGCGGATGGGCGGCCAGCACGTCCGGCGGCCGCTTCGCGTCACGCCTCCCTTTGCTGTCCGGTGCCGTGCCCGGCACCTGCGTCTCTCCGCTCCCGCTGGTCGCTACGTTCCTTGCCCGGCAGGTTTCCCAGGTGCTGCGCCGGCGAGCAGATGTGACGCTGCGATGCATGGTGACGGCTCCGCACCCCAATCGCGGAGACGGCAGCGCCCTCCGCTGCGCTACGCTTCGCTCTCCCCGCTGCCGCCTCGGCGTTGCGCGTGGCCGCGCCGCCTCGAAGTACGGATGCGATCCTGAGCTCTGGATTCCACGGCGACCAGTTCCCGCCACGCGCACCCCTCGGTTGCTGCGCTAAGGCGCAGCAATCCCGCGACTTCGCGCTCACGCGCTCCGTTGTGGTGGCGCTGACGCGCCACGGCTTTGCGGCTCAGGGCTGCTTGCATCCTCGCCGCTTCGCGTCTCGCATGCCCGGCGCTGACGCGCTTGCAGCGCCCTGCAGCGCTGCTGGCCGGTGCTGACGCACCGGCAGCGGAGCCGGTCGCTACGCTCCCACAGGCGCTACTCTACGCGCCTGAGGACGGGCGACCATCCGTGAGCGTCGTCGTCTTTCTTCATGATCCTGCGCCCATTGTCAAGGCCGAGCCGCTGCGCGGTGCCATTCGCAGCGCATGACGCGCTGCGCCCGGCAGCCTTGACAAAGGGACGCCGAGACGGACCATGAAGACGACGACGCAACATCAGTGCTCAACGTGCGGCGCGACCGGAAACGGCAAGCCGCTTGCCTTCACTCTCACCATTGCATCCTCGGTGCCCATCGGTCGGCGGCCAGTGGTGCTGCGCCGGTGGTTCTGCAGCGTGGCCTGTCTGGTGCGGTCGTTCGGTGGCTTGGCTCCGTGAGCCGGTGCCCCGCGCTTGCCGGGCTTCGCCCGGCGCGCGCCGGAGCCGCAGTTATGCACCACATCTGGTGCAGATAGCGGCCAGCCATACAGCCGGATGTGGTTGTTGGCGAGTAAGTTAGTAGCATGGTTGACAACGCTCCCCCGGTTCAAGTTTTGATCGGAGCGATGGAGGGACCGGCAAATGGTCGTTTTGGACACGTCAGAGAAGGTGCAGGCAGTGTGTCGCCTGCGCGAGCACATCAGGTGGCAGCGGCTCCGGGCGGACGGCAAGGTGATGCCGCTGCAGGCGAAGCGCGGAAGGCCGGGCACAAACGGGCATAACCAATACGATGCGCGGATCATCAGGTTTGTGGACATGGATCGTGTGCTGCGAGTATTCGGAGCGCCGGAATACGGATGGCTGGTGCGCCACGTTGTCGACGGCGACAGTGTGCCGGTCATCGCGCAGGATGCGGACATGCCTCAAAGGCTGGTGGAGGATTCCATCCGCGCATCGATCACGATCCTAACCGACCGGATGCGTGACCGGAACATGCTCTGAGATTGCACCAGCCATGGTGCAATGTCACATGTTTTTTTCGCACCTGTCACACGGCTGGTGCAGAACCCGTCACACAGACACTCTGATTCGGTGCATAATTACTGGAGATATTCGCGGTCTAAGGATGACGTGACACACGACCCACCTTGCCGCAGAACATCGTGTAGGAGATGGTGAAGTAGAGGATTGCCAGCAGCATGCCAAAGATCCACCACAGCAGTCCGACGTGGAGCGTGTAGGGACTGGAGATGGCGGCGCTCAGCGTGATGCTCCGATCCGCGCCAGTGGTGGCCGGCAGCAGCGTGGGGAACAGTCCCCAGCAGGCACCCACCAGCATGCATGCCAGATAGGCGCACGAGCCCAGGAAGGCGCGAAAGGCCTGCCCGCGGCGGTGCAGCAGCAGTGTGGCCACCAGCGAGCCAAGCACGGCCAGCGGCAGCAGATACGTCACCGGATAGCGGTTGTAGTTGACCAGCGTGGCCGGCTGCACGGCCATGGTGGCCGGTACGCTGAGCAGCGTCAGCACCAGCACCACGGTCCACAGGACAGGCACCAGCCGTGCGGCGCGCCGTTCCACCTCGCCGGTCGTCTTCAGGCTCAGCCACAGCGCTCCGTGCAGCGTGAGTGCTGTGCAGGCCAGCAGTCCTCCCAGCACGGTGTACCAGTCCAGCACGCCGGGATGAACGCCAGGACGCCAGTCGGTCCACAGCGGCAGGAAGAAGTAGCCATCGGCCTGCAGCGGCACGCCGCGGATCACGTTGGCCAGGGCCGCGCCGAGAAAGATCGTGAGCAGCAGGCTGGCCACCGCGAAGAGTCCGTCCAGCAGCGCCCGCCAGACGCCAACGTCGATATGGTTGCGCAGCTCAAGCGTGACGCCGCGAACAACCAGCAGCCAGAGTACGATCATCAGCGGCAGATAGAAGCCGCTGAAGGCCGAGGCATACAGCCAGGGAAAGGCAAAGTACAGCGTGCCGCCGCCGGCCAGCAGCCATACCTCGTTGCCATCCCACACCGGACCAATGGACTGCACCACCATGCGGCGCTCATCCTCGCGATGGGCCACAAACAGATGCAGGACTCCGGTGCCCAGATCGAAGCCGTCCAGCACCACATAGGCCACGATCATGCAGCCAACCAGCCAGAACCAGAGAACTCCCATCATTTGATTCCTCCTGAAGACGCCGCGAGCGTCCCTGCAACCTCAATGGGTGGTCAGCGCGTGTGCCTCCACGCCCGGGCCGCGGCTGATCTCGCGATAGATGAGCACGATGAAGAGAATGGCCAGCAGCGTGTACAGGCCCATGAAGCCGAGCAGGGTGAAGAGCGTATTGCTGGCCGAAACGGTAGATGAGAATCCCTGGCCGGTGCGCAGCAGGCCATAGACCAGCCATGGCTGGCGGCCGATCTCCGCCGTCATCCAACCGGCGGTGTTGGCGATGTAGGGCAGCGGAAAGCTGAGCAACAGGGCCCACAGCATCCAGCGGGAGGTCCAGAGCCGATTGCGCCACAGCAGGAAGGCTGCCAGCGCCATGACGGCAACGAAGTAGGTCCCCAGTCCGGCCATGATGTGGTAGGCGTAGAACAGCAGCGGCAGCGTGGAGGGCCACTGGTCGCGCGGGAAGGCGTCCAGTCCCTGCACCTCGGCCTTGGTGGTGCCATAGATCAGGAAGCTCAATACGCTGTTGACGACGATCGGATTGTCGATCTGGCCGGTGGTCTCATCCGGTTGCCCCATCAGCACCAGTCCAGCCCCTTTTTCCGTATGGAAAAGCCCTTCCATGGCGGCAATCGAGACGGGTTGATGATGGGCAACGTACTTGCCGTGCAGGTCCCCGGTGGGAAAGATAATGGCAATCGAGGCCAGGATGCCCACGGTCACGCCCACCCGAAGATAGATGCGGGCATACTCCTGCAGCCGATCCTCCAGCAGATAGAAGGCGCCGGTGGCCGCCATCACAAAGGCGCCGGTGATCACCGCGCCGCACATGTTGTGCAGATATTGCAGGATGGCCCAGGGATTGGTGAGCAGCCCCAGAAAGCTTGTGATTTCAAACTGGCCTCGCGCGTTGATCTGGTAGGCAACCGGATGCTGCATCCAGGCGTCGGTGACGATGATGAAGAAGCCGGAGAGCCACGAGCCCAGAAAGACCAGCACCGACGAGAGCCAGTGCCAGGTCCGGGTCAGGCGCTTTTCGCCATAGAGAAACAGGCCCAGAAAGGCTGATTCCAGAAAGAAGGAAAAGACGCCTTCCATCGCCAGCGGCTGGCCGATCACGCCGCCGGTCATGCGCGAAAACTGCGCCCAGTTGGTGCCAAACTCAAACTCCATGGGAATGCCGGTCACCACGCCAAAGACAAAGTTGATGCCGAAGATCCGCCCCCAGAAGCGTGCCGCCTGATCCCAGCGTTCGTCGCCCGTGCGCAGGGCAATTGTCTTCAGGATCACGATGAGCAGTGCAAGGCCCATGGTGAGCTGGGGGAAAAGGTAGTGAAAGGTGACCGTGAAGGCAAACTGCAGCCGATGCATGACCTCTGGGTTCATGGAAGACTCCCTGCTGATGAAGCGCCGTTGCCTGGGCAGTCCGCCGGGAAATGCGGACCGCGAATCCTACATGCATTCTGGACTTCCCGGAATCGAATGTCCATCGCCGGATTCAGAATCGCCGCCCAGCCGGACGGTCAGCAGTGATGAACGTCACAGCGAAGGCCCATCGCGGGGAGTACACCGGGAGTGTGGAGGTCAAACACAATGCAACCCATGGTGGAACTGCCCGCACGTGGCGGGCTGGATTATGACGAAACGCCGTTCCTTGCAATCTGGGAGGTCACCCAGTCCTGCGATCTGGCCTGCAAACACTGCCGCGCAGCCGCCCAGCCGGAGGCGCATCCGGAGCAGTTGACGACGCGGCAGGGCAAGGCCCTCATCGATCAGATTGCCGAGATGCACGTACCGGTCTTTGTGCTCACGGGCGGGGATCCGCTCAAGCGTGCCGATATCTTTGAGCTGGTCGAGCATGCCGCTGCGCGCGGCGTCCGCGTCGCGCTTACGCCCAGTGCCACGCCGCTGCTCACGCGGGAGGCCATCTTCCGCCTGCGGGATGCCGGTCTGGTTCGGCTGGGCATCTCCCTGGACGGCTCCAGCCCGGAGATTCACGATATCTTTCGCGGGCTGCCCGGAGCCTGGCAGCGCACGGTGGAGGCGGTGGGTTGGGCTGCCGAGGCCGGAATTCCCATTCAGGTTCACACCACGCTGAGCCGCCACAATGCGCACGATCTGGAGGCCATGACGGCCCTGCTGCAGCGGCTGGAAGTCGTGATGTGGAATCTCTTTTTCCTGGTTCCGGTTGGCCGCGGACAGCAGGCGGACATGCTCACCGGCGAGGAGTTCGAGGCCATCTTCGGCCACCTGTATGAGCTTTCCCGGCGCGCTCCATTCCAGATCAAGACCACCGAGGCCATGCACTACCGGCGCTATCTGATCCAGCACAATCTGCAGGAGCGACAGGCCGGCCACGCAGCCGGGCATCCCCACGGCGCGGGCGCTTCCCAAGGCGTGACCGGGGGAATGCCGGAAAGCGCTATCACCTCGGCGGCAGAAACCGGCCGTGCCGCCTCTGCGGATATCGACCACTATTCCGCCGGAGCGCCCAGAACCTCGGCTGCGGAACGCAATCGCGTGTGGGCCACGCGGCGCGTGAATGATGGCCGTGGATTCGTCTTCATCTCGCATCGCGGCGAGGTCTTTCCCAGCGGATTTCTGCCCATGCGTGCGGGCAGCATTCTGGAAAAGCCGCTGGCGGAGATCTATCGCGAGGCGCCCATCTTTCAGGCATTGCGCAATACGGACATGCTGCGCGGCAAGTGCGGCGTCTGCGAGTACCGGCAAATCTGCGGCGGTTCGCGGGCGCGTGCCTATGCCATGACCGGGGATCCGCTGGCGGCCGAGCCCTGCTGCACCTATCAGCCGCGGGGATGGAAGCCGGAGCACGCTTCGGTCGCATTGCAACGGTTGGAGGAGATGTCGCCATCGCAGGCGCTGGTACAGCTTCGGTAATCGCGAGCGCATACACTGGTCAGTGTGGGGTGCGACGCAGAATGCGAATCGCGATAGTTGGAGCCGGGGTCGCTGGACTGGCAGCGGCCTATGAACTGGAGCTGGCACGGCAGCAGGGCGCTGCGATCGACTATGACGTCTATGAGTCGTCTGCGCGCGTCGGTGGCGTCCTCTCCTCCCGGATGGAAGACGGCACGGTCCTGGAGCATGGGCCGGACTCCTTTCTGACGGAAAAACCCGCTGCCGTGGCGCTGTGTCGCGAGCTGGGTCTGGAGGACCAGCTGCTTGGCTCCGATGATGCGCAGCGACGGACCTTCATCCTGGTGGGCCGGAAGCTGGTACCGCTGCCGGACGGACTCATGTTCCTGGTTCCCACGCGACTGCTGCCCACCATCACCACGCCGCTCTTCGATCCGCTGACCAAGCTGCGCATGGGGCTGGAGTGGTTCCAGCGCGCGCGGCCCGGCGGCCAGGATGAGTCTGTGGCAAGTCTGGTGCGCCGCCACTACGGGCAGGTGGCCGTGGACCGGCTGGCGGACCCACTTCTCTCCGGCATTTATGGCGGCGATGCCGAGCAGCTCAGTGCGCAGTCGGTGCTGCCGGCAATGGTGCGGCTGGAGCGCGATTACGGCTCGCTGACGCGCGGCATGCTGGCGGCGCGCCGCAAGCAGCAGGCAGCAGCCCGGCAGTCGGCCGGCAAGCCCCGGCACACGCTTTTTACCACGCTTCGCGGCGGCCTGCAGCAGCTTGTGAATGCACTGGAAGCCCGTCTTGATCCGCAGCGGCTGCATCTGGGCGCGCGCGCCGACCTGCTCTCGCTCGATGCCAGCGGTTGGCGGCTGCGTTTTCAGGATCATCCGACTGAGCGCATGGATGCCGTGATTCTGGCCACACCGGCCTGGGCTGCGGCGCGCCTGTTACGCGAGGTGCATGGCCCCATGAGCCAGGAGCTGGCAGGCATTCCCTACAGCTCCTCAATCACCGTCAACCTGCTCTTTGACGAGCAGCAGATTCCGCCTCTGCCGCCGGGCTTCGGCTTTCTGGTGCCGGCCGTCGAGGGGCGTGCCATGCTGGCCTGCACCTTTGTGCATCGCAAGTTTCCCGGCCGCACCGCCGCCGGCCGCGCCGTGCTTCGCTGCTTTGCCGGGGGCATGCGCGGAGAGTCCATGATGGAGGAAAGCGACGACGCCATCGTGCAGCGGATGCGCGCCGATCTGCAGGAGATCCTCGGCATCACGCACGCGCCGCTGCTGGCGGAGGTGCGTCGCTGGCCGCGCTCCATGGCCCAGTACAGCGTGGGGCACGCGGAGCGCATCGAACGCATCCGCCGCTACACGGCTGCGCTGCCGCGGCTGCATCTGGCCGGCAATGCCTACGATGGCATTGGAATCTCCGACTGCATCCGGCTGGGCCGGGGCGCTGCGGAAGCGCTGCTGCAGGCAGGGGTGCGCAGCGAGTAAACAATCGCTTTGTATTGGTCGATGCCAGCCCTGCGGGGGTAGAATGGCAGCGCCATGACAAAGACCCTGCAACGAACCCTGACCACTCTGACGCTGGCAGCCATGACCGCACTTCCGGCCATCCCCACAACTGCGCGCGCACAGGCCACCCCGTCCAATCCCCAGCTTGCCAGCCGCGACATCAATGATCGCGTGGACGCGCTGATGAAGAAGATGTCGCTGGAGCAGAAGATTGGCCAGCTGGTGCAGTACTCCTACGGCTCGGCGACCGGTCCGAATGCCTCGCATCTGAGCTACGAGGACCTGATTGCGCGCGGGGAGATCGGCTCGCTGCTCAACATTCACGGATCGGCAGAGGGCAACCGGCTGCAGCACATCGCCGTGGAGAAGTCGCCGCTGCACATTCCGCTTCTCTATGGTCTGGATGTGATTCACGGCATGCATACGACCTTTCCCGTGCCCATTGCGCTGGCCTGCTCCTGGGATCCCGCGCTGATTCGCAGCGTGGCCCATACGGCGGCGGCGGAGTCGCGTGCCGAGGGCGTGCCGTGGGTCTTTTCCCCGATGGTCGATATTGCGCGGGATGCCCGATGGGGGCGCATCGTCGAGTCTGCCGGCGAAGATCCCTATCTCGGTTCCGCTCTGGCTCGGGCCTATGTGGAGGGCTATCAGCAGGGGGATCTCAGCAAGCCGGATTCGGTTGCCGTCAGCGTGAAGCACTTCGCCGCCTACGGGGCGGCCATCGCCGGGCGCGATTACAACGCAACGGATATGTCCGACGTCATGCTGCGCCAGGTCTATCTGCCGCCCTATCACGCGGCGGTCGCAGCCGGAGCGGCAACCGTCATGAGCTCCTTCAACTCGATCAATGGCGTCCCGGCCAGCGCCAATCCCTACACGCTCACGCAGATTCTGCGCCGGGAGTGGGGCTTTGACGGCTTTGTCGTCTCCGACTGGGGCGCGGTCTCCGAGCTGCTGAATCACTCGATCGGAGCCAATGGCAGCACCGTGGCGCGCAAGGCCATCACCGCCGGCGTGGACATGGACATGGAGGGCGGACTCTACGCCACCACACTGGCCGCGCAGGTGCGCTCCGGCGTCATTCCGGAGTCGGTCATCGACGAGGCCACGCGACGCATCCTGCGCGTGAAATTCGCGCTGGGGCTCTTCGACCATCCCTACACGGCAACCACTCCGGCCTATGTGGCAACCCCGGAAAAGCGTGCCGAAGCACGCAGGGCCGCCGACGAAACCATCGTCCTGCTGAAGAACGAACCGGTGGAGGGACTGGGCAACATTCTGCCGCTGGGCAAGCACTTCCGCACGGTTGCGCTCATCGGTCCGCTGGCCGATTCCAAGCAGGACATGCTGGGTTCGTGGGCTGCGCTCGGCAACCCCAACGATGCCGTCACGCTGCGCCAGGCGTTGAGTGAAAAACTGGGCAACCAGCTGCTCTATGCCAAAGGCGTCAGCATCCTGAAGGGCGAGAATGAAGCCGACCTGCGAAAGTTTCTGGGCAAACCGGCCACTCCCGTCTGGGATAACGAGAATGGAATTGCCGCAGCCGTGGCCATTGCAAAGAAGGCTGACGTTGCCGTGCTTGCGCTGGGCGAGAGTGCAAACGGCATGACGGGCGAAGCCTCCAGCCGCGCGCATCTGAGCCTGCCCGGCGACCAGGAAAAACTGCTGGAGGCCGTTGCCGCCACCGGCAAGCCGGTCGTGCTGGTGCTCTTCACCGGCCGCCCCAGCGAAATTCCCTGGGCAGCCGGGCATCTTCCGGCCATTGTGCAGGCCTGGTTTCCCGGCATTGAGGCTGGTCACGCCGTTGCCGATGTGCTCTTCGGCACCGTCAATCCCAGTGCCAAGCTGACCTCAAGCTTCCCCCGCGCCGTCGGGCAGGAGCCGCTCTACTATGCGCAGCTTCCCACCGGCCGCCCGGCACACGGCGACCTGAACCACTTCCCCACCGACAGTGCGCAGAAGTACTTGTCGCGGTATCTGGACGTGAACAACTCGGCCCAGTTTCCCTTCGGCTGGGGACTGAGCTACACCAGCTTCCGCTTCAGCCAGCCGACGCTCAGCCAGGCGGAGATCGCAGCCTCCAGCCTGAAGCCGGGCGATGCCGCCAAGGTTCAGGTCAGCTTCACGGTGACCAACACCGGAAGCCGCGCCGGCACGGAGGTAGCGCAGCTCTACATCCGCAACACGGCAGCCTCGGTGGAGCAGCCCGTGCGGCAGTTGGAGGGCTTTGCGCGCGTCACGCTGCAGCCGGGCGAAAGCAAAACCGTCACGCTGCCGCTGGGCTTCGATGAGCTGAACTTCTGGAATGCGCAGAGTCACCAGGTGGTGGAGCCAACCACCTATCAGGTCTTCGTCGGCGACAGCTCGCTGGCCGATCTGTCCACCAGCCTGACGGTTCGCTGAACGCCTGCCAGCCGGTCCTGCCCCGCAGGCAGAGCCGGCTGGCTGCCGCTTCAGGCGGACGGCTCCAGACCTCAGGCGGACGGTTCTTCGATGCGCACCTCGCGGTCGCCGGCCACGTTGTGCAGCGTCTGCCGGATGCCGCTGGGCCAGCGAATCTCGATGCTTGTGGCCTCCGTCGCCGAACCGAGTCCGAAGTGCGCGCGCTTGTCGCTGGACGAGCAGTAGCTGCCGCCCGTGCTCACGGTCCACCACTGCGCCCCGGCCGGAGTCGTCAGCTTGATCACGGCACCAATGCCATCGCGATTGCTTGTATGGCCCACCAGGTAGAGCCGGATCCAGTGGTTCCGGGTGGATGTCTCGTTGCGCAGCAGATAGGCTGGTCCGTCGTTGGTGGTCACCACAACGTCCAGTCGCCCGTCATTGTCGAAGTCGCCGCAGGCCAGTCCGCGCCCCGCCCAACGCTGCTGAAAGACCTCACCGGAGCTTGCCGACACATCCTCAAATTTGCCATTCCCCAGGTTGCGCAGCAGCATCATCGATTCCCGATAACGCAGTTGGGGAAAGGTCAGCTCGATGTTGTCGATGACGTGCCCCTGGGCGACAAGAATGTCCTTCCAGCCATCGTTGTCGTAGTCCAGAAAACGCACGCCCCAGCCGGAGTGCAGCAGCGTGGCCCCGCCCACGCCGGACAGATAGCTGGCATAGCTGAAGCTGCCATCCCCGTTGTTCTGGTAGAGCGCATACTTCTGGTTCGCCAGGTTGGTTACGATCAGGTCCGGACGCCCGTCGTTGTCGTAGTCCTGAAAATCCGTGCCCATGCCGGCGTAGGTGTTGCCCATGCCATCCACGGCAATCTCGGCCAGCAGACCGGCATCCTCAAAGCTGCCATTGCCCTTGTTGTGATAGAGAAACTCGGTCATCGAGTCGTTCGCCACAAAGAGATCCACGTGCCCATCCCCGTCGTAATCGGCAGCAGAGATTCCCAGGCCCTTGCCAGGCAGCGCGATGCCGATCTTCTGCGAGACCTCGGTGAAGCGTCCGTTGCCCTCATTGTGAAAGACCAGCGGCGCAGCATTGGGAAACAGATCAGGATGGCAGTAGCTGCGATATCCGTCGCGATGTTCGCCGCACCAGATGTCAGGAAAATCCCACTGCATGTAGCGCAGCACCACCAGATCCAGCCGACCATCGTTGTCCAGATCCACCCAGAGTGCGCTGGTGCTCCAGCCGCTGCCGCCGGTTCCGCTGGCCTCCGTCACGTCGGTGAAGGTGCCGTCGCCGTTGTTGTGGTAGAGCCGGTTGCCGCCGAAGCCGGTCACGTAAATGTCGGCAAAGCCGTCGTTGTCGTAGTCGCCGATGGCCACGCCCATGTCATAGCCCACACCCTGCAGGCCGGCCTTTTCGGTCACGTCTTCAAACGTTCCATCCGGTTTCTGATGAAAGAGCCGGTTCCAGTACTCCGGGCCTGTCTTGCGCGGGATGGTCCCGGGAGCAGTGGGATCGGCCAGCGGCGCGCCGTTTACAAAGAAGATGTCGAGTCGGCCATCGTTGTCGTAGTCGAAGAGGGCAACGCCGGAGCCCATCGTCTCCGGCAGATATTTCTGCGAGGTGTGCGAGGCCCGGCCGCGAAAGGAGACGCCGCGCGCCGCTGTCACATCCGCGAACTGCCCCGGCACAGAGGCCGCATGGACTGGGGAAGGTTGTGCCGGGGCAGCTTGCGGCAATGCGTTCTGCACGGCCAGTGCCTCTGCAAAGGCTTTCATTCCAGCCGACGATTGGCTCACTGCGCCCAGCGCGGCGACAGACTTCAGAAACTCTCGGCGATGCATGGATGGGGAACTCCTTCGGGAAACCTCGCTGTCCAAGCTGCGATGCGAAGATTCAGGGCACGGCTCGATGGTCTGAATTGCAATGGACCGATCATACAGCGCAAAGCGTGACGGCCTGCTGCAGACTGGCAAGCGGATCTCCCAGGGGAATGAATTCATGGGCAACGTAGCCGGAGAAGGAAGTGGCGGCAATCGCGCGCATCACGCCGTCCCATTGCACCTCCTGCTGGTTGTTCAGTTCGTGGCGTCCCGGCACGCCGCCGGTGTGGAAGTGGCCGATGCAGTCGATGTTCTGGCGAATGGTCGTGATCAGGTCACCCTCCATGATCTGCATGTGATAGATGTCGTAGAGCAGGCGGATCTGCGGAGAATCCACCTCGCGAACCACCGCAACCCCCCAGGCCGTGTGGTCGGCCATGTAGCCCGGATGGTCCACTTTGCTGTTCAGCAGCTCGAGACAGAGCTGGATGCCATGGTCTTCCATCAGCGGCTTCATGCGTTTCAGCCCGATGATCGTGTTCCGCATGCCTTCCGCGTCGGAGATGCCATCGCGCAGCCCGGCAAAGGTGATCACGCGCTGGACTCCGGCACGCTGCGCCAGCGGCAGATTTCGGCGCAGCCCGGCTTCAATCGCCGAGTGATGCTCCACCCGATTCAGCCCGCGCTGTATCTCTCCGGCATCGGCATAGCCCATCGTGCAGACCAGTCCATAACGGCGGGGAACTGCGTACTCGGCAGGCTGCAGCAGATCGATGCCCGCCAGTCCCATGGCGGCTCCGGCAGCGCACAACTGCTCCAGGCTCAGGCCGGAGTAGCACCAGCGGCAGGCCGACTGACGGATGCGGTGCGCAGCGACCGGCGCCTGTGGAGATGCGTTTGGGAGCGATGGATTCTCCGGATCAGTCACGCCCTTCTTCTCCTGCAAAGAGGCCGCCGAGAGTTGCGCACCCGTCATCGCACCCGCCAGCGTGGCAGCGCCGGCCTGCAGCAGGTGGCGACGCGTGATGGCCGGCGCCGCAAGCTCGGCATCTGCAGACTCATTCCGCTTCCGATCTGTTCCTGTGGTCTTCATCGGTCAGCCAACAGAGTGAAGAATCCCAGCCCGGGAAGTCAAACCGAGCCAACAGGGCGGCTGTTCGCCCAAGAGGACGTCCGGCAGGGAGGAATTCGGTAAATCGATTCCGGCGGGAAGTTGCCGTCAAAGGCTTTCTCTGCCAGCCTGCGGGCTGGAATTCCCCGGAAAATATTTTCAGAAATCCACCGAAATACTCTTGACATGTGCGATTTGGCTCCCGTAAACATGTTCAACACGTTGGTTGGGTGCTTTCTGCGTAGCGAATAGGGGAAGCACTGTAAACGGTTTCACTTAAATTGCAGGTACAGGCTCTCGGTGAATTCGCCAAACAACCCAATGTTGGCAGTTAAGAAAGAAAACGTTTTACTGGAGGCATCCATGAGACTCTCCCGGCTGGGTTTCCGCATTCTGGTTTTGATCGGATTTCTCATCCTTCCCCTCGGTGCGTGGGCCCAATTGGATACGGGCGCTGTCACCGGTGTAGTCACCGACACTTCCGGAGCGATTGTGCCCGGCGCCACCGTCACCATCACCAACACGGAAACCGGCTTTGCCAGCACCACCAAGAGTGATTCGGCTGGCATCTACACCTTTTCGCCGATTCGCATCGGCTCCTACTCCATCACGGCCAGCGCACCCAGCTTTCAGACCACGAAGCAGGAGAATGTGGTCGTCCAGGTGCAGGAGCGGCTCAGCGTGAATCTGGCGCTGAAGCCCGGCGAGGTGACCGAAACGGTCACCGTCACCACAGCTCCGGCGCTGTTGCAGACGCAGAGCGGCTCGGTTGGCCAGGTCATGACGGCACAGACCATCAACCATGTTCCGCTGAACGGGCGAAACTGGGTCTACATCGCGCAGCTGTCCACTGGAACGGCTCCAGCCGAGGGTTCGCGCGGCGGCGGCAAGGGAGACTTTGAAGCCAACGGCCAGCGCGCCGAGCAGAATAACTTCATCCTGGACGGCGTGGACAACAACGTGAACGTGGTGGACTTTGCCAACGGTGCCAGTTACGTGGTGCAGCCTCCGCCCGACGCGCTCTCCGAGTTCAAGGTGCAGACCGGCGACTATAGCGCAGAGTTCGGCCATTCGGCCGGTGCCGTGGTGAACGCAACCATCAAGTCCGGAACCAACCAGATCCACGGCGATCTCTGGGAGTATTTCCGCAACACCGTCTTGGACTCAAAGAACTTCAACGCGCTGACGGTTCCGAATTATCACGAGAACCAGTTCGGCGCGACTCTGGGCTTCCCGATCCTGAAGAACAAGCTCTTCTTCTTCGGCGATGTGCAGGCCAACCGCATCGTCTTCGGCAACACGCAGACGCTCACCGTGCCCACGGCGCTGATGCGGCAGGGCAACTTCAGTGAGCTGCTCAGCACCTCGCTCACCGGTTCCGCCCAGCCGATCTATCTCTACCAGCCCAACCAGCAGAATGGGGCACTGCTGCAGTGCAACGGACAGCAGAACGTCTTCTGCGCGAACCAGATGAGCAAGGTGGCGCAGAACATTCTCAACCTCTATCCCATGCCGAATGCCAACGCGGGCAAGACGTACAACAACTACATCGTCAACGCCAACGATACGGACAACACCTTCCAGTGGGATACCCGCATGGACTATAACGCGACGAACAACGATCAGATGTTTGCGCGTTTCAGCTACTACCATGAACCGGGCAACTATCTTCCGCCGCTCGGCCCCATTCTGGACGGTGGCAGCTTCGGCAACGACGGCAACATCATCAATCTGGGCGAGAACTTCGTCCTGAGCGAGACGCACGTCTTCACGCCCACGCTCTCCAACGAATTCCGCTTCGGCTACAACTATCTGCACGACGGCTATGTGCAGCCCAATGCCAACACGGACATCGCAAAGACGCTGGGTCTGGGTGGCATTCCGTATGGTCCGGATTTCCCGCAGAACGGCGGCCTTCCCAATGTCTCCATCGGTGGCATCTCCAACTTCGGCAGCACCACGTTCTATGTCACCGACGAGCATGAGAACGTCTTCCAGATTCTGGACAACGTGACCAAGGTGGTCGGCAACCACACGCTTCGCATGGGTGTGGACTTCCAGAGCGTACGATTCTCCACGCTGCAGCCGCCCTATCCCCGCGGCACGTACAGCTTTACCGGAACCTATACCAGCAACCTGAATGCCAACTTCACCGGCTATGGTGTGGCCGATTTTCTGGCCGACCAGAACAACAGCGCGCAGATCTCGAACGAGTTCAAGAACGGCGATGCGCACTGGTATCGCGCCGGCTACTTTGAGGATGACTGGCGCGTCAATGACAAACTGACGCTGAATCTGGGTCTGCGCTACGACTACTACCAGCCCTACAAGGATGTGGGCGGCTATCAGGCCAGCTACTATGTCAACGGTCCTGTGGGTCCGGGCTTTGGACAGGGTGTCTTTGAGATTCCCTCTCAGCAGCGGAAATATCCCATCAACTCCCTGTTTACGGATCTGCTGGCCAAGGACCACATCTCGCTTCAGTATGTGGACAATCCAGCCCTGATCAATGCGCAGAAGACCAACTTTGCGCCGCGTTTCGGCTTCTCCTACGCGCTGGATGACAACGATGTTGTGCGCGGTGGCTTCGGCATCTTCTACGGAGGCCTGGAGAGTACCGGATACTATCCGAACCTGGGTGAAAACTATCCCTTCCAGTTCACGGATACCTTCCCGGCACCGAACTGCGTCGCCAACAACTGCCCAAGCATCAGTGATCCGGCCTATGGCGGCATCTCGCTGGAGAATGGATTCACGACGCAGCTGGCAAACGGCCTGGCGAACTTCATCTCCACGCCGGCACTGCGCGGATCGGACCAGAACACCAAGACGCCGTACACGGAAGACTACAACCTGTCCTATCAGCATCAGTTCAATACCGATCTGGCCATGACCCTGTCCTACGTGGGCGATGTTTCCCGCCATCTGCAGGTCTTCCCGGATCCCAACAATCCCTTTGCGCTGACCAATCCTTCGGTCAATTCGCAGATTTACCGTCCATTCCCGGACTTTGGCGGAACCGCTTATACCAACTACGCCGGCGAGAGCAATTACAACTCCCTGCAGGCCAAGCTGGAGAAGCGCATGTCGCACGGGATCAACTTCCTGGCCAGCTACACCTGGGCGCATTCGCTGGACGACGCTCCCACGCCGCTGGGCAGCACCGGGGATGGCGGATACAGGAACAACAACCTGCTGCCCATCCGCAGCGACTACAGCAACTCGCCCTTCGACGTGCGGCAGCGCTTTACCTTCAACGGATACTACGATCTTCCGTTTGGCAAAGGGCGTGCCTTCCTGAATCACAACGGCGTGCTGAATGCCATTGTCGGCGACTGGTCCACCAACCTGACCTTCTTCGCCCAGACCGGCAATCCCTTCACCGTCTACCCCAACAACACCGGCCCGTCCGGCGGTGGAACCCGTGCCATCCTGATCGGCGACCCCTACAAGGGTGGTGGCAGTCCCAATTCCACCAATCCCAACGTCAGTTGCCCGGCCAAGGTGAAGACGCTGCAGAACTGGTACAACCCATGCGCCTTTGCCAACCCGGTCTCCGGGACGGAGATCAGCCCGGGGCCAAACAACGGCAGCTACACCACGCCGCAGCCTGGCTACAAGTATCCGGCCCAGGTTACGGCTGGCTCTGAGGTGCTGCAGCTGCTGGGCGGCAAGCGCAATGAGCTCTACGGGCCTGGCTATGAGCGGATCAACATGTCCGTCTTCAAGCAGTTCCCCACCTTCCGCACGCAGTATCTGGAGTTCCGCGCCGATATCTTCAACGTGCTGAACACACCGGCATACGGCATTCCCAGCGTCACCAACATCAACTCGAACGGCGGCGAAATCTCCTCGCCTCGTTTCTTCCAGAACTTTACTCCGGATGCGCGCTTCTTCCAGTTCGCAATGAAGTATCAGTTCTGATTTAGACTTCACGGTGTGGGGCGGCTTGCCGCCCCACATTGGGAGCACTCCCCGGTATGGTTCTCCAAATCACTTCGCTCGTGCGCTCAGCCGTTCTCGTGCTGGGTGCCTTGGTCTGCGGTGCCGCCGGCCTTGGCGCGCAGAGCCCGACCCGCGCCACTGGCCCAGCCGCAAACAACGCCACAGCCAGTGACGATCAACGCTTCCAACAGGCGATGGCAGCCATGCAATCCGGGCAACTGGCCCAGGCGCGCCGCCTGCTGCAACAGCTCCACGTGCGTCATCCGCACACATTTTCCGTCGATGAGTCCCTTGGGCTGGTCTGTGCCCGCATGGGAGATCTGCAGGCCGCGCGGACGTATCTTCAGGCTGCCACCCAGGACGATGCCAGCTCTGCCGTTGCCCAGGCCAATCTCGGCACCGCCTATCTCAAGCTGAAGCAGTACGACGCTGCGGTCAAGGCCTTTCAGCTCAGCGCGCAACTGGATCCGCAGAACGCCTCCACGCAGGCCGCGCTGGGCCAGGCGCTCATGCTCGTGCACCAGCCCAAGGCTGCGGTTGTGGCATTTCGCGCAGCCCTGGCCGGCAATGCCGACGATCCCACCCTGCTCTACAACACGGCACTGGCGGAGTTCCAGGCCGGCAACGCTGCGGCTGCGCAGCCGCTGCTGGCACGCATGCCGGGCGTGGATGCCTCCGCGGAAGCACAGTCGCTGCTGGGGGATATCGATGAGTCCATGGCGCAATACAAGGACGCAGCCGTGCACTATGCGGCAGCCGCACAGCTCGATCCCAGTGAGCCGAATCTCTTTCTGCTGGGAATCGAGTTTCTGCGGCACTGGACATTTGATCCTGCGATCAAAGAGTTTGAGGCCGGCGTCAAGCGGTATCCCACCAGCACACGGATGCAGGTCGGCCTGGGCGTGGCCTACTACGGCGGCAGTTATTACGACAAGGCGATTCCCATCTTCGCCAGCCTGCTGCAGCAGTCGCCGGACAATGCACTCTACGCCGAGCTGCTGGGGCGCGACTGCACCGTGCTCACGGAAGGCATTCGTCCCGAGTGCGCAACGCTGGTGCAGTTTGCGATGCGCCATCCTGGCAATGCCATCATCGCCACCTATGCGGCCACCAGCATCCTGCATCAGCCCCAGGGGCAGCAGCAGCTGGACACGGTTCACACCCTGCTGACCCAGGCGCTGCATGCCGATCCGCAGATGGCGGAGGCGCACTTTGCCATGGGACTGCTGCTCCAGCAGCAGCGCCAGTGGCAGCAAAGTATCGCTCCGCTGCAGGCGGCCATTGCGTTGAAGCCGGACTACGCCACGGCCCACTATCGACTGGCACTGGCCTACAACCATGCCGGCAACCGCCAGCAGGCGCAGCAGGAGATTGCGCTCGAACTCAAATACAGCAAAGCGGAGCACGCCGAGGTGGAGAATCGTCTGCGCTCGGTGACCACGTTCCTGGTGAAGATGCAATGAGCAACCGACCATCCCCGGCGCAGTTTCGTCAGGCCTCGCAGCAGGTTGCGATGGATCGCAGGGAGTTTCTGCGCGCAGCCGGACTGATGGGCGCGGCGGCACCGCTGCTGGGCATGACGCCGCTTCGCGCAGCCGCCAAACCTCGCGAACAGAAGGTTGTCGTTGTCACCTTCGGCGGGGGAGCACGCGATGAGGAGACCTTTGCCCCGGACGGGCAGGAGAATATTCCGCACCTCATCGGCACGCTGCTTCCGCAGGCAACGTTTTTCACGCAGGTGGTCAACCGGGGCATTCTTGGCCATTACGTGGCCACAGCCAGCCTGGCAACCGGTGCCTATGAGACCTTCAATAACTTTGCCGACACTTCACCGGCCAACCCCACCGTCTTCGAGTACTACCGCAAGGCGCTGCATCGCCCCCCCACCGATGCCTGGGTGGTTGCGCCCAGCAATGGGTTCAACCGCATTGGAGAAAGCGACGCGCGCGGCTACGGTGCCGGTCTGGGTGCGGGTGTCATCCTGCCCAAACATCTGCTGGCCGCCGCGATGCCACAGCACCAGCACGGCGCTTACACGCATCTGCTGCGCGACAACTATGAGGATCCCTACTACACCCCGGATCTGCAGGGCGGCGAGTTCGAGCTGAACCAGCTGGATTCCATGCTCAAGCTCTCCGTGGAAGAGTTCACGCACCACGCGCGCAGTCTGAGCAGTGCCGATGAGCTTTCGGTTTATGTCGCGCGTCAGCTCATGCGTCAGCACGCACCCAGCCTGCTCTGGATCACCCTGCATGACATGGATGTGGCGCACTCCGGTGCATACTCGCTCTATGTGGAGGGCATTCGCCGCTCGGATCGCCTGTGCGCGGAGATCTGGCAGACGATTCAAAGCGATCCCGAGTATGCCGGTCGCACGACCATGCTGGTTCTGCCGGACTTTGGCCGCGACTCCGATTTTGACTCCGGCGGAAATGGATTCCAGCATCACCGCACCGGCGATGCCCTGTCCCGCACAACGTGGATGATGGCGCTCGGTCCGGGTATCCGCGCCGGTGCCGTGGTGGATCGTCCTGTGCAGTCGACCGATCTGGTGCCGACCATCGGCGCGCGGATGGGCTTTGCCACGCCCCGTGCGCAGGGCCGTGTGCTCAGCGAGGTGCTCTGATGCAGCCAGCGCAGCTCACGCCTGCCAGTTTCGCCGCGTATCCGCCGCAGGCCCGCGCGCTGGTTGTCGGGCAGCTTGCCGTCCTTCGCACACTGCCGCTGGTCTTTGCTGCACTGCTGCTGCGGGAGTCCCGCGCATATGACTGGCGGTTTCCCGCCGAGCAGCAGGCAATCCGGGATCAGTTTTCGTTTCTGGCCTCGCTGGACGAGGCCGCACGCCGACAACTGCTCGCAGGCTTTGCTGCGGTCAAGTTGCCGGACTCCACCCGCGAGAGCAACTGGGTGGACCAGCCGCAGCAGTTTCTGGATGCACTCACGGCCTCGCTCTGGTCCACGCACCAGATTGACGACTTTCGCCAGAGCGCGAAGAGCTATGCCCTGGCCTGGCGCAAGGCCAAGCCGGAGCAGCCACCCATCCTCCCGCGGCTTACGCTCGTGGTCTTCGATGCCGCGCTCGAGCAGCAGGGATATGAGCTCTTCCGCAAGCTGCGTCCGCACGGCGTCTTTGTGCCCCAGGTGCAGGATGCAAATGGATGGGCCACGCTGGTTGCCCATCTGCAGCGCCGTGCCCAGCTGCACCCGCTTCCATCCGGCCACATCTATATTGACGGAGCCGATGCCGATCCAACGCTGGCGGCGCACCTGGACACGACCTCCTACGGCGGACTGCAGCCCGTCCGCGAGCAGCTCCTGCAGCGCATACAGCAGATTCTGGGCAGTGCCAACAGCGGGCCGGAACAGTTGCGGACCACGCTGGCCGGCATCACGCCCCAGTCGCTGCACTGGCCGGCGGAAAGCACCGGAGAAGCCTTCCAGCGCTTTCAGCTGGACGTGCTCACGGAAGGCTCCGGCACGCAGATCTTCAGCACCACGTTTGTGCAGTGGGCTGCGCGGGAGGCGCTGCGCCGCGCCCAGCCGGTCACGCTGGTCCTTCGCTACGCACCACGCCAGCGCAGCCTGAACATGAACGAGATGCTCTCCGGCCAGACCCGGAACAATCTCCCCGATCCCGCCGGCTCCCTGGTCGATGCGGATATGGGAGCCTTCTATGCCTGGATCGACCAGCAGCGGCTTTCCGGTGCCGGGCAAAGTTCGCTGCTGGCCTGGAGCCAGGCCCGGCAGCAGGCCATGCTGGTTGGTCCTGCCATGCCGCGCAATACGGTGGCGGCTGCGCCGTTGTCGATGGCCCAGATGCTGGCGCAGCTGGTCGGGTGATCCCGCAGCTCAGTATGTGCCCAGGTGCACCTGCACGTACTGGATTCCTGTGCCGAAGTTGATGCCCCGATCCGTCTGGTCGCCGTTCAGGATGCGCTGCGGCTTCCAGTTCGTTCCGTCATAGCTGCCCTGCTCCGCGCTCAGGATCTGCAGATGGCCTGCCTGTCCCGGAGCCAGCAGAAACGTCACGCGACAGTTGGTTCCGGTCACCAGAAAATCATCCGGCCCGATCTGGGCCACCAGCGCATGGCCATCGTGATGCGCTGTGCCCGGAGCATGCGCCTCGCCGTCCGGCTGGTGCGTACCAAATCCGACAAATGCATCCCACTTGCCGAAGTGCAGCGTCTCTTCCGCAGTGCCCAGTTCCTCCACGGCAGTTTGCACCCGGCCCTCCAGATTGAGCTGTGCCACCTCCTGATCGATGGGGGCAATCAGCGCGTAATTCGCTGCCAGCGCGTGGGGAAAATCCCCCGGCTGGAAGGTCCACCCGGTCTGGTCGGTTCCAAAGGGTGAGAAGCCGATGGCACCGCGACCCAGCGCCTCCCAGAACTCCCCGCTGAAGGCATCGCCCGTGCCGGTCTCCGGAATCCACAGCGGATTGTCCGCGCGATGATAGGTATCCATCACCGTGCGCTCAAAGCCGCGATCCGAGCTGTAGAGATCCGGTCCAAGCATGTCAATCGACGGCGCCACGGCCTTCCAGATTGCGATGTTTGACTGCACCGGGCCGCCGCTTGGATAGTCGAAGCCCGGCAGCAGGTAGCCGCGAATCTGGTAGCCGCGCGGATACTGGAGCCACACATTGCAGTACATCGGAATGTTGAATTCCTTTTTGCCCGCAGCGGCAATCGTGTTGATGTAGCGGGCCACCGAGTAGGCCTGGAAGTACTCATCCGCAGCGAATCCAAAGACCTGCCGCCAGCTGCCCGGCGACTTGTGCATGGCCGCGAGCACCGCCTGCGGAACCGGGCCGTCGAACTCCTGGTTGGCCTGCGGCGAGTGGTCCCGCACGGCCCCGATGGAGCCGGATTCATTCTCCACCTGCACCAGAATCACGGTATGGGTATCGCGATCGATCTGCGCCAGGTGATGCATCAGCGCCACGAAGGCAGTGCGATCGGCATCGAGGTTGGCTTCGGAGTTGGCCGTCAGCACCTGGATCGGTTCGCCGCGCTCGTCGATCACGCGGGGATACTTTGCCGGATTCCGCTTCACCCACTCCGGCACATAGTGGTCCTCGCCGTTCTTCCATGTGCCGAACCAGAGCAGAACCAGATGCATCTGATGCGCACGCGCCTGATGCACCAGCATGTCCACGTTGCTGAAGTCGAAGACACCCGGCTTCGGCTCCATCTGCTCCCAGTACACCGGCGCCTCCACGGTATTGGCATGGATGGATGCCATCAGCGGCCACACATCCGGCATCGTCGCGGGCCAGGCGCTGGAGTTGTTGATCTGCCCTCCGAGCACGAGGAACGGCTTGCCCTCCACCAGCAGCGCGTAGTGCCCGTTCTGCTGGATCAGCCGTGGCGCAGGCACGGTGCCGGTGCTTTGCGCCGAAGCGGCACTGGCAGGGAACAGCACAGGAAGCAGCGCGGCGACCAGCGCGGCAAGCAGCACCGGAAGCAGTCGTGCGGCACGAGCGCGAAGGCCTTGCGAAGCTGCGGATTGGCGCGGCATGGATGTGGACATGAGCATGGATGGGAACATGGATGGGGACCTCATCTTCCGGCTGGCAACCGTACCGGTTGCCGCCTGACGTGCGCGCCTATTGTAAGCGTTTTCCAGAAGGAATGACCAGCATTTTCTCCGGGCTTTCTGCGCCCGGCCACCGCGTGCATCCCGGCCTTGGCGCAGGTCTGGAAACGGGCATCTGGGATAACATGAGGGACGTGGAGCTTGAAGCCAAAGATGCCGCACTTCGCCATATCCTTGCCGATCTGGACGGCCTTCTTGTGGCCTACTCCGGAGGCACGGATTCGGCCTTTCTGGCCTGGGCGGCGCACGGTGTGCTGGGCGACCGCATGCTGGCCGTGCTGGCGGATTCACCCTCCCTGCCGCGTGCCGAGCTGGCCGCCGCACTTGCCTTTGCCCACGATCACCAGATTCCCGTCCGCGTGCTGAACACCGCCGAGCTGGGCAATCCCGACTATGTCCGCAACGATGCGCAGCGCTGCTTCCACTGCAAGCAGGAGCTCTTCAGCCAGATGGAGGCGCTGCGGCAGCAGTTGGGCTTTGCGCATCTTGCCTTCGGCATGAACCTCGATGATCGCGGCGACTTTCGTCCCGGGCAGCAGGCGGCAGCACTGCACCAGGCGCGAGCGCCGCTGGCAGAGGCGGGCCTGTTCAAGGCAGAGATTCGGACCCTGGCCCGGCAGGCCGGGCTGCGCATCTGGGATAAACCTGCCGCAGCCTGCCTGGCCTCGCGCGTGGAGTACGGTCGTCCGGTTACGGCCGAAGCGCTCGCCCAGATTGAGCGCGCCGAAGAGGCAATGCACAGCCTGGGCTTTGCGCGTGTTCGGGTGCGCCACCACGGCTCGCTGGCGCGGATTGAGATTGCCCGCGAGGAAATGCCCCGCGCTCTAGCCCTGCCGGTCTTCGATGCCATCAGCCGCGCCGTCCGCGCCTGCGGCTTTCTCTACGTCACGCTCGATACCGAGGGATACCGCTCGGGATCGATGAATGCGATTCTGCCGGTGGACACCCTGGGCGCAGCGCAGACGGAGACCCACTGACCATGCGGATTGCCCTGCTCGAGTGCTTTGCCGGGATTGCCGGCGATATGTTTGTGGCTGCGGCCATCGATGCAGGCGTACCCTGGGCGGAGATCGAGCAGGCAGTGGCTGCGCTCCAGCTCGGCACCACGCTGCGCGCCTCCACGGTGGACCGCAGCGGCATTGCCGCCACGCGTTTCGAGGTGCTGGTGGATGGCCAGGCAGCCGAGGCAGCCGAACAGGCATCCAGCCATACGCATGCGCACCCGCATGAACATGCCCATGACCACCCGCATTCCCATCCTCACGACCATCCCCATTCGCATCCGCACGATGCTGAGCCTGCCCGCGCGCCGCAGCCGGGCCGCACGCCGCAGCCGGGCCATACCCATGGCCGATCGCTGGCCGGGATTCGTCGGCTCATAGCCGCCGCACCGCTTGCTCCCGGTGTTGCGCGGCGCGCACTGCAGATCTTCGCGCTGCTCGGCGCGGCAGAGGCCAGCATCCACAACGTTCCCGAAGACACGATCCACTTCCACGAAGTGGGCTCCGTCGATGCCATTGCCGATATCGTTGCCGCCAGTGCCGCCATCGAGTTTCTGGAGCGCGAGGGTCCGCTGCTCTGGCAGGTTTCACCCATCAACGTGGGGGGCGGCATGGTCCACTGTGCCCATGGAACCTTCCCCGTGCCGGCTCCGGCAACAGCCAGCCTGCTGCGCGGCCTGCCCACCTACTCCGCGCATCTGCAGAAGGAGCTGACCACGCCGACCGGCGCGGCCATTCTGCGCTCGCTTCAGCCGCAGCCGCCGTCCGGTCCGGTCGCCTTCCATGCCATTGGCTATGGGGCCGGCACCCGCAATCCAAGCGGGTTTCCCAATGTTCTGCGTCTCTCGCTGGGCCACGCCACCGGGCAGCCCGACACCGTTGTGGTGATGGAGGCAGCGCTGGATGACCTGAATCCACAGCTGCTGGCCCATGCCGCGCAGCAGCTCCTTGCTGCCGGAGCGCTGGATGCGATGCTGACGCCGGTGCTGATGAAGAAGGGTCGCGCTGGCACGCTGCTCACCGTGCTGGCCCAGCCGCAGGATGCGGCGCGACTCGAGGCCATGATCTTCCGCGAGACCAGCACGCTGGGGCTGCGCACGCGGCAGGAGCAGCGGCGCGTGCTTGCCCGGCACCACCAGACCGTGACGACCGCCTACGGTCCCATTCGCATCAAGCTCGGTCTGCTCGGGGCCGACGTGGTGAATGCCGCGCCGGAGTTCGAGGACTGCCGCGCCGCCGCCGAGGCCCATGGCGTACCGCTCAAGATCGTGCATCAGGCAGCCGTTGCGGCCTGGGCCGCCGCTTCGCCATCCGCACAGAGCCCGCGCGACGACAGCGGCCCATCCCCGGAGGTTGCCTCATGAATCGCTCCGCCCTGCTGGCTTTGCTTTCCGCCGTGGAAACGGGTGCCACCACCGCTGAGGCTGCAGCCGGCGAGCTTGCGGAGGCGCTCGTTCGCATGCCCTTCGAGGATATCGGCCATGCCCGCATTGATCACCATCGTGCCCTGCGCCACGGCCTGCCGGAAGTGATCTTTGCCGCCGGCAAAACGCCCCGGCAGACAACGGAAATCTTCGCGCGCATGGCCGCCTCCGGTGCCGACGTGCTGGCCACCCGCGCCGATGCCGAGACCGTCGCCAGCGTGCTGAATGCCGTTCCCGCAGCGCAGCACCACGCAACGGCGCGCGCGCTCACGCTCCGCCAGTCCCCACCGGCGGAGCCGCGCGGTCACATTGCTATTCTCTGTGCCGGAACCAGCGACCTGCCTGCTGCCGAAGAGGCAGCCGTCACCGCGGAGCTGTTTGGCGCGGCCGTCACCCGGCTCTACGATGTGGGCGTCGCCGGAGTGCATCGGCTGCTGGCCGTGCGCGAGCAGCTGGCCGCCGCGCATGTGGTCATCGTCTGCGCAGGCATGGAAGGCGCACTGCCCTCCGTGGTGGGTGGACTGGTCGGAGTGCCCGTGATTGCCGTGCCCACTTCGGTCGGCTACGGAGCCAGTTTTGGCGGCGCCACGGCGCTGCTGGGCATGCTGAACTCCTGCTCGCCCAACGTCACGGTCGTCAACATTGACAACGGCTTCGGTGCAGCCTACTCCGCCACGCTGATTGCGCGCGCTGCGCATCGCGACTGACCCGCCCGCACAACGCTGTCCCGCGCAGCAGGCTATCGCTTCAGCAGGTCAATCGGCTCGGTAAAGTCCGTCACGCGCCAGTGCCTGGCCAGCGACGGATGCTGCCGTGCGAAGGTCTGATACATCTCCCAGGCCACGCGCCGGTAGCTGAAGTGTCCCGCCGCGCCGCTGCGCAATTCGCTGATGTACTGTGCCTCGGCAAAGTCCATCTTGAAGAGCGAGCGGATGCGGGTGCCCAGTGGCAGCAGATAGAGCGCGCTCTGCGCCGCCTCCGGCACGCCGCTGGCTGCCAGCTGTGCACTCGCGGCAAAGGCTTCGCGGCAGGCAGCGTCATAGTCTGCCAGGGCGCCGGATTCGCTCAGCAGCAGCACATCGGCTCCCAGGTCGCCGGCATCCGGCGTCTCCCAGCCGTGCAGCGCTGTGAACTCCTGCACAATCTGCGTGCAGCGCCGGTGGCGATGCATATCGCGAAATCCGCCGATATCCATCAGAATGTCGAAGCGCAGGGCCTGTCCGGCATGGAAGCTGCGGACCGGTTCATCGTGGCGTCCGCGATGGCGCAGACCGATCCCGAGGATCTCTTCCACACGCGCCTGCGGCAGCTCCGCCACAGAATCGCGAATCTGCCGGTAGCTGTGATGGCTGACGGAGTAGAGCAGCGTTGCCGCCAGCTCCACTTCCAGGGACTCGGTGCGCTCCACCAGATCCACCACCGGCGCAGCGGCAATGGCCACCTTGCCCAGCAGCTCCGCTGCGGCCTGCCGCAGCTCGGTGCGCGTCGCCGCCTCATACGGATTGGGCTGGGCATACTTCACCAGCGTGGGCGCGGCATGCACCGGCCGGGTCAGCAACTGTCCGGCCTCGTCCACCAGCGCCGCATCCAGCGCTGCGGGGGCAGCCTGAAGCCTGGCATGCAGCGCCGCACCGGCTTCGCCCTGGACATTCCAGGCCGGCCCGGTTGCTGCTTCGCGCAGCCGCTCGCCCAGTTGGCGAATCTCGGCAAACTCGCTGGTCAGCAGCCGGGAGACCTGCGTCTCCAGTGTGCGCGCATTCACAATCTGGCCCAGGGATGTATTCGTGGCCAGTGGCAGCAGGTAGCGGGCCACGTCAAAGGCCCGTGCCTTCAGCGTGCGCGTGTAGGCCTCCGGAGCCATCGACTCCGGCCGGCTGACGCGCTGCTCCAGCGCCTGCAGCACCTTGGCAGAGACCGTCTGGTAGCTGGCAAAAAGCTGCTTCACCGTTGCCTGATACAGCTCCTGCATGGACTCCGCACCGGGCCCGAACTCCGGCTGATGCCAGCCCGATTTCTGGAAGTTCTGGTAGCGCGTCGAGCGCTCCTGCCCATCCCAGCGCTGCTCGTCCACCAGCACAATCGCCGCCAGCAGGGAAAGCCGCTCCACGGCAAAGGCAATATGCGCCAGGTCGGCAATCGAACGGTGCCCATACTGGAAGTAAAAGGTGTTCAAAAACTGCTCGGCGCGCTGCGAGCTGATCTCGGCCAGCGACTGGCGCATCGAAAGTGCCGAGCGCGAGTACTTGGCCATCGCATAGGCCAGCACCTCAGGATCGGCGCCATGCACGGCGAAGACTTCGGTCTGGGAGGCTGTTGCCGGGTTTGTCGGTTCAGTCATCGGATGTCCTGCCGTTCAGGATACGGCATCCTGCCGCACCTTACCTGTTGGTCGCATCGATTCCCTGTGGATTCCGCTCGGTTCCATTTCCCGCAAAGCCTCCGGCTTGGACTAGCATGAAGTGGGGGAGTCGCATGACGAAGCTGGGTGCTCCACAAGCCGAGGCGTCGTCGCAGGGTCGCAACTGGGTCATGACCCAGCACTGGGATGACCTTCTGTTTGCCCACTGGCCCATCGATCCCATGGCGCTGGCTGCCGTGCTGCCCGACGGTCTCGATGTGGATCTCTGCCAGGGCTCGGCCTGGCTGGGCGTGGTTCCCTTTCGCATGGATCGCATCCAGTTGCGTGGCCTGCCCACGGTTCCCGGCTTCCGCCGCTTCCCGGAGCTGAACCTGCGCACCTACGTCCGCGATGCACTCACCGGAACTCCCGGCGTCTACTTCTTCTCGCTCGACGCTGCCAATCCGGTCGCCGTGCTCATTGCCCGGGGCTTTTTCCAGCTGCCCTACCACTGGGCACGCATGCAGATGCAGCCGGTCGGGGAGCGCGAATTCCGCTTCACCAGCAGCCGGCTTCTGAGCCGGCGTCCGGTGCAGTTTTCCGCACGCTATCGTGGATTGGGGCCATCCCGGAAGCTGGCCGAGAGCCGCCCCGGCTCCCTCGAATACTTCCTCACCGAGCGCTACTGCCTCTTCACGCAGGACCCGCTTGGCCGCCTGCTGCGCGCCACCATCCGCCACATTCCCTGGACCCTGGAAGAGGCCGACGCCGAGATTGTCTGCAACGATCTGGCCGCCGCCGCCGGGCTTCAGCTTCCGGCAGAGAAGCCCCTGCTCTACTACTCGCGGCATCTGGCCGTTTACGTCTGGCAGGCGGAGTTTGTGGCCGCTGCCATTCCGGGCGCAGCTGTTCCTGCCGCCGGATAGTCTCCGCACCTGGTCAAAATCTGCCCCGCAGACATGGCCCCATCACCCGCAGATATGCCCTGATCCGTGGTGCGGTACAAACGGATACAGTCGTGCGGATACGGTCAGCAGCCATTGTGCCTGTCAGGGGGTGGTCAGTGTTGCAAAGGTGGGTGGGGATTGGCTGCAGCCCGGGCTGCGATGCCGTCAGTGTCCCGGAGCGTTCATCAGGTCGTCGCCTGCGGCCATCGTGGTTGCCGGCTCGGGATTGCCCGGGGCCTCGCCGTCGAAGCTCTTGTAGACCGAGATATGGAAGCAGGCCTGACGAAACTCCTCTTCCACATCGATCTTGCCGGCCTGCTGCAGCGGCAGCAGCCAGTTGCGCATCCAGGCAATCTCCCGTCGGCTCATCCCCTTTTTGCCCAGGTCAATCGTGCCCCCGGTCAAATGCGGCGATGCCAGATCACCATCGGCTGCCGCAGCGTTGCCGTTGATGTGGCGCAGCCTGCGCTGGTAGGCCACCGTGCGCACAGCCGAAGTCACCTCCAGCGGCGATCCGGGAAATGCCTCCGCGTGGGCCTGTGCCAGCGTGCGCAGAAAGTCAGCCGTCCAGGGGCGGCAGTAGCGCCGGTTCTGCGGCAGGTCTTCGTTGATGCGCAGGACCTGCGTGACCGGCACCGGCACCAGGGAACCGGCGGCAATCCGGTTGTCCAGATCGGCATCGTCCTGAATCCGTTCCAGACCTTCGGCCTCAGCCATCTCGTTCTGGTGCATCAGGGACTCCCGCGACCCGGCCAGCGGCGAGGCCCAGCGGAAGGAGACCGTGCGCAGGGACGCCCGGCGGCGCATGCGCGGATAGCGGCGGCTCATGCGGACAGTCTGCAGCTGGGCACGACGCTGCCGTGTCGCAGCCTTGCCGCGGATCACGTGTGGCGCAGCCGCAGTACCGGATGTGGTCCCGGCCGCGGCCCGATGCAGGCTGGCCTTGGCGTGACTGCTGCGCGCGGCCCGGCTTGTGGGTGTGGTGCCGGCGGTTGTATGCGCCGATGCGTGTCGCCGAGCCGCAGAGTGATGGGCGGAGCGTGCATGCCGGTGATAATGGTGCACGGCAACCGTATTCGCAAGCGCCGCAGAGGCGGTGGCAAATACCAGCAACCATCCGAAAAATAATCCCATCCGGGCAGAACGTCGCATAGGCACGCAGGTGAGGTTCGTGAAGAATCCGAGCCTCTTCAGTGTATCGCGCCCTTGCCCGCAGGGGATTAGCATTCCAGGTGCCAAAGTGTCCGATAATTTCCTGTTTTAGGTCCCGGAAGTGGTCTTCGGTCCCAGGTTTCCCATTCCCGATGGCAGCGGATGCTCGGATGCCATCGGCCTCCGGAAAGACAAAAGCGCCGGAAGCCAGGGTCGATTCGCTGACCCGGCTTCCGGCGCTGCCTGCCTGCCGAGCTACTCCCCGGCTTCGTCCTTGGCATCTTCCGGTGCAATCACCACGGCTGCCGCCACCTTGTCTTCCGGTTCCAGATTCAGCAGCTTCACGCCCTGGGTCGAGCGTCCGGCGGCCCGGATGGTCTTGGTGTCGATGCGGATCATCTTGCCGGCCCGGCTGATGATCATCAGCTCCCAGTTTTCCTCCACCAGCTGAATGCAGTTGACGCGACCATTCTTGGCCGTCGTCTTCACGTTGATCACGCCCTTGCCGCCGCGTGTCTGCAGCCGATACTCGCCCACCGCTGTGCGCTTGCCAAAGCCGTTCTCTGTCACGGACAGGATCAGGCAGGCACCCGGCTCGTGCTCCTTCGGCGTTACCGCTGAGCCGACGACATAATCGTTGCGGCCCAGTTCGATGCCGCGCACTCCGGCTGCCGGTCGTCCCATCGACCGCACATCGGCCTCGTCGAAGCGGATGGCCATGCCCAGATGCGTGGCCAGGAAGACGATCTGGTTGCCGTCGGTGATCCGTGCCGCCACCAGCTCATCGTCCTTCTCAATGCCGATGGCGATGATGCCGCGCGCCATCACATTGCTGAAGTCCTTGAGCGGCGTCTTCTTCACCTTGCCGCGCTGGGTGCAGAAGAAGATGAACTTGCCATCCTCCTCCAGATTGCGCACCGGCAGAATCGTCCGCACCGTTTCGCCCGGCTGCAGATTCAGCAGGCTCTGCATGGACTTGCCCTTGCCGGCTGCGCCCACATCCGGCACCTCATACACCTTCAGCCAGTAGACCCGGCCCGTATTGGTGAAGCAGAGCAGGTAGGCATGCGTCGAGTCCACGATCAGCTGCGCGACAATGTCCTCCTCGCGCGTCTTCATGCCCATGCGTCCGGTGCCGCCGCGCCGCTGCTGGCGATAGGTGGAGATCGGCGTGCGCTTCAGATATCCCTGATGGCTCACCGTCACGGCCACCTGCTCGTCGGCGATCAGGTCCTCCATCTGCAGCTCGGCCGTCTCGTCCACAATCATCGTCCGGCGCGCATCGCCATACTTGTCGCGGACCTCTTCCAGCTCCTTCACAATCACGGCCCGCAGCTTGGCCTCCGAGGCCAGAATGCTCTCGTACTCGGCAATCCGCAGCCGCACCTCGGCCAGCTCCTTCATCAGCTCGTCGATCGACAGCTGGGTGAGCCGGTAAAGCTGCAACTCCAGAATCGCGTCGATCTGCCGCAGCGTCAGCCCGGTCTCCTCGCCCGGCAGCCGATCCCGATCCAGCCGGATCACGATCTCCGATCCCTTGCCCCAGGCGTAGAGGTTTTCCCGCGCCTCGGCCCGCGAGCCGGAGCCGCGGATGATCCGGATCACCGTATCCAGGTTGTCCAGCGCAATCTTGTAGCCTTCCAACACATGCTCGCGTTCGCGTGCCTTGCGCAGCAGATACACCGTGCGGCGGCGCACCACCTCGATCCGGTGGTCAATGAAGCAGCGAATCGCGTCCACGATCCCCAGTTCGCGCGGCTGCCCGTTGACCACGGCAAGAAAGATCATCGAGAAGCTTTCCTGCATCTGCGTGTGCTTGAAGAGCTGGTTGAGCACAATCTCCGGCTGCGAGCCACGCTTCAGCTCCACCACGATCCGCATGCCGTCGCGGTCGCTCTCGTCGCGCACGTCGGAGATCTCGTCGATCACCTTCTCGTTCACCAGCTCGGCAATCCGCTCGATCAGCTTGGCCTTGTTCACCTGGTAGGGGATCTCGGTGACGATAATGGCCGTCTTTTCCTTGGTCACCTGCTCAATTTCGGTGCGGGCGCGCATCAGGAAGCGGCCGCGGCCATGGGTGTAGGCCTGGGCAATCCCGCTCTTGCCGAAGATGAAGCCGCCGGTCGGAAAATCCGGCCCCTGCACATACCGCAGCACATCCAGCAGCCCGGCCTGGGGATTGTTCACCAGCTCGATGGTCGCGTTGACCACCTCGGTCAGGTTGTGCGGCGGAATGTTCGTCGCCATGCCCACGGCAATGCCGTTCGAGCCGTTCACAATCAGATTCGGAATCCGCGTCGGCAGCACCGCCGGCTCCGAGGTGGACTCATCGTAGTTGGGGACGAAATCGACCGTCTCCATCTCGATATCGGCCAGCATCTCGCCGGCAATCCGCATCAGGCGGCATTCCGTGTAGCGCATTGCCGCCGGCGGGTCGCCGTCCACCGAGCCAAAGTTTCCCTGCCCGTCGATCATCGGGTAACGCAGGGAAAACGGCTGCGCCAGGCGCACCAGCGTGTCATAGATCGCCGAGTCGCCGTGCGGATGGTAGACGCCCATCGTCTGGCCCACCACCTTGGCGCACTTGGTGTACTTCTTGTTGTGCTCCAGCCCCATCTCGCTCATGGTGTAGAGCACGCGGCGATGCACCGGCTTCAGGCCATCCCGCACATCCGGCAGCGCACGCCCGATAATCACCGACATCGAATAGTCGAGATACGAGCGGCGCATCTCCTCTTCGATGTTGATGGGCTGAATATTCGGATTCTGCGGCGCAGTGCCGCCGTCAGCGGGGAGATTGGGGTTCTGTTCGTCTGCCATAGGGATCTCTGCCGCAGAAGGGGCCATCCCTGATGGGAAAACTGCTGAGCCTGGGCCTCTGCGGCGTACCCTTCTATTTTAGGCTGCGGAAGAGGGTTCGGGCAAGCAGAAAACGTACAAATAAAGTCATGTTTTTCAGCAATTTATCGCATATTTTATGCGCGGCCTACAGCAGCCCCGGCAGGCTCAGCAGGCAGCAGATCGCCTGCACCCCGCAAAGTGCCGCCGCCGCCACCTGCACCACCCGTCCGCGCGGCATCTCAAACGCATCCGCAAAGACGCCGCCGATAAACGCAAAGACGAACGGCAGGGCCCAGATCTGCGGCGCGCCGGCCACCCCGACCGTCACCAGCAGGCTCAGCACTGCGGCCACCAGCAGCGGCGCCGAGTTGCCGAAATAGATCGTCCGCTTCAGCGCCAGATAGAGCCACAGCGCCGCCGCCAGGGCCACCGTCAGGCCGCCATTGCTCAGCGAGCCATAGAGCCGCCGCGCAGGATCGACGGCCACTCCAAGCTGTCCGGCATCCGAGCGGAAGATGTAGCTGAAGGCGTCCGGAGAAAAGTTGTAGCAGGCAAACAGCAGCACCATCGCTCCTGCCCCGGCCAGCAGCAGCACCGGCAGCACCAGGCTGCGGCGGCCATCGGCAATCCACAGCATCAGCACCAGGCACAGACCCAGCAGC
>JAJZGG010000001.1:0-16445 GCA_021804965.1 Acidobacteriota bacterium
ATCTCCGAGGTAGGTCATGGATGTGGCTGCGAGGCCAAGCTCTTCCTTGAGCTCTCCGCGGGCCAGTTCCTCCGGGTCCACGCCGGCCGTCTCCCAGCCGCCCTGTGGCAGCTCCAGCACACGCTTGCCGATCGTATAGCGAAACTGCTCGACCAGCCAGATGCGATTGCCCTCGATGGGCAGGATCAGCGCGCAGTCCTCTTTTTCCACCACGCCATAGATGCCTTCCCTGCCGTTGGAGCGCAGGATGGTGTCTTCGCGCAGGCGCATCCAGGGATTGCTGTATACGGGACGAGTGTTGAGCGTGCGGATACTGGGCTCTGGGATATCCTCGGGCTTTTCGTGGGGCATCGTCTGGCTCCGTCGCGCGTGAGCGGGGAAGATCAGCTTGCGGTTGTGTGCAACAGGGATGCAGCGACTGCGGCAAGGGCATCCTGCCAGTGGGGCAGCCGCAGCCCGAGCGTTTCGGCCAGCCGAGTCCCGTCCAGACGGCTGTTCTGCGGTCGCCGAGCTGGAGTGGGGTAGTCTGCAGAGGCCAAAGGCTTGAGCGCGGGAGGCGGCAGCTGGGCGGCAAAGGCTGCAAAGATGGCGGAGGCAAAGCCGAACCAGGTGGTTTCTCCCGAGCAGGTCATGTGATAGACGCCCGAAGGTGGCGAGAAGCCGGAGCGCAGGCGCAAGGCCAGCTCCAGTGTGGCCGCCGCAATGGCTTCGGCAGAGGTGGGAGCTCCGGTCTGGTCATCCACGATGGCCAGATTGCTGCGTTCGCGGCCCAGGCGCAGCATGGTGTGCAGAAAGTTCCGCCCCTCGGCGGCATAGACCCAACTGGTGCGGAAGATCAGATGCCGGGCAGGTGTGGCCGCGATCGCCAGCTCGCCGGCCAGTTTGGAGGCTCCATAGACATTGAGCGGTCCAGTGGGATCGGACTCCCGCCAGGGCGTGGTTCCCGAGCCGTCGAAGACATAGTCGGTGGAGTAATGGATGAGCCAGCCGCCCAGTTGCGCCATCTCTTCGGCCAGGATGCCGGGAGCGGTTGCATTGACCGCATGGGCCAGTTCGGGCTCGGATTCCGCACGGTCCACGGCAGTGTAGGCGGCTGCGTTCAGCAGGATCTGCGGCGCATGGTTTCGGACTGCCTGCCGGAGAGCCTCTTCGCAGGTCAGATCAAGCTGGGCGCGGGTGAGCGATGCAACGGACCAGGAGGCCGGGTCGGCTGCGAACCTGCGGACCAGTTCGGCTCCCAGCTGACCGCCAGCGCCGAGGATGAGCAGACGGGTCGGGGAGATGCTCATGCCGAAAGCTCCTCGAAGACTTCCGCATCAGCAAAGCGCGTACCGGCGGCATCCTTTGCCGAGACGATGGCTTGTTCGGCCTGCAGTCCCCAGTCAATGCCGAGCGCCGGATCGTTCCAGAGAATGGTCCGCTCGCCGGCGGCACAGTAGGAATCGGTCACCTTGTAAACGAAGGTTGCAGGCCCCTCAAGAACGGCAAACCCGTGTGCGAAACCCTCAGGAATCCAAAGCATGCGGGCGGATTCCGGGTCGAGATCCACGGCGACGTGATGCCCGAAGGTGGGGCTGTGGCGCCGCAGATCGACGACAACATCCCGAACCCGGCCAGCGGTCACGCGGACCAGTTTCCCCTGCGGATGGATCGTCTGGTAGTGCAGTCCGCGCACGACGCCGGTCTTTGATACGGAAAGATTGTCCTGCACCCAGTGAGTGGGCAGTCCGGCTGCGGCAAAGCGCTCCAGATTCCATGTCTCCAGGAAGCAGCCGCGCTCGTCGGCAAAGATGCGCGGTTCCACGATAAGCACGCCGGGAATTGCGGTTTCCAGAATCTTCACAGGGCAGCTCCTTTGCCGGAGGCCAGGAATGGATCGCGCAGGACGGAGCGCAGATATTGCCCGTAGCCGCTTTTGGCCGATCGCGCAGCCAGCTCCTCCAGTTGGGCTGCCTGAATCCAGCCCTTGCGGAATGCAATCTCTTCCGGACAGGCAATCTTCATGCCCTGACGCTGCTCGAGAGTGCGAATGAACAGTCCAGCCTCAAACAGCGAATCATGGGTTCCGGTATCCAGCCAGGCCATGCCGCGTCCCATCACCTCGACGTGCAGGGAGCCGCGCTCAAGGTAGTGCCGGTTGACGTCGGTAATCTCCAACTCGCCGCGCGGCGAGGGCTTGAGTGCTGCGGCAATTTCGACGACGGAAGCATCGTAAAAATACACGCCGGTGACGGCATAGTGGGATTTGGGATCGGTGGGTTTTTCCTCGATGCTGAGTGCGCGACCGTCGGGTCCGAACTCGACAACGCCATAGCGCTCCGGATCATGCACGGGATAGGCGAAGACGGTGGCTCCGGAGGTTCGGGAGGCGGCGTTCATCAGGCTCTGGCTGAAGGAATGTCCGTAGAAAATATTGTCGCCCAGAACCAGAGCGCAGCTGTCATCGCCGATAAACTCGCGACCAATGAGAAACGCCTGCGCCAGGCCGTCCGGGCTGGGCTGTACCGCGTAACGAAGCGTCATGCCCCATTCGCTGCCGTCGCCGAGCAGCGCCTGAAAGCTGGGCGTGTCGCGCGGCGTGGAGATGATGAGCACCTCGCGAATGCCGGACAGCATCAGTGTGGTGAGCGGGTAGTAGATCATTGGCTTGTCGTAGACGGGCAGCAGTTGCTTCGAGACAACATGGGTGACCGGATAGAGCCGTGTCGCCGAACCGCCGGCCAGTAAAATGCCTTTCATTCCGTACTCCTTAAAGTGCCGAATCGGTTCTGCGAGCCCTTATCCGCATTCCGAGCCAACGTAACAATTTTGATGGTAAACGAAGAATGTAAAAAGGGAGTTTGCAACTTTCCCAGTCAATCTGTGTCTGCAGAGTCAAGTTGTACTCACACAAACGAATTTTCAATTTGGAATATAGTTGCCAATGGATTCCGCATATCACAAATGAGGAGAAAGTCGGATGCGCTCGACTCTGAAATCGTTGAAAATGCTGACAGGGCTTCCTGCATCCCTATTTGTTTCAGTCCTGGCATGGACGCTTACCGCCTGTATGGGCGGTAAGGGATCCGCACCGCTGCCAGGACAAAATCCGATGCCAACCTCTGTTCTGTTTTCGACAGTTCCTTCCACGATGGGTGTTGGAACAACGACTACGATGGACGCTTCGGCGATCTATGCCAGCACGGTGGTGATCAACCTCTCCACCAATACTCCCAATACTCTGGTCAACTACAGCGTTCAGTGCGGAAGTACAAACTGCGGAACACTGGGAACGACTGTTGAATTTGGCGCTGCACGCTACACGGCGCCCGCAACTGTTCCCACCGGCGGCACGGTGACAATTACGGCAACCGCGCAGGCCGACAGTGCGATCAGCACGAAGGCGACGATCACGATTACACCTCCGCCTCCACCTACTTTGACCTTCGTTGCACCCATTCAGGGATCCGTGATGGTGGGCTCGCAGGCCCAGTACGCGGTGAGCATTGCGAATGATTCCGCAGCCACGCCGCAGGTGAACTGGACTGTTCGTTGCAATGCTGCCGCATGCGGATCGGTGGCGCCGCTGACGACCACCTCCGGGCAGGCCGTCACCTATTCGGCACCCGGCACCGCATCCAACGGACTGGTGGTGACATTGACTGCTACCTCAGTCTCAACCCCCTCCGATTCAGTGTCTACCCAGGTGGCGATTCTGCCGCCGGCACAGGCGCTGGCCAATGGGAGTTATGTCTTCCAGTTGCAGAGCAGTTATGCGAATGGTAACCCAACGGCGCTGTCGCTCGATACGGGAGAGTTCACGATTGCGAACGGTGTGGTGACCACTGGCGAGGAAGATCTGCTGGTGAACAGCTTTTGCAGCGGCTATTCCGGACAGTGTCCGCCGGCGCAGGCCAGTGAGCATAGGGTGATCGGAGGATCCTCCGTGACGAACTCTGATGGCACGTCGACGGTTATGCTGCAGCTGGACAGCGGAACCACCCAGACGTTGACCGGCGTGGTGAAGGCAAATGGTCAAGGTTTTACAGAGGAGATAGATGGTATACCAGCGCTGGTGAGTCTGTGGCCCCAGGCCAGTACGGCTGCTCCCAGGGGCGGATACTCCCTGTCGCTGAATGGTCAGAGTTACCAGAATGGACCGGTCTGGATGACTGGCATTCTGAATATCGATGGCACCAACAGCGCATCCGGCAACGGAAGTGTTCTGGATATTCAAGGTCCAAACCTTGTCTACAGTACGGAAGAGGCACTGGCTGCAACAGCGGTGACGGCACCGGATGCCTTTGGCCGCATTGTCTTTGCCCTGTCTCCGGCATCGTCAGATACGGTGTCATTCCCGCCGGTGTATGTGGTGGGATATGTGATCGATGCGGGGGATATCGCCTTGATGGAGACCGGCGACCAGACGGACAATTCCAATTTTCAAGGCCAGTTGATGGGGCAGGCGATTAGCCAGGGAGCGCAGACTGGAGCCTTTACCGCGGCAGCGCTGGCCAACCAAAGCTATGTCTTCGCGGTACAGGGATTGGATAACTTCGGGAATACGGCCATTGCCGGTGTGCTGACCTTCAACCCGACCGGAGGCGTGAGCGGTGAGATGACGATCAGCGATCTTTCCGGTTCGCAAGCCCAGCAGCCCCTGCAGGTGACCGGAAGTTACACCATCACGGCCAATGGAAGAATTGCGATCACCAATCTGGGTAACGGCAGCATCTATCCCAACTCCATGGTGATGGATCTGGCGGGAAATAGTCGCGCAATGGCAATGATCTACGCCGGACAATCCACCGCCAGCGGGGAGGCGTATCTGCGCGCAAGTTCGACCTTCAGCCCAACTTCGCTGAATGGAGATTATGGTTTGAATGCAAGCGCCTTGTATGGTCCTCAGAATTCGCCAGCAGCCGTCCAGACGACAGCGTTTGGCTCCACAACCGTGATTCCAAGCAGCGCTTCGATTGACTTGAGCGGGTTTGCCAACAAGGCGTTGCCCGATGCGGATGCGTCGAAGAGCAGTGCGATCTCGGGATCGATTATGCCCGCCACGAATGGGGTGATGGACGGAACGCTGACGGGACTGAATGTTATCAGTCCCAATACTGCGGGTAGTATTACGCTCTACCAGATCGATGCTGCGCATGCGCTCATCGTGGAGAACGATAGTACGCAACTGACCCTGGGATTGCTGGAGGCGCAACCGTAAAGGCACTCATCGGCGGAGAAGCTATCCGTGCGTGGGGTGATCGCTGCCGCCGGAGACAATCTCCAGCGCGTGGGGTAGCAGCGGAAGAATTGCCTGCAGGCATTCGGTGGCTCCGCGCTGGCTGCCTGGCAGGTTGACGATGAGGGTTGCCCCGCGCAGGCCGGCGACGGCACGGCTGAGCCATGCAAAGCGATAGGCCGGGGCGGTGAGGGCGCGCATGGCTTCGGCCAGGCCAGGAACTTCGCGCTCGATCAGCTGGCGGGTGGCCTCGGGAGTCACGTCGCGCGGTCCCAGGCCGGTGCCGCCGACGGTCAGTATCAGCCGGTATTGCTGGTGGCAAAGCTCGTGCAGGAGCGTGGTGATGGCCTCGATGCTGTCCGGGACGAGTCCGCGGCCTACTGTTTCCCCCGGCCAGCAGGATTCGATCAGACGGGTCACGGCTTCGCCTGCTGTGTCGGTCTGGGTGCCGGCAAAGCAGCGGTCAGAGACGGTAACGACGGCGAATCCGGGCATGGAAAAAGTTTACTGTAGAGAGAGGAAAGCGGGGGACGATGGGCTACGCGGTCAAGGAGATTTTCTACACGTTGCAGGGCGAAGGCGTGCAGGCAGGTCGTGCTGCGGTGTTTTGCCGTTTTGCCGGCTGCAATCTCTGGTCAGGCCGCGAAGAGGATCGGGCAGGGGCCGTCTGCCGCTTTTGCGATACGGATTTTGTGGGGACAAGCGGCCCGGACGGTGGTCGCTTTGCCGATGCCGAAGCGCTGGCCGCGCGCATTGAGGAAACGTGGGTGCGTGGAGCAGCAGCAGAGGGCGGCAGGCGGTTGGTGGTCTTGCCCGGCGGCGAGCCGCTGCTGCAGGTGGACGAGCCGCTGATTGCGGCGATGCATGCGCGTGGTTTTGAGATTGCCGTGGAGACCAATGGCACGATTGCTGCCCCGGTGGAGCTGGACTGGATATGCGTCAGTCCCAAGGCGGGAGCACCGCTGGTGCAGTTGCGTGGGGACGAGCTGAAGCTGGTGTTTCCGCAGCCCGGAGCCGAGCCGGAGATCTTTGCCGGGATGGAGTTCCGGAACTTCTTCCTGCAGCCGATGGATGGACCGATGAAGGCGCAAAACACTGCGGCAGCGTTGGCCTACTGCCTGGAACATCCGCAGTGGCGACTTAGTATCCAGATGCACAAGCTGGTCGGAATTCGCTGAGCGGGTTGCGGTGGCCGCAACCCGCTCAGGTCCACTTCAGCGCGGAAGCGGCTTGCTTCCTGTGATGGTGAAGGTTGCCGATGCACTAGCCGAGGTGCTCTCGGCTTGGGTGCCTGTTTGCCCATCCGGTTGCGCTCCGCCCAGCGACAGGGTGTAGCTCCCCGGCAGTATCACGCGATTGCCGGAGTCCTCCACGCTGGACAGCGTGCGCGGATCGAAGTGCAGCGTGACGGCGCGGCTTTCGCCTGCCTGCAGATGAATTCGCGTAAATCCTGCGAGGGAGTGAATGGGGCCGTCGCTCTGCGGCGTCTTCAAGTACGCCTCGACGACTTCATCGCCCGCCAGCGAGCTGGTGTTGGTCACGGTGACGGTGGCGGACAAGGGATCCCCGGCGGGAATTGAATTCGCCGAGAGGGTCACGGGCCCATAGTGGAAACGGCTATAGCTGAGGCCATAGCCGAAGCTCCACTCCGGCTCGCCGGTGTAGTAGCGGTAGGTGCGGTTCTTGCAGGAATAATCCTCAAAGGGCGGAAGGTCCTTGACGCTGCGATAGAAGGTGACCGGAAGACGCCCTGCAGGATTGTTCAGCCCGGCAAGAGTGCGTGCGATGGCTGTTCCGCCTGCGACGCCGGGATACCATGCCTCCAGCACTGCTGCGGGCTGGAAGTTCAGTCCTTCCAGCGAGACGGCACTGCCGCTCATGAGCACGACCACGATGGGCTTGTGGGTTTCCGCAACGGCATTGAGCAGGTTGCGCTGCGCTTCCGGAAGCGCAATCAGAGTGCGGTCACCGCCGGAGAAGCCGTCGATGTGGATGGGCATCTCCTCGCCTTCCAGTTGCGGCGAAAGACCGACAAAGGCCAGCACCACATCGGAGGCTCGCGCTGCAGCAACGGCGCGGTCCAGCTGCGCCTGCGCCGGAGCGTTCCACTTCAGAAAGACGCCGCCGCCGGCCTGGTCACCGGAGTGGCTGTAATCCAACTGGAAGCTGTGTGGCGCGGTGTCCTTGAAGTCGAGCGCAAAGTGAATCGGCTCGGCTCCGGACATGATGGGCGGCGCTGTGGGCGAGGCTCCGGGCGCAAAGTGGAATTTGCCTGCGGTAGCCGCGCCGTGTCCCCCCACCAGATCACCGCTGGCCACCTGCCTGCCATCGATCTCGACGGCGGCGAAGTTTTTCGGCGAGTAGGGGAAGCTGTCCACGGCTTCCACGGTGAACTCATAATGGCCGGGCGCAGGGGGCACGAAGGTGCCCGAGTAACGCACGGAATAGTTGTGCGTGTGCAGGGCAGGGACGGGATAGGAGTCGCCCCAGTCATCCTGAATATTCGGCTCGGTCAGCGTGGCAACCGGACGCCCGGTAAAGTCCGTGGTGGGGAAGTATTCAACGCGCAGTCCGGAGCCGAAGGATGAGCGCGCCACGGGGACCTGAAATCCGGTGGCCAGCGTGGAGCCCTGCGCATAGTGAATGATGGTCGCCGGGAACTGGGCCAGAACGCCATCCACCGGTTCGGTGGGATGCAGCGGAATCCCGTTGTAGTTGCCGGTGAGCGCATAGAACTGGTCGGCATTGGGACCGATGACGGCAAGATGGGTCGGGGCTTTGGCCAGCGGCAGCACACCATTGTTTGCCAGCAGCACAATGGACTCTTCGGCAGCCTTGAGTGCCTGGGCACGATGCGCGGGCGAGGCGTTTTCACGGAAGGGAATGGAGTCGTAGGGATTGCTGCCCTGCGGATCGAAGAGGCCCAGCTCGAAGCGGGCGGTGTAGAGCCGCTCCGCCGCGCGGGTCACGGCTTCTTCGCTGACCAGATGCTGATGCACGGCATCGGCAAGCGTGTTGAAGCCCGGTGCCCAGATGCTGCAGGAAAGATCCGTACCAGACTGCAGGGCGAGCGCAGCGGCGTGGGTGATGTCCGGAGCGTTGTGGTGACCCTGTGTCACGTCCACGATGGCGCCGCAGTCGCTGACGACGAATCCCTGAAAGCCCCAGTCCTTGCGCAGATGATCCTGCAGCAGGTTGGTGTTGGTGCAGGCGGCGTGGCCGTCAATCGCGTTGTAGGCGCACATCACGGATTTCACGTGGCCATTGACGACCGTGGCGCGGAAGGCTGGCAGGTAGGTTTCTTCCAGATCACGCGGAGACGGCTTCACATCGAAGACGTGCCGCAGCGACTCCGGTCCGCTGTGGACGGCGAAGTGTTTGCTGGTGGCGATGGCCTCCGGATGCTCGGGATCGTTGCCCTGGACGCCGGTGATGAAGGAGACACCCATCTGCGCGGTGAGGAATGGGTCTTCGCCGTAGGTCTCCTGACCGCGCCCCCAGCGAGGATCACGGAAGATGTTGATGTTGGGCGACCAGAAGGTGAGCCCATAAAAGATGCGATGGTTGCCCTCGCGCTGAGCCTCGTTGTACTTGGCGCGCGCCTCGGTGGCGATGACCTGCCCCATGCTGTGCAGTGCTGCCGTATCCCAGGTGGCGGCCATGCCGATGGCCTGCGGAAAGACCGTTGCGTAACCTGCGCGAGCCACGCCGTGCAAGGCCTCATTCCAGGTCTGGTAGTCCGGAACGCCCAGACGCGGGATGGCCGGGGCCCAGTCCTCCAGCTGTGAGGCTTTTTCCTCGAGCGTCATGCGCGAGACCAGATCGTGGGCGCGTGTGGCGGGAGATAGCTGCGTATTCTGATACGCCGGTTGTTGAGACAGGCCGGAAACGGCACAGGCAAGAAGCGAAACCAGGGCAAGGTAAGACTTGGGCATGAGAGTTCTCCGGAATGCTGCACCACGAACTGCGCCGGTGGAGAGAAGCGATCTGCGCGCCGCGAAATGCGTGGGATATGGCAAGAAAGACTGTACCGGAACCACCCTGCACTTGGCTAGCAAAATTCCATTGCAATATCGCTTTACTCCGCTGTGGGAAGAGGTGGGCAGCATCCCAAAGTGCTGCGGTGTGCTTGGGGGTGTAGAGCCTGAAAATCAGGGATGCATGCGCCTGGCATCCGCAGGCGCTATTTGCGACTGAAAGTGAAGCCCAGGCCGGTGGTGAGGATGATGTCGTTGTCCTTGGTTCCGGGTGGGGGATTGGTGACTTCAATATCGTTGATGGTGGTTTGCCAGCTCAGGATTTTGTTGATCTGGGTATTGAGCGTCGCCGTAACGTTGGCCTCAAACTGGCCCAGCTGGTTCATGTTTGGATACATATTTCCCTGCTCGGTCAGGGAGCTGGATGCGCCGAATTTCTGGCTGAACTGCTCGCCCACATTGATGGCGACAAAGCTGTTGGTGATGGAAGGAACGGCCGTTGGCTGGGTGGCGGAGGCAGGAATGGCGCTGTAGTTCTCGTGTGTCCATACCAGTCCGGAGGTCAGGTCGAGCGTCTGTCGGGGTGTGTTCCGGGCATGGAGGCCGGCACCGCCTCCGGTAATGGAGCGCAGGGTCAGGTCCTGCAGTGCGTTGGTGTTGAAGTCCTGCGTGACGAATCCGAAGAGGTGCGGATTCAGGTTGTGGTCGTAGCGCAGGCCCGCGTTGGTGGTGTTGGCCGTGGTGCTGTTCAGGATGCCGTCGTGGGTATACAGCGAGTTGAAGTATCCACTGGTTTTGTCATGGAGTGTCGGGCGTGCCACGGTGATTCCGCTTCCAATGGTGGTGGTGTTGCTGTTGCCCCGGGCAAAGGCAAAGCTGACGTTGGCATTTCCGCTCCAGGAGTGCGTCCAGCCGGGGTGCAGCGAGGCCAGATAGCTGGCCTGTGCCGCCTGGGTGCGCAGCAGGGTGATGCTGGTCGCCGGCATTTGTTGTGTTCCCTGAGCGGTTGTGACGGTGAATGCATCCCCGCTGCGGCGCAGACCGGTGATGGCCAGTGGTGTTGTTGCCGGTGCAGGCAGCACCAGCAGCAGCGGATGATCCAGCGCAAGCGATGCCACTTGGGTCCAGTCGATGGAAATGCTTCCGGCGAATTTGGTCTGTATGCCCAGCTTGCCGCCGCTGAGTTGGGTGACGGTGCCCGTAATCCGGGTGCCGTCCTTGAGCGTGACGGTGTCCGCCAGCAGGCTTGGAACGAAGCCGAGCAGGAGCAGGCAGGTGAGAACGAGCCATCCGATCTTGCTGCCAACTGTTACGCCGCCCCGTGCGGGCAGGTGGATTCCGGCTTCATTCCGGTAGCGATTTTCGGGGGTGTGACTGGGGACGAAGTGTGGGGAAGCCTTCGTTTGCATGCGTACCTTCTCGAGTTGGGGGATGTGTGCCGGATCGGACTGCGTGCTTTCCGTTTCCGAGTTGCAGACAGTATAGCGAGATCAGGAATCGGCTTTCTTGCGATCTCTCCAACGCGATGGAGGGACTGGATGGACGGGGCGCGATGGCAGCCCTGAGACTCTAAGCCCGAAGTCCCATGGCATCGTTGGGACGCCATCATGGTAAACAACTGCAGCGGGAAGAAATGGGTTGTCATTTGCCCGCGGAGTAGTCTCAGCCACAGAAGGGCTGCGCTTGGTATGATGACCGTGATTTTTCACGCACTCAAAAGGACGGGCAGGCGATGCGACCAAATGCGTATCTGATGCGGGCGACGGCCAGTGGCGCGCTGGGGGGACTGCTGTTTGGCTTTGATACGGTGGTGATCTCCGGAGTGATGGATGCGCTCACGCGGCTCTATCACCTGAGCGATCAGGCGCAGGGAATCACGGTGTCGATTGCCGTGATTGGAACGGTGCTTGGTGCCATGACTGCCGGTGTGATTGCCCAGCGCTACGGAGGGCGGGAGACGCTGCGTGCCACGGCGGTCGTCTATGTAATCTCTGCATTGGGTTGCGCGCTTGCCTGGAACTGGAGTGCGCTGTTGGCGTTTCGATTCCTCGGCGGGCTGGGAATTGGTGCCAGCTCGGTGCTGGGGCCGGTGTACATTGCCGAACTGGCGCCAGCCAAGTGGCGAGGTCGGCTGGTGGGCACCTTTCAGGTGAATGTGGTGCTGGGAATCCTGCTGGCCTATGCGTCAAACCTGGGAATTCGCCTGCTGCATCTGGGAGCGGTGGAGTGGAGAGTGCAGCTGGGAATGGCGGCTATTCCAGCCATTCTTTTCCTGATCATGCTCTTTGGCATTCCCCGCAGTCCGCGCTGGTCGGTCTCCCAGTCGCGCATCGAGGAGGCGTTGGAGGTGCTGCGTCGGATGGGCGATCCGGATCCGGAGCGCGAACTGGCCGAAATCCAGGAAGCGCTGCGCGAGAGCCATGCCACCGCCAACGAGCCGGTCTTCCAGCGGAAGTACCGCTATCCGCTTTTTCTTGCAATCACGATTGGAGCCTTCAACCAACTGGCGGGCATCAATGCGATTCTCTATTACCTGCCGCATATCTTTGCCTCGGCCGGATTCAGCCAGCTCTCCGGCGATGTGCAGTCGATTGCCATTGGCGCCACGAATATGATCTTTACGCTGGTCGGAATGGCGCTGATTGATCGACTGGGGCGGAAGACGCTGCTGCTCATTGGAGCAGCGGGGACGGCAAGCTGTCTGGCCGGTGTGGCGTGGGTCTTTCTCTCGCATAGTCATCAGGCGGCTTTGCTCTGGCTGCTTGTGGCCTATATCGCCTTCTTTGCCGTCTCGCAGGGGGCGGTCATCTGGGTCTATATCGGCGAAGTCTTCCCCAACGCCGTGCGCAACAAGGGGCAGAGCGTGGGCAACAGTTCCCACTGGATCACCAATGCGGCGATTGCCTTTGCCTTTCCCGTGCTGGCGGCGCGAGCCGGTGGCGCACCCTTTGTCTTCTTCGCCGTCATGACGGCGGTGCAGTTCCTCACCGTCCTGCTCTTCTATCCGGAGACCAAGGGGCAAACCTTGGAGGCGCTGCAGAAGCGACTGGTGAAGGCTTGATCGCGGACTTCTGCCGCATTCCGCCGGACGCAAACCAGCCGATTGTGCAGCGCATGAACATGTGCGCCATTTTCCGCGGATTCGCTGTATCCATCGCGTGCTGTTCTGCGATGGAATGAAGACATGACGACGCCACCGCAGATTGGCCGTGCCTCTGCAGGACTGCAGACCGAGACCGCGACAGCTCCCAGGATCGAGATCGATGCCAGGTCGGGCATGCCGGTGGGCCCGCGATTCTGGCCGCGGCTGCTTCGGGGCGAAGTTTTTCGCAGCAATGGCGCAGAGTTTCTGCGCTCCAACGCCGATGAGTTCGGGGACCTGGTCTACTTCCAGAACTTTGGCGTGCGCGTGTTGCAGTGCAATCATCCGGAGTTGATTCAGGAGATGCTGGTGCGCGATGCCGGCCACCATCATCGTGGACTGGTGATGCAGCGCTCCCGGATGGTGCTCGGTGAGGGGTTGCTGACCAGCGAAGAGCCGCTCCATATGCGGCAGCGGCGGTTGGCGCAGCCGGCCTTCCATCGGGAGCGCATTGCGGCCTATGGCGCAGTGATTGGAGAATTTGCACGGCGGATGACCGGGCAATGGACCGAGGGCGGCGTGGTGGAGGTCCACGGCGAAATGCTGCTGCTGGCGCTTCGGATCGTCGGCAAGACGCTCTTTGACACGAACGTGGAGCAGGAGGTGGAGAGCATTGCCGAGTCCGTGGATGCGTTTATGGGCTTTTTGCCGCTCGCCTTCCTGCCCATGTCCAACCTCATTCAGCAGCTTCCCCTGCCGCTGATGCGTCGGATCCGTCGCGGGCAGGCGCGGTTGGATGCGCTGATCTATCGCATGATTGCCGAGCGGCGGGCCAGTCCGGAGGATCGCGGGGACCTGCTGAGTATGTTGCTGACGGCCACCGATGAGGAATCGCTGGAACAGGGCCATGCCGCCCGGATGACCGATCGGCAGGTGCGGGACGAATGCCTGACCGTGCTGCTGGCCGGGCATGAGACGACGGCCAATGCGCTGACCTTTGCCCTGTGGCTGCTGGCAACGCATCCCGAGGTGCAGCAACGCGCGGCAGCCGAGGCGCGGCAGGTGCTGCTCGATCCATCCCCGGGCTGCATGCGTGCCGTTTCGTCCGAAGATTACGCCCGGCTTCCGTACCTGGGGCAGATCTTTGCCGAGGCCATGCGGCTGTATCCGCCCGTGTGGGTGACGGCACGAACGGCAGCCGAGGAGTATCTGTGGAGGGGAATTCGGGTGCAGCGCGGCACCATTCTGATTGCGCCGCAGTATGCCGTGCATCGCGACGCGCGCTGGCATCCAGAGCCGGATCGTTTTGATCCGGAACGGTTTACCGTTGCGGCAAAGGCTGCCCGACCGCGCCTTGCCTACTTCCCGTTTGCCGCCGGAAGCCGGCAGTGCATCGGGGAAGGACTGGCATGGATGGAGGGGGTTTTGATCCTGGCGACGATTCTTGCCGATTGGGAGCTGACGCCGGAGTCGGGATCGCCCTCCGCACTCGCCGTGCAACCCGCCATTACGCTGCGACCGGCAGGCCCTGTCCGGCTGGTTGTGCGCCATCGCCCAATGCCCGGCAACCGTTGACTCTGCGCTGGATTTTCGGTATTCTAAAGGCCTTGTGCAGAGTTGCGTCTGCGCCCGGATTGGCAGTCCCAGGCAACATGGACTGCAGACTGGCGCCAGACGGGCAAAGCGTCAGGCATTGCCAGGCATCCGGCGGACTGGTTCCCTGTGGTGTAAAGAATTGGGAATCTGGACTTTGCACACGGTTCTCACGCAAACGAATGGGTTTGGTCGTGGGTGTCAGCCATGCAGGATTGCGCATGGCGCAAGGGTTTTCCCGAAGCCATTTGGCTTGGGTTTGGTAGGAATTTTCAGGAAGTCGGAAAGAGCAGGAGCGAGATGTCAACGTATATTCCGAGCGCAAAAGAGATTGACCGCAAGTGGTTCGTTGTGGACGCCAGCGGTAAGACGCTGGGGCGTCTGGCCACATCGGCAGCCAGCGTGCTGAGCGGCAAGACGAATCCGAAGTATGTGCCCTACATGGACATGGGCGATCACGTGATTGTGATCAATGCGGAGAAGGTGCGGCTGACCGGCCTGAAGTCGCAGAGCAAGGTGTATCGCCGGTATACGGGATTTCCGGGCGGTCTGCGTGAGGAGTCCTTCCTGCGCCTGCTGCAGCGCAAGCCGGAAAAGATTGTCGAAGAGGCAATCAAGGGAATGTTGCCGAAGACCAAGCTGGGCCGCCAGATGGCGACCAAGCTGAAGGTCTATCGCGGCGACCGTCATCCGCATGAGGCGCAGATGCCGGTGGCGCTGGAAGTGAAGGCGTAAGAGTTTTCCGCCCCGGTAGCAAGGGGCGCACAAAGCCTGAATGGGCGAAAGAGAGCGTATGGCAGAGCTGGTTCAATACTACGGAACGGGACGCCGGAAGTCGGCGATTGCCCGCGTGTTTCTGCGTCCGGGTACGGGCGCATTCAAGGTGAATGGTCGCGCGTTCGAGGAGTATTTTGTCACCGAACAGCAGCGTGTTTCGGCGCGTCGTTCGCTGGTGCTGGCAGAGATGCAGGGCAGCTTTGACGTGGTCACCACGGTTTCCGGCGGCGGCGTTGCAGCCCAGGCCGATGCCGTGAAGATGGGATCAGCGCGTGCCCTGGTGGAGTTCAACCCGGAACTGCGCAAGCTGCTCAAGAGCGAGAATCTGCTGACGCGTGATGCGCGCCAGAAAGAGCGCAAGAAGTATGGACAGCGTGGTGCCCGCGCCCGCTTCCAGTTCTCCAAGCGCTAGTTGTCGGCTGGATCTCCGGCGGGCCATCGGGCCTTGCCGGAGACCTGGCTTTGGCAGTATCAATCCCGCTTCGGCGGACTTAATCCGGGCAAGGCGAATGTCAGCCTGGATGCACGGCATGAAGGAGTTCCATTGGCTACGATCACGATGAAAGAACTGCTCGAGGCAGGCGTACACTTCGGGCATCAGACCAAGCGCTGGGATCCGCGGATGAAGGAATACATCTTCGGCGAGCGCAACGGGATCTACATTATTGACCTGCAAAAGACGCTGAAGATGTTCAAGGATGCGTCCAAGTTTGTGACCGACCTTTGCGGTGAGGGTCGGAACATCCTGTTTGTGGGTACCAAGCGCCAGGCGCAGGAAGCGATTGCTGAAGAGGCAACGCGCGCCGGAATGCCTTACGTGAACCAGAGGTGGCTGGGAGGCCTGCTGACCAACTGGGTTACGGTGCAGAAGTCGGTCAAGCGTCTGCAGGAGCTGGACGAGATGGCAACCGACGGCCGTTATGATCTGCTGACCAAGAAGGAAGTGATCAAGCTGGAGCGCGAGCGCAAGCACCTCCAGACGAACCTGGCCGGCATCAAGAACATGAAGCGTCTGCCGGATGCGATTTTCGTCATCGACTCCAGCAATGAAGCGATTGCCGTCAAGGAAGCCAAGAAGCTGGGCATCACGGTTGTGGCCGTGGTGGATACCAACTGCGATCCCACGCTGGTGGATTATGTGATCCCTGGCAATGACGATGCGCTGCGTGCCATTCGTCTGTTCACATCGAAGATTGCCGAGTCGGCGATTGAGGGCGTGAACCTGGTGGGCGACAAGCAGTTTGCCGAAGCTGAGCCGGTAGCCGAGGTGGCTGTCGAACAGCCGGCTGAGGACGCGACAGGCGAGGATGTGGACCTGGAAGCGGTTCTGGGCGGAGGCATTCGCAAGGCACCAGCATCGGTTTCGGCAATCGCCGAGGAGCCGGAAGCAGCGGAATCAGCGCTTTAATCTTCTATACGGCTTAAGCCGTGTACAAACAGAGCGTGGCCGCCAGATCAGGGAGCCACGCTCTTTGTGTGTGAACCGGTTTGGCGGCAACGCCCAGCAGGTAATTCAACGAACGAGTGAAGAGGGATGACGACGGTGAGCGTAAAGATTGATGCAAAGCTGGTGAAGGAACTGCGGGACAAGTCTGGCGCGCCGATGGGCGACTGCCTGAAGGCGCTGCAGGAGTCGAATGGAGACATCGAAGGCGCATTCGTGGTGCTGCGCAAGCGTGGCATGGCTTCTGCACAGAAGAAGGCTGCGCGCAGCACGAATGAAGGCGCCGTGGGCACCTACATCCATGCCGGCGGAAAGATCGGTGTTCTGCTGGAAGTCAACTGCGAGAGCGACTTT
>JAJZGG010000001.1:16455-43058 GCA_021804965.1 Acidobacteriota bacterium
GAGCTGCTGAAGGATGTTGCCATGCACATTGCAGCCAGCGACCCCAAGTTTGTGCGTCCGGAGGATGTGACCCCGGAGGATCTGGAGCGGGAGCGCGAGATTTACAAGGCGCAGGCCGCAGCCACCGGCAAGCCGGCGGCAGTGGTGGAAAAGATTGCCGAGGGTAAGATGGCAAAGTTCTACGAGGAGGTTTGCCTTCTGGAGCAGCCGTTCATCAAGGATCAGTCGATCTCGGTCAAGGAGTTGATTGCGCAGAAGGTGGGCAAGCTCGGAGAAAACATCACGGTGCGCCGTTTTGCGCGCTTCAAGGTGGGCGATCCGAACTGGACGGTGGCAACCACCAAGCTCACGGATGCAGCAGGCGAGTAAGACGTCTGTCATCGGCAGGAATTCCAAGCCCGGCGCATTGCGCCGGGCTTTTTCTTTGCAACAGGGGATTGCCCCATGCCATTGGGAACGATATCATGGTCCGGTCAAGAAAATTCCTCTCAGGGCAGGCGGTGAAGATGCAAGGCAGGTGGGGATGGTGTGTGGTTCTGGCCGGGGTATGCAGCTTTTGGACGACCGGAATGTGGGCTCAGGTGCCGGCCAGGCAGGAGATTGGCGATGGATGGATGCTGCAGGATGCCGCGAAGGTGACTGCGCAGCCGGCGCAAATCTCCTCGGATGGCTTTGATCCTCGCGGCTGGGTTGTGGCTGTGGTGCCTGGAACCGTGCTCACGACGCTGGTTCATGCCGGGGTGTATCCCGAGCCGCTCTATGGGGAAAACAATCGCCCCAACCGGATTCCGGAAAGCCTGAACAAGAGTTCCTACTGGTATCGCACGGTGTTTGACGTGCCGGCCAGCTATCAGGGGCGGCGGATCTGGCTGAACTTTGCCGGCATCAACTACTCGGCGGAGATCTGGCTGAATGGCCGCCAGGTCGGCACGATGAAAGGCGCATTTCGTCGCGGCATCTTTGATGTGACCGATTGGGTCAAGCCCGGGGATCATGCCATTCTGGCGGTCCATGTCACTCCGCAACCGCATCCGGGCGTGCCCCATGAGCATACGATCGCCGATGGCATGGGTGCGAATGGCGGCGTTACGGCGCTGGATGGTCCGACTTTTCTATCGACGATTGGCTGGGACTGGATTCCGGCGATTCGTGATCGCGACACCGGTATCTGGAACCATGTCACGCTCTCTGCCAGTGGTCCGGTGGTGGTGCGTGACCCGCTGGTGACGACCGATCTTCCATTGCCGCGAACGGACTCCGCCGATATCGCCATCCAGTCCACGCTGGAGAATGTGACGGATCGCGCCGTTTCCGGGCAATTGCATGCCTCCTTTGGCTCGGTCAGCGTGATGGTACCGGTGACCATTCCTGCGCATGGGGAGCAGACGGTGGCCATGAATCCGAAGACCCAGCCTGCGCTGCACATGGAGCATCCGTTGCTCTGGTGGCCCAACGGCTATGGTCCGCAGAACCTCTACACCATGCACCTGAGTTTTGAGGCCGATGGCTCGGTCTCTGACGAGACGAGTTTTGATTTCGGCGTGCGCAAGATCACCTACACGGTGCCGGACTCTGAGAATCTGACGGTCTCCGTCAACGGGGTGCGCGTGTTTCTGCGTGGCGGCGATTGGGGCCTGGATGAGGCGATGAAGCGGATTCCGCGCGAGCGGCTGGATGCGGAAATCTACATGCACAAGCTCGCCAACCTGAACATGATTCGCAACTGGGTGGGGCAAAGCACGGAGGAAGACTTCTACGAACTCTGTGACAAGTACGGCATCCTGCTCTGGGATGAGTTCTTTCAGCCCAATCCTTCCGACGGCCCCAACCCGGACGATCTGACGACCTATATCGCCAATGTGCGGGACAAGGTGTTGCGCTATCGGAACCATCCCTCGATCGCCATCTGGTGCGCGCGCAATGAGGGCTATCCGCCGAAGGAGATTGACGACCAGCTGCGCACGCTGCTGGCACAACTGGAACCGACGCGGCTCTACCAGCCCAGTTCCACGGCCGGCCGAGGCGTCAACTCCGGCGGTCCGTACTGGTGGCGAGCGCCACGCTTCTATTACCAGTACTCGGAGGCATTCAAGACCGAGATCGGCAGCACCTCCATTCCGACGATGGAGAGCGTGCAGGGCATGATGCCAGCCAAGGACTGGACCGAGATCAATGATGACTGGGCAGAGCATGATCTGGCGCGCGGGGCATCGCATGGAGATACGTATCCGGCGACGCTGGCGGCGCGCTACGGAAAGATCGCCAATCTTGCCGACTTTGTGCGCAAGAGCCAGCTTGCGAACTACGAGGCCTTTCGCGCGATGTACGAAGGCCGCGAGGCGCGGCTGTTCAATCCATCCACGGCCGTGATTACCTGGATGAGCAATCCGGCGCAGCCAAGCTTTGTCTGGCAGCTCTATCATCACGATCTTGAGCCAAATTCCTCGCTGTTTGCCGTCAAGGAAGCCAGTGAGATGGTCCATGTGCAGTTGAACGAGGCCGATGGCGAGCTGCAGGTGATCAACAATCGACCGGAGGTGTTGAAAGGCGCCAAGGTTCACGAGTGGGTCTACGCCTTCGATGGCACGCTGAAGTATGAGCATGATTTTCCGGTGACCGGGCCGGGAAGCTCGGCCATCAGCATTGCACGCATTGATCCTGTGGACGGTGACTGGCATTGGCCCAAGGATCTGGGACCGGTGCACTTCATCCGCCTGGAGCTGACGGATGCATCCGGGCAGTTGCTGAGCCGGAACTTCTATTGGCGCGCACCGGAGAGTGATCCGGACAATCTGCAGGCCATGGACACGATGCCGCGTGCGGTTCTCACGGCGCGTGCCGTGCGCACCGATGCGAACGGAAGACTCCACATCCGGGTGACGCTTGCCAATCCCGGCAAGACCATTGCCGTGATGGCGCATGTGCAACTGCGGCGGCATCTGGCGGCGGATCGGGAAGGTGTGCGTGTGCTGCCCGTCTTCTACAGTGACAACTACGTTACGCTGACCCAGGGTGAGAGTCGAACGATCGACATGGATACGGATGTCTCGGAGTTGATGGGGCAGGATCCGCTGGTGGTGGTGGATGGCTGGAATATCGGGGTCGCGGCAGCGCCGGATTCGCCGGTACCGGTGGAGCTGAATGTGAATGCCCAGGTGGATCACTGGCCGATGACGGGTCTGCCGATCGTAGCCCATACCTGGAAAGACACGCCGCAATCTGCCACGCCGCAGACTGCCACGCCGCAGGCTGCGGTGCGGTAGTCTGCGCCCGCAGCAGGCTACGCTGGTTCAGGCTTCGATGCGTCGGCGCAGCCAGCGCTGCGCGGGCTTTTCCACCAGATGCAGGGTCAGGATGGCGATTCCGATGAGGATGGCATAGCTGATCCAGGGATCGAACCGGGCAAGCCCGAGCGCAGGCAGAATCCCGCTGGCGTGGAGAAGATTCCACAGGTTGAAGTGCAGCAGGTAGAGGCAGTAGCTGGCTTCGCCGACAAAGACCAGCGGCGCAAGACCGAAGAAGCGCGAAAGGATATTGTGGCCGGCAAGCCCCAGAATCATGGCTCCAAACAGGGGCATCAGCAGGCCGTCATGCAGCATGGCATAGGGGAGACGGGGCTCATGCAGCAGCGTGAGATAGAGGCCCACGAAGCCGGTTAGGCCAACAGCAAGCCGGATGCGACCATCCCGTGGGATACGGGCATCCACTGCAGCCAGAAAGACGCCGAAGACGAAGCCCGGCAGATGGGGCAGCGGAGTGAACTTGAGCGCCTGCAGCCAGATGCCATAGGAGAATCGATCGGGCTTGAGAATCTGGTCCGGGCTGAGCAGGGCATAGAGCGCTCCCGGCAGGATGCCGATCAGCCAGAGCAGAGCCAGCAACGTAAGCAGCCCGCGCAGGGTGGCCGGGCGCTTGCGCGCCGCCAGCCAGGGGAAGATCAGGTAGAAGAAGGCTTCGGCGGACATGGTCCAGGCCGGCGTATTCCAGAAGGTGGCAATCTTCGGAATCCAGCCCTGGAGCAGCAGAGGCGTGAGTACGATGCCGGACCAGAAAAGCGTATGCGTGTGCGCGTGATACTCGCGGACAACCATCCGCCAGCCAAGGATCAGACTGAGCAGGTAGACCGGATAGAGCCGGGTCCAGCGCGCCTTCCAGAAGCGCATGCTGTCCAGCCGCCCGGAGCGGGCACGCTCGGCATAGTTGTAGGCCAGCACGAATCCGGAGAGCATGATGAAGAAGCTCACGGAAATGTAGCCGGCATTGACGATGGGGGCGAACGGGCCAAACCAGCGCGGATCAGAAAAATGAAAGAAGACGATATTCAGGGCCGCGAAGCAACGCAGCCCGGTGAGGGCATCCAGACGGGCAGGCTTGGCAACTTCCACAGGAATTGGACTCGATGGCAGCAGAATTGAAGTAGGATCGGAAGATAAAAAGTGAAGATACTCAGCTGGTGACCAGCGAGCCCACTTTTTCTCCCATGACCACGCGGCGGATATTGCCCGGCTGATTCATATTGAAGATGATCATGGGCAGATTGTTGTCCTTGCAAAGGCTGACGGCGGTCAGATCCATGACCTTGAGCCCCTGCTTCAGGATGTCCATATAGGTGATCTCGTCGTATTTGACGGCATCCTTGAAGAGCACGGGATCGGCGTTGTAGACGCCTTCCACCTTGGTGGCCTTCAGCAGCACATCCGCCTTGATCTCCATGGCGCGCAACGACGCTGCCGTATCGGTGGAGAAGAAGGGATTGCCAATGCCGGCGGCAAAGATGACGACGCGTCCTTTTTCCAGATGGCGAACGGCCCGGCGGCGAATGTAGGGTTCTGCCACCTGATTCATGGTGATGGCAGTCATCACGCGGCACTGGACGCCGTGTTTCTCAATGGCATCCTGCAGGGCGATGGCATTGATGACGGTGGAGAGCATGCCCATGTTGTCGGCGCTGACGCGATCCATTTCCCTGGCGTGCTCGGCCACGCCGCGGAAGAAATTCCCGCCACCAACGACGATGGCCACTTCCACGCCAAGAGCGCGTATCTCGGCAATCTCCGAGGTGATTTCAATGACGCGCTGGGCATCCAGTCCAAAGCCGCGCGTGCCTGCCAGTGCTTCGCCAGAGAGCTTGAGAACGATCCGCTTATACATGCCTTTTCGAGTATCGCATACAGGCGCCGGGGAGTTGAATGCAGATCCGGGGGCAGGGAAATTTCCTGTCGCAAGAAAAATCGGGGCAGCCGAAGCTGCCCCGATGGACGCGGATTCCAGGACAACAGCCTAGGGCTGGTTGACCTGAATGGCGTGGTTGCCACGCGGGATGGAGACAACGGCTGTCGGCGAAGCAACGGTCGGGTACGGGCCGTTCTGATCCGGAGACAACGTGCCGGTCGAGCCATTGATCTGGAAGGTCGTGGAGGAGTTATCCAGATAGTTTGCCGTAATCACATAGCGACCAAAGCCAGGGTCAACCACAAGGGCAACCGGAGCCGTTGCCGTTGCGTTGGTCTGGAGGCCGGTGGAGTTGATGGCAGCCGTCGGAGTACCGGTGGCCAGCGTGATTGCGTAGGCGGAGACCGAATTGTCCAGCTCGTTGGTGACGTAAAGGAAGATGCCACGAGGATCCATGGTGACTGCGGAGGGCTCGTTCCCGGTCTTGAAGGGACCGTTAATCAGCGGCAGCAGCAGGCCATCGGATTGGATGGTGTAGGCGATCAGTTCGTTTTGGGCGAAATCCGTGACGTAGACAAAACGGCTGGTCGGGTCGATGACCATTCCGCTGGGCTTGACGCCTGCCAGTTCCGGACTGCCATTGACCGGTGTCAGGACGCCGGCTGTCGTGGAGCTGAAGGAGTAAATGTAGCCGAGTCCCGCGGTCGGATCATAGGTGGTGACAAAGACGCGCAGACCGGTGGTGCCGGAGAGCGGAGCCACGTTGTTCACGGGCCAGTTTGCCGTGGCCTGCACGGAGGTTGGATTGATTCCAACAGGCCAGTAGGAAAGGTTGCCGTTCTGGATGGGATTGCCGAGCGATCCGTCGGAGTTCATCGGGAAGACGGCGAGGGCGCCCCCGTTGCAGGTGGCAGCCGAAGAGATGGCCGTGGTGCAGCCGGGCTGGTAGTTGCTCACAACAAAGAGCAGTGTGGCTGCGTTGTTGGTGGAAACCGAGACCGGCGAGCTGCCCACGTTGGCAAGCGAGTAGCTGTTCTTCTGATGAAGAAGCCCATCATTGTCCACATAGAAGTTCACCAGGTTGTTGCTGGTCTGGTTGAGGACATAGATGTTGTGGTAAAGCTGCGAAATCGCCATGGAGACAGGCTTGGTGCCGCCGGAAGGGACGATGGAGCCGATCTGGCTGAGCGCGCCGGAGACACGGTCAATCTCAAAGACCTCAAGCTGGCCGGGATCGGCCTTGCTGCCGGCTACATAAACGAAATCAATCGTGACAGGGTTGCAGGCGGTGAACAGGCCGGCTGCGAGGAACGCGCCTGCCAGTACAAGTGTGGCCTGACCGAGTTTCTTGAACTTCATGAGCTTCCTTCATGGCAGGCCGATCAGATGGCCTGGAAAACTGGGTGAATGATGATCCAATCCCATTGTAATGGGCAGATGGACTAGTGGATGGAACCATTGTGCGGCACACCGACGATCGCTGTCGGCTGCACCATGGACGGATAAGGAGAATTCTGGGTGTTCACAAGCGCGCCACTGTTTTTGCTGATCTGGAAGCCGCTCATGGTGTTGCCCAGGAAGTTCGCAGTGTAGATGAAGCCCAGCCCGTGAGGATCCGGCAGTACGGCAACCGGATAGGTGCCCACGGCGTAGGTGCCGGAGAGCGAAAGCGTTCCGTTGGAGCTGGTGGCATACATCTTCAGCGTCGAGTCGCCGGCATTGGCGGCATAGAGGTTGCCATAGGTGTCCAGGGACAGCGAAAGGGGCAGGCTGCCGGAGGGGGTGGTTGTCACGGCCATGGGCATGCCATTTTGCACCGAGTAGGTCGTGATCTGTCCCAGCTTGTAATCGGCAACGTAGAGGTACTGGCTGTTGGCATCACTGGCCATGGCAGACGGGAGCTGGCCGCTGGTGATGGGTACCCCGTTGTTCATCTGGGTCAGTGTGCCGTCGGAGTTGACCTCAAAGGCAAACAGATATCCCTGAGAGCTGACCGGATAGCCACTGGGGTTGGTGGTCGGCACGCTCGAGGTGGGATGATAGGCCGTCACATAGACGTATTTGCCGTTGGCCAGCACATTCACCGAGGTCGGGGTCAGGATGGTCTTGGAATCGGTGGGGGACAGCTGCAGTGGCCAGTAGGTCGGGCTGGCTGTGCTGTTGAAGACAGGATTGCCCGGCTTGCCAGTGGAGTCCACGGGGTAGACGGCAAGATCGCCAGAGCAGGGATTGGTCGACGAGCAGCTGGGAATCGGCGAGTAGGTGTCTGCCGTGTACAGGTAGTTCCCCTGGGCATTCATGGCCAGCGAGATCGGGAAGGAGCCGGCGGTATTGATCGTGTTCTGGGGGTACAGTTTTCCGTCCGTGCCAATGCCCATCTGCACAATGTCATTGTCGTCTTCATTGACGACATACAAGTTGAGATGATCGGGAGAGACGGCTTCGGCGATCGGATTCCGTCCACCGGAAGGGAAGGGAGAAGTGGGAATGGGCCGAAGCACACCCGATTGCGAGTTGACCTCATAGACCTGGATCTCGCCGGGCACCTGCTGGTTGGAGGTCACATAGAGAAAATCGACGGTCAGCGTGCTGGTGTACTGCTGACAAGCGGTGAACAGAGTCGCCGTCGCCAGAGCAGCGGATGCAATCAGTGCGACCTGTGCGGGTTTACCAAACTTCATGCCAATCCTTCGTCCCGTGAGATTGGAGCTGACGGGGTGACTGCTTACTGCTGCAACTCAGCCCGGCTGAGCTTACTGCTGCTGCAACCAACCTGCAGCGGGTGGTTCTTGGGATGCGACGGGCATCCAGAGATTCTGGATGCCCGTCGCACATCATTTGCAGACGGACCCCAATTAGTTGGTACGTCCGTTAATCCAGCACCATGCAGCCGGACCGGCAAGCTGGAAGACGCCAGTGCTGCCGCGCATCGGATTCAATGCGCCAGAGTTGGGGTCCAGTACGCGACCGGTGATGGTGGAATCATTCGCATTTGCCGTGTAGATGTACTGGTTGGAGCTGTCTTCCACCAGGCACTGCGGGTTGGACCCGGTTCCCCAGGGCGATCCCGGAGTTTCTGTCAGCAGGGCGGAAGCCGGATCGATGGTAAAGCCGGTAATGCCGCTGCCGGTCGCCTGGCTGGCTCCAAACTGGTTCGCCACATATACGAAGCGATTCTTGGAGTCGGTGATCAGGTAGATCGGGCTGGTTTCGGTCGGATCATCCTGCACTGCGCCACCGGTGAGCGACTGCAGCGCACCGTTGGTGCCGATGGTGAAGGGAACAATCTGGGCCGGGCTGGTGACGGTCACACCGTTTGCCGTGGCGGTCAGCGGTTCGTTATCCAGCACGTAGACCTTGGCTCCGGAGTAGATGATGGCGGTTGCAGCTTCCATGGGAGCGCCGGAACCACTGTTCAAAACCTGAGGTACGTTCTGGCTGACGATCAGTTGTCCGTTGGTCGAGTTGTAGGTGTAGGGGTAAGCCACCTGACCACCTGCCACGCCGTTGGCGCCACTGACCGTGATCAGGTAGCCGCTGGTGAAGGCAAAGTCAACCGGATTGGCCGGAACAGGGAAGTAGGTCACCTGCTGGCCAGTGGAAGCCGTCAGCTGAGCATTGTCGATCAGCGTCAGACGTCCGGTCGTGTTGTCGATCTGGAAGACGGTCACATCGCCGCAGCTGGTGGCCCCGGAGACGACCGCACTGCAGAACTGATTCGAGGGAGCGTCATGATCCAGGACGAACAGATAGTTGCCGGAGGCATCCGCCAGCAGACGGAAGGGATTGCTGCCCTGCGTGAAGAATGTCTGCTGCTGGGTGAGAATGCCGTTGCCGCCAACCACGAACTCGGTGATATTCGGGTTCGAGCAGGGGTTGTTGGCATTGCACGGCAGGGTGCCGTTGGCAGGGGTTCCCTGGTTCAGCACATAGACAAAACGGCTGCCGGCCACAAGCACCGAGCGGCCAGGATTTGCTCCACCCGACCCCATCGGAAATCCATGCAGTTCGATCAGCCTTCCGGTGTCGTTGTCGATGCCGTAGGCACTGATGATTCCGCTGCCAGAGGGAGTCGCCGTTTGAGTGCCGGTCACATACAGATAGCCAACAGTAAAGCTGTAGATGCAAGAACTGAGGCTGAAGGTCATTGCTGTGCCGAGCGCGGCTGCCAGCACTGTCCTGCCGAATTTGCTGAACTTCATGCGATTCCTTCGTCCTGATTCGGTGTGGCACCGTCAGGTTTCATGTTCCCGAGCCAAGCTGGGGTGGGTGTGGGGTCCCTCGCACGATTGTAAAAGGCGCAGGCCCGTTGTGCCTAGCTCCCTGCGCATACACTCGTGAAATCGAAGGCGGATTCCCCCTAGAATGCCTGATTTTGCCTGACATTTGGACGGATGCACCGGGGATTGGTCATCGCTGCCCGGGCTGTGGATAACGGGGCAAAATCGCTGGAGAGGTCGAAGTTCCATGTGAATGGCTGGTGGACCGGGCAGGGAACTGAAGCCGGAAAAGAAGCAGGCCCGGCGAAGATCGCCAGGCCTGCGTGGGGCAGTGGTTGGGCTGCAGCTACCAGACGCGGCAGGAATGCACCGGATACATCGGCGCACCCTTCTTGCAGCCAAAGGCCTTGCCGAACTCGTCAAAGTTCTGCACGGAGCCGTTGGTGCGCCAGCGACCGGGCGAGTGGGGATCCACCAGCGCGGAGACGCGCGCCGACTGATCGGTCTGGTTCTGGCACCAGACCTGGGCGAAACTGATGAAGAAGCGCTGGGCTTCCGTGTAGCCGCCCACCTTTTCCTCCACCGTCTTGTGCTCGGCTGCCAGCGTGTTCTCCAGCGCCAGGAAGGCGATGCGCAGGCCGCCATTGTCGGCCGTGTTTTCGCCCAGCGTCAGCTTGCCGTTCAGGTGCTGTGCCGGCAGTCCGTCGTGTGCAGGAGAGGCTTCAAAACCGTTGTACTCCTGCACTTCACAGTCGGTGCGCGCGGTGAAGGCCTTGCGATCCTGCGGGGTCTGCCATTCGCGCAGATTGCCGTGGCCGTCATACTGGCTGCCTTCGTCGTCAAAGCCGTGCGTCATCTCATGACCGATGACCACGCCGATGCCGCCGAAGTTGACGCCGGGATCCATGGAAGCATCAAAGAACGGCGGCTGCAGAATGCCGGCCGGGAAGTTGATGTCGTTCATGGAGGGATCGTAGTAGGCATTGACCGTTGGCGGCGTCATGCCCCATTCCTTTTCATCCACCGGCTTGCCCAGCTTGGAGAGCTCGTAATTCCGCTCGAAGATGGCATCGTGCTCCAGGTTTCCGATCAGATTTGTACGGCTGACCTGAAGCGCGGAGTAGTTGCGCCACTTCTCCGGATATCCGATCTTGTTGCGAATGAGCGCAAGCTTTTCCGCAGCAGCTTTTTTCGTGGCTTCGGTCATCCAGGGAAGGGTCTGGATATCTTCTCCCAGCGACTTTTCCAGCGCCGCGACCAGATGATCCATGCTGTCCTTGGCCTGCGGAGGAAAGTTCTGCGCGACCCAGTCCTGACCCACGGCTTCACCCAGCGCGCGATCCGTCATGGCCGTGCACTGTTTCCATCGCGGCTGAGGCTCCTTCTGGCCAGAGAGCGTTTTGCCAAAGAAGGCAAAATTCTCATCGTAGAACGTCTTCGGCAGGTTGTTGGCAAAGCCATGAATCGTGTGCCAGCGCAGATAGGCCTGCCAGGCCGAGACAGGCTCGGTGGAGATGAGCTGGTTCAGCGTCTTGAAGAAGCCCGGGGTGGCAACGTTGAGCGTATCAAAATGACCAATCCCGATGGCCTTCCAGTAGACCGGCCAGTTGAAGTCCGGCGTCAACTGCTCCAGCTGAGCCACGGTGTAGATGTGGTAGCGGTTGGCAGGCTCGCGCAAGTCGGTGCGGCTGAGAGAGCCCTGTGCCATTGCGGTTTCAATTTTGAGCACATCCGCGGCTTCCGTCGCGGCCAGCGTGGAGGAATCGCCGGCGAGCTGGAACATCTTCGTCATGTGTTCCACATACTCCTGGCGAATCTTCACGTAGCGGGGTGCCGGCGAGATGTAATATTCGCGATCCGGCAGGGAAAGCCCACCCTGAAAGGTTTCTGCAATCTGCTTGCTGGAGTCCTTGTCGTCCTGTCCCACTCCAAACTGGAAAAGCGGTGCCGGGCTGCCCTCGGTCGCCAGTTGGGCGACAACATCGGTCAGATCCTTGGTGCTTTTCATGGCCGCGATCTGCTGCAGGGCAGGCTCAATCGGCTGCAGACCATCCTTCTGGATCTGATCCGTGTTCATGCAGGCTGCATAGTAGTCGCCATACTGCTTCTGCAGCGGAGTCTTGGGATTTTGCGAGGCGGCATTCAACTCCTGCCAAAGCAGATATTGATTGCGCTCATGGAGCAGGGAAAACGAGCGGGCCCAGCGAACCTGATCGCCCGGGATCGGGTTGCTCTTGACCCAGTTGCCGCAGGCGTACTGGTAGAAGTCCGTGCAGGGATCTGCGGTTTTATCCATTGCGCTTTCATCAAAGCTGTGAATGGCGGGTGGAGGCGTGGGCTGTGCGGACGTATTGTCTGCCGCAGCCAGGGTCTGGCCGTGAACAGGAAACGCGAACAGCAGTGCAGCTGTCGCGGCGACCAGTCCGGACGACACCGGCAGAGTATGCTTCAACAGATTCATCAGGATTCCTCTGGATTTGTTTCAGATGCCGGTTGGCAGCTTGTATGCATCCCGGCGGGCGATTCCATCAAGGGGAGAACCGCTGCCAGAAACCTTACCACAGCCGGGCAGGGATTGGAGCGGGACGGGCAGAAGGATCGACAGCGGTTGGATGGTGCCAACCTGCTGTCGCGAGGAGTGAATCGGGGAGTGTGGATCACTCCATTCCGGAAGGGCTGGAGCGGACCTAAAAGAGCTTCATGTGCACGGTGAGATATTTTTTCGGGTTCTTCCGCAGCTCGGTGACCAGACTTCCGCCCTCACTGAGAGCCTGGTCCGCATGCTGATACAGGCTCGGATTGACGACCAGTTGTCCCAGGGAACCCTTGCCCTGATTCACATTGCTCAGCAGCGTATCCATTTGCGAGATGGAGTCCTGCAGCTTCTGCGCGAGCGCCGGATCATGGGCCAACTTACCCAGCGCGCCGTTGCCAGAGTTGATCTGGTCCAGCAGCTTATTGGTATTTTCCGCCGCACGATTGAGGTTCTGGTAGAGCGTATCGTCACGCAGCAGTTTTCCGGCGGTTCCTTCGCCGTTGTCAAGGCGCGTGGCCACATCGTCCAGGCGAGCCAGCGTTTCGTTGGCATGGGTATAGAGCTGGTCATCCAGGATGAGCTTGCCCAGCGTCCCTTTGCCGTCCGAGATGTTTTGGGTCAGTGTCTCCAACTGGTGAATCATGCGGGCCAGATTCTGCGCTGTCTGGGGGTCATTGAGCAGCAGCCCGGCCGTTCCCTTGCCGTGATTGATAGTCTCCACCGTTGTGCCAATCTTGCTCAGGACGTCATTGGTCTGCTGCAGAGTCTCCTGGCTGGTACGAATGACCTCTGGAATCCCGGGAGCCGCGGCGCTGGGAAGTATGGAATCGTCGAGTGGAATGGGGCCATGTGCCGTTGCGGAGCTGATATCGACAAACGCGTCTCCGAGTACGCCGGCCTGATCAATGGCAACGGTGGAGTCGGTGTGCAGCGAGGGCAGATACTGGTCTCCCACGCGACAGGTAACCTCAACCGAGTTGGGTTCATGATGCGGCACAATGCGAACGCGGGTCACGTTCCCGATGGTGACCCCGTCCAGCGTGACCGGAGCACCAACCTTCAGGCCATCCGCGTTCTGAAAGTAGGAGCGGAGACGGATTTTCTTGCTGAACAGGCCGCCGGTGGATCCGGACATGAGAAAGATGAGCCCGCTGAGCGCCGCAAGCGATGCAACCACCAACAGGCCAACCTTAAGCTGCGACCATTTCAACTCTTCCTGGCTGGGCATGGGGGCTCTCGCTTCCTTGCGATGAGAATACCAGACACTCAGCGTCCATGAAGCAATTTGCTTCCGCCTGCCGGTCTTCCACGGTGCGCAAACGCGGACCGAAGGCCGCAACGAAACACTCTACAGATGGGATTCGTTGCCGATTGCATCCAGCAGGTCGGGCACTCCTGTTGCAGTGTCATTGCCCGTCTCCAGAATGACGCAGGCAATGGCCAGCGTGCCGGTGTGGGACAGCGACAGCGAGGCGCGGCTGACCTGCAGGCGGCTGGCCCAGGCCGCGGCACGCCCATGCAGCTGCAGCGTGGGGCGATGGCCCGGTGCGCGCACGACTTCAATCTCCAGCCAGCCGATGCCGCGGCTGATGCCGGTGCCAAGGGCTTTGGCGCAGGCTTCCTTGGCGGCAAAACGGGCGGCGAAGCTCTCTGCGGCTCGCTTTTGCTTGCGCAGACAGTACTCCTGCTCCTCTGCGGTGAAGATACGCTCCAGAAAGCGACTCCCAAACCGCTGGATGGAGGCCTGAATTCGAGGGATTTCTGTCAGGTCAATGCCGGTGCCGACGATCATGCTGGTTCGCAGCCTAACACAGATATGGCTTCCCGGCTTCTGAATGCGCGGAGGAACATCGAAAGACGCAAGAGCCCAATCCATGGCGATGAGTGTCTATAAATGAGCCATGGGCGTGCCAGCACAGAACAGTCTGGTGGCTTCCGGGGAGCGGTCGATAAGGGAGGGAGCAAACCGGAGAACATGCCATGCTGCCCTGGACAAAACAAGTCGCCAAGGAACCGTGGGCGCTACAGGTGAAGGCTGCAACCTCAGAAGAGCCGCAAAGGCTGATCCAGACGCTGAGCGGTGCCATTCTGGGCTGCGGCGGATGGGTGCTGAGTCGTGGCGCAGATGAATCCGGCATGATCAACATCCTGTTTGAGTTTGAGCGGCAGCACTGCATTGAGATGTACACCGTACTGATTGCGGTGGGACTGGAGCTGAGCCAGACCGCGCACCTGCGGCTGACCGAGCTTTGCCAGTGTACGCGCAGCCTGCGACAGGAGTGCGGCGGAGAGATTGTCGGTGTCGACATGGAAATCTATCCGGTAATGCAGACGCAGCCGGCCCGGGTTGCGCAAGCCGGTCGACCCGCCTGAGGCGTCGATCCGCTGGCCGGGGGAACGTCCGCCGCGGCTGGAAGCAAGCCGGGGAATGGCCGGGGTTTTGATACCCTGTAGTGGATCGTCCACCACAGCCCATGTTCATTCAGAAGCAGCGCATTCACTTCATCGGAATCGGCGGAATTGGCATGAGCGGAATCGCTGAGATTCTGCTCAACCTGGGGATGCGTGTCTCCGGCTCCGATCTGAAGCGCAGCGCGATCACAGACAGGCTGGAGACTCTGGGCGCCAGGATTTATGCCGGGCATGCCCGCGGACAGCTCGAAGATGCCAGTGTGGTGGTGACCAGCTCAGCCGTCAGCCCCGGCAATCCGGAAGTCGTGGAGGCCATGGAGCGCAGGATTCCCGTGATTCAACGGGCAGAGATGCTTGCCGAACTGATGCGGCTGAAGTATGGGATTGCGATTGCCGGCATGCATGGCAAGACGACGACAACCTCGATGGTAGCTTCCGTGCTGGCCGCCGGTGGGCTGGACCCAACCGTGGTCGTCGGCGGGCGCGTCGATGCACTGGGATCGAATGCAAGGCTGGGGAACTCACAGTATCTGGTGGCCGAGGCAGATGAAAGCGACCGATCGTTTCTGAAGCTCTCCCCGATCCTCGCCGTGGTCACCAATCTGGATCGCGAGCATATGGACTGCTATCGGGACATGCAGGATGTGGAGGCGGCCTTCTTGTCGTTCATGGACAAGCTTCCGTTCTATGGTGCCGTAACCGCATGTCTGGATGATCCGTTGCTCGCTGCCATCTTGCCGCGCGTGCGCAGACGTGTGCTGACGTATGGTGCGCACGCGATGGCCGATTTTCGGTTGGAGATTCTGGGGCAGAGCGGAAGCGCAGGGGAGTTCAGCCGTTTTCATATCCACACTGCCGAAGCCACGCTGGGCCCCTTTGCCCTGCGCGTGCCGGGAAGACACAACATCCTGAACGCAACAGCTGCCGTGGCCATTGGATGCCAGTTGGAGATTCCCGAAGAGCGGATTGCGTTGGGACTGGAAAGCTTCCGCGGGGTGGATCGGCGCTTCCAGCTTCGTGGTCGCGCTCGCGGCGTTGCCGTCGTGGATGACTACGGACATCATCCGACAGAGATTGCTGCAACACTGGCAGCAGCCCGTGAGTGCGGCTATGCCCGGGTGCATGTGGTCTTCCAACCGCATCGCTACACGCGTACCCGTGATCTGTTCGAGGCCTTCACGCAGTGCTTCTCCCTGGCAGACTCCCTGCTTGTTTTGCCGATCTATGCAGCCAGCGAAGAGCCCATCCCGGGTGTGGATGCGGAGACGCTGGCATCGCGCATCGTGCATCCGAAGGCGACCTATGTGGAGGATTTTGCCGTTGCTGCGGATGCAGTGGTCCGACTGGCCAGCCCCGGCGACCTCATCCTGACGCTGGGTGCGGGAAACATCAGCCAGCTTGCTCCCGCCATTCTTCAGACGCTTGAGACAGAAGCCGTTTAGGCGTTCTATTGACTCCTATCCGATTTCGCGTGGAAAAACCAGACTTGCCCGCTTATAAAATTTCCGGAAGTGACAGGCCTGTCACTTTCCGGCAGCTAAACCCTATACCAAGCGCATTTTCCTCGTCGCCCACGAACTCCATGGATTGCGTCCCGGAAAAGATTTCCAGTGTGGGCAACACTTGTGCAATTTTTCCTATCCGATTACTGGGCCTTGCCGATATTTTGTATGGAAGCCAGGCACGACCATTTTGCTCAGGTTGGTTTTCCCATGCTGAATCAAGAAGCCAAAACGCTCCCTCGCTGCGAAGCCTGTCGCGAAGGCGTGGAGCCTCCCATTGCCATCACCATGGCCTTTCAGCCGATCGTGGACGTGAAGACGCGCAGCATCTATGCCTATGAAGCGCTGGTTCGAGGGCCGCAGCAGGAATCGGCAGGCGTAATTCTGGGGCAGGTGAATGCGCAAAACCGCTACGCCTTTGATCAAAGCTGCCGCGTGAAGGCCATTGAACTGGCCTCGTCCCTTGGCCTGGCCGATACCAACGCCAAGCTTTCGATCAACTTCATGCCGGGTGCCGTGTATAGTCCTGCGGCTTGCATACAGCTCACGTTGCGTACGGCGGCCAAGCTCAATTTCCCGACGGACCGGTTGATTTTTGAGATTACCGAAGTGGAAGAGGTTGTGGATCGCAAGCATCTGCTGGGCATTGTGGAGGAGTATCGGCGGCAGGGGTTTCAGATAGCCCTCGATGATCTTGGCTCCGGATACTCCGGATTGAACCTGCTCGCCGACCTGAATCCACATCTGGTCAAGATGGACATGGATCTGACGCGGAAGATCGACGAGCGCCCGACGGCACAGGTCATTGTGAAGAAGCTGGTCGAACTCTGCGATGGGCTCGGGATATCCCTGATCGCGGAGGGTGTGGAGACGCTGGCTGAGTTTGAGTGTTTGCAGCAGGCCGGCATCCGCTGGATGCAGGGCTATCTGCTTGCCCGCCCCGCCTTTGAATCCCTGGGCGACTTTGTTCTGCCCTCCCATCCGGATGCTGCGTAGCGCGTTTCCTTTGTTCCGCTCAGGACTCCCCGCGCGGACCCTGTAAACGGACCCTGTAACTTGCTGGGTTCCCGGAGCAGTTCCGGCTTCGGATGCGGGGGCGGAAGTCTGGCATCGCCATCTATAGTGAAATCTGGCGATTCTCGCGACCTGGCTCGGTCGTGACGACAAAAACTACATCGACGACGCTATGGGACGACATGGTGCCGACGGAGGATGCTCCGCGGTTGCCGCGCTCAACGCGAGGCGCATGGCGCGCCCCATCCAGTGCGTCGCGACGCGCTCCCGAGCGCCCGCGGCAAACGGAGTTGCCGGGTCTGCAGCCGTCGACAGAGGTGGAAGTCCTCGAGGACGTGGAGGAGACTCCATCGCGCCCTGCCGTGCGCCGGCGCAGTGTCCCGCGCGCAACAGCCGGAGCGGACGTGCGGGAGATCGCGGTCACGCGTCGCCGACTCCTGCCGAGAAGCCGGTTGGGGTGGATTGCAGTCGGATTGCTGATGGCAGTGCTGCTGGGACTGGTGGGCGCGGCGGTCTATCTGGCGCATCGCTACGTTCTGCAGGACGTGCATTTCTATTTGGACGGAAGCCAGAATGTTCGTCCTCTAACGGCTGCGGAAGGCACTGCCAGCCAGGTGACCCGCGCTGAGATTCTGTCAGTCTTCGGGCAGGATGTCGGGCGGAATATCTTCTTCGTCCCGCTGGCCGAACGGCGCGGGGAACTGGAATCCATTCCCTGGGTTCGGCAGGCGACCGTGATGCGTATTCTCCCGAACCATCTGTATGTGCAGATTGCCGAGCGAACGCCGATTGCCTTTGCCCGCGTGGGGGATGCCGTGGAACTGGTGGATGCCGATGGGGTGCTGTTGCCCATTTCTCCGGCGCGAATGGCCCTGCACTCGTATTCGTTCCCGGTGGTATCCGGCCTGAATGTGCATCCTTCGATGGCAACGGCAAAGGAGCGCATGGCACTGTATCAGCGGTTTATCGCAGATCTGGATCATGTGCAGCCGCATGCCTCTGCTGAAATTTCAGAGATTGATTTGTCGGATCCTGATGACCTGCGGGCCACGCTCTCCGATGGTGGATCGGATCTGCTGGTGCATTTCGGCGCAGAAAACTTTGCCGCGCGGTATCAGATGTATCGGGCCCATATCGCCGAGTGGCATGCACGCTATCCGCGCCTGATTGGCATGGATCTTCGCTTCCCCGGGGATGTGCCGCTGCAGCTTGCATCGGATACACCCAATGCTGCCAATCCAGCCTCAGGCAAAGCCGCAGCGCCGTCCGCCGATCATCGTGCTGCAGCACCGGCGCATGCTTCCGTGCAGAAATCGCCGGTAGCCGCATCGGGCGCTGGGAGAAATGCAGGCCAGCATGCGACACATCAAACGCGCCGCGTGGCAGCCGTCAGGCGGAAGTCGGTGACAGCACAGCATGGCAAATCCCGACGCAACGCGCTCCATCGACGGGTAGGGGCAAAGCACCCGTCTCATGCAGCAGAATCAGCGTCGCGAGGGGGCACGGAATGAATCAGCGACAGAGCAATCTGATGGTGGTCCTCGATGCGGGAAGCTCCAGCATTCGCGTGCTGGCTGCAGACCTGAATGAGGGGGCATTGCGTTATCGGGGACATGCGATTGTGGAAGCTGCAGGGATGCGGAAAAGCCTGATTGCAGAACTGGCACCGGCCGCGCGGGCCATCAAGAGTGCCTGTGATCGCGTGGAGCAGATTGTGCGCGTGAATGTGGACGAATGTGTGGTGGGCGTTGGCGGAGCCAATGTTGCCAGCGTCAACACCACTGCAGCCGTGCATTTCGGAGCGAGAATGCGGGAGATTGCAAGTGATGATGTGAGTCTCGCCATCGAGCGGGCGCGCAGTGTGCCCATGCCCACGGGACGCGAGATTCTGCATCTGCTGACGCGGCAGTTCGTTCTGGACCAGCAGCCGGGGATTCATGATCCGGTGGGCATGGTGGGCAATCGCCTGGAGGTGGATCTGCATATCTCCACCTGCTCGGCCAGCGCGATGCAAAGCATTGTGACCTGCGTGAATCGGGCGGGAATCGAAGTGCAGGACACTGTTTTTGAAGCCCTGGCTGCGGCAGAGGCCACGCTGACTGCCGACGAACGCGAACTGGGTGTATGCCTGCTGGATATCGGAGCGCACTCCTCGGAGCTGGTGGTTTTCTTTGAGGGAGCAGTGGCGCATACCGCCAGCATTCCCTTCGGAGGCCAGCACTTTACCAACGATCTGGCCGTCATGCTGGAGCTTCCCATTGCGCTGGCGGAAGAGGTGAAGCTGCAGTATGGCAATGCGATTGTGACGGCGATTCCGCAACTGGCCGAGATTGAAATTCCCACGCCGCGAGCGACAAAGATTCGCCATCGTCGCATTGCGGAGATTCTGGAGCCGCGCGCCTGGGAGCTGATGGAGGCGGTGCGGGACAGTCTGCGGGACGGCGGTGTTCTGGAGGCTCTGGGAGCCGGCTGCGTGATGACCGGAGCAGGAGCTTTGCTGCCGGGACTGATGGAGGTTTCGGAGAGCATTCTGCATGCCAGAACCCGGCTGGGACAGCCTGTTCCACTCTCGCGAATGCCCTTGGAACTGGCGCATCCGGCCAATGCCGTGCTGATTGGCATGATGTTGTATTCCAATCGCAAGCGATCGATGCGATCAGCCGAAAGCAGCGGTTTCCGTTCCCGGCTGCGATCCCTGTTTGCAGCCAGTGCCTAGCGCACTTTGTATCATCAGGAATGGGGGATGAAGATGAATCAGTCATTCGGAGAAGGCAACCCTGCTGAGTTTGCGCAGATGCAGCCCGGTGTGTCCTCGGAGATGCGCATTCAGTTTCACGATGAAGTGCCGCGCGGCGCACGCATCAAGGTGATTGGCGTGGGCGGCGGTGGCGGCAATGCCGTCAACCGAATGATTGACGCCGGGCTGGAAGGCGTTGAGTTTATTGCCGCCAACACGGATGTGCAGGCCTTGCGCCTGTCCAAGGCGAGTGTCAAGTTGCAGTTGGGCGTGCGCCTGACCGCGGGTCTGGGTGCGGGTGCCAATCCGGATGTGGGGCGACGTGCTGCGCTGGAAGACTCGGACAAGATCATCGAAGCGCTGGAAGGCGCGGACATGGTGTTTGTGACAGCCGGGCTGGGCGGCGGAACCGGAACCGGAGCGGCGCCGGTGATTGCATCGCTGGCCAGCGAAATGGGAATTCTGACGGTGGCAGTCATTACGCGCCCCTTTGCCTTTGAAGGCAAGCGCAGGCTGCTGCAGGCCGAGCGCGGCATGATGGAGCTGATCGAAAGTGTGGACACGATGATCGTGATCCCCAATGAAAAGCTGCTGGCCGTGGCCCGTGATGCCGGATTCTTTGAGAGCTTTCGCATCGCCGACGATGTTCTGCGTCAGGGTGTGCAGGGCATCTCGGACATTATCACCATTCCCGGGATCATCAATCGTGACTTTGCCGACGTGAAAACCACCATGGCGGGGATGGGCTATGCGGTGATGGGAACGGCAGTCCGCTCAGGCCCTGATCGCGCAGCCGAGGCGGCCCGCGCTGCCATGGCCTCCCCGATGCTGGAGGATGGAGCCATTGATGGCGCACGCGGCATCCTGATCAACATCACCGGCTCCAGCACGCTGAAGCTTTCGGAGGTGAATGAAGCCTCCACCTTGATCCAGTCCGCAGCGCATGAGGACGCCAATATCATCTTCGGCGCGGTTCTGAATGAGGCGATGGGGGATGAAGTCAAAATTACCGTGATTGCCACCGGCTTCCGCGAACAGATGCCGGAGCGCAGGGCTCGCATGCTGGAGGTGGCCTCCACGCCGGTCGTCTCCGTGCCCGTGGTGGAGCCCGGAAACTGGATGGAAGACCACCGGCAGCAGGAGTTGCAGGATGAGGCCATGCCGCTCACCGTGCAGCGGCAGCCGCTTCCGTTTCTGAGCGAAGTGGAGCAGCCAGCCGACGATGTGGAGATGGAATCGTCCTATCCCTTTCGCGCAGAGATGCCGGAAAGCCCCATGTCCAGGATCGCTTCCGTTGCCCCTCCGGCAGCTGTTTTTTCTGCCTCGGAGACAGGGATCCGTTTTGCGGAAGCACCCCACCGACCGGCAGGGAACGAGAGCGTTTCCCCCATGCAGGAGGAGGCAATCGCTGCGTCCGAAGAATACGCGACCTTCGATATGCCGGAGCCGCTGCCTGCACCGCGATTTGCCGAGCTGACCGTAGCGCCGCCGGATGATTTCTGGTCGCAGGAGCGTCAGGCTCCCGCTGCTCCAGTTCCGGGAAGCTATGGACAGAATGCCGCCGGGGCACCGGATTTTGGAATGGATTCCGAGCGGAACAGCCGCTATGATCTTCGTCAGGACACGGGTCAGGATTCGGATACGGATATTCCGGCGGTGCTGCGTCGCAGCTCGTTTCAAAACTGAAGAATGGATACCGGGAATGCAGTGAATTCCTGGTAAGGCAGAGGTGGGTTTGAGGATGCGTGTGGCGAAACGGAGATACGTTGTAGTCCTGGCTTCCATTCTTTGCCTACTGCCGCTCTGGGCAGGGGCGCAGAATGCCGCGTCCAGCAGTACGCCGAAGACGACCAGCACTACGCCGAAAAAGAAGCATCACGTCCACAGTCATCGTACCCATGCTGCTGCCCGATCCTCCAAGGTGAGCCAGCATCATGCAACGCTGCATCGGGTGCACCGGCATCTGGGGCAGCGCTATACGACCCCGTCCTTTGTCACCGCGGAGGGGATTGGGGATGTGACTGCTGGCGAAGACGCCAAGGTGCGCGACGCAGCCATCGAGGCTTTGGGAAACATACACGGAACGGCAGTCGTGATTGATGCCTCCACCGGGCGCATTCTCGCCATGGTGAATCAGAAGATTGCCCTCTCGCCTGGGGCTGAGCCCTGCTCCACCATCAAGCTGACCGTCGGCATGGCTGCATTGTCGGAGGGTCTGATTACGCGCGATACGATGGTCAACCTGGGCGGCTTTCGCATGAATCTGACCGAAGCGCTGGCGCACTCCAACAATCTGTATTTTGAGGAGATGGGCCGGGAGCTTGGATTCACTCGAGTCCATCGCTACGCGCGAATGTTTGGGCTGGGCGAACTGGCGGGCTACAGGATTGCCGGCGAACAGCTTGGCACCTATCCCGACCACGAGATTCCCTCTGCGCAGGGTGGCGTGGGCAGAATGTGCAGCTTCGGACAGGGCGTCTCCCTGACGCCGCTGCAACTGGGCGCTTATGTGGCTGCGATTGCCAACGATGGAACGCTCTACTATCTGCAACATCCGACAACGTCCCAGGAGATTGCCGCATTCCGCCCCCGCGTGAAGCGGGTGTTGCCCATTGCGCGCTTCATTCCGGATATGCAGGACGGGATGGCCGGCTCGGTGGAATATGGAACGGCGCGATCCCTGCGGACCAGCTTTCATGAGTTGCCGGTCTTTGGAAAGACGGGCACCTGTTCGGACCAGGGCACGCGTTTTGGCTGGTTTGCCTCCTACTCGGATACGCCGCGGGGCATCATGGTCACCGTATTTTTGCTGGAGGGTGGACGCGATCTCTACGGCCCGCTGGCAGCCGGCCTGACGGGGAAGTTCTATCGGGCGCTCTGGGACAGCCGTTATTTTGACAACTCAGCCCCGTTGGAGGCCACAAACTCCACGGGCGCCGCTACCCACCCTGGCCGCTAAGCCGGAAGATCCGGGTCCAGATTCGAGAGAAATCCCCGATTTTCCGCATTCGTGTATCTTTGTTCGCATCGGCGCATCCTAAACTCACACAAGCTTTCTGAGTTGTCGAATCCGCCGGAGCATACATCGATGGGCCTGCCTACCACAATCCTGATTTCCTATGGCTATCTGCTCCTGTTTGGCTGGGTCCTGCTGGAGCAGTTGGGTCTTCCTGTTCCGGCCACTCCTGTTCTGCTGGCGGCCGGTGCCTTGTCCGTCACCGAGCACATGCATTTTGCCCTGGCCTTCTTTGCGGGTGTGGCGGCGTGCATGGTCGCGGACGTGAGCTGGTTTTTCCTGGGCAAACGCTACGGGCATCACCTCCTGCGGCTGGTCTGCAAATTTTCGCTGGAGGCCACCACCTGCGTGCGCCGCACCCATGAATCCTTTGGGCGGCGCGGTGCGTGGACGCTGCTTTTTGCCAAGTTTGTGCCGGGCTTATCGATTGTTGCCCCACCCGTGGCCGGCCAGACGGGGATGCGTTTTCGCCGCTTTCTCGTCTTTGATCTGGCAGGAGCCTCCCTCTGGGTGCTGACGCTGCTGCTGGGCGGCCGCCTCTTCGGCGATCTGCTCATGCATGATCCCTCGGTGCTGGATCGCGTGGGACATGTGGCCGGCGCGCTGCTGCTTCTCGGGATCCTGCTGTTCCTGGGTTCGCGCATCTGGCGTAGAGAGTCGCTGCTGCGGCGCCTGCGCACGGCGCGTCTGGAGCCGGATGTGCTGAAGCGCATGATGGACGATGGTCATCCGGTGTATGTGGTGGATCTGCGTCATCCGCTGGAGGTCATCTCCGATCCCTTCACGGTGCCCGGAGCCATGCGCCTTTCACCGGATCAAATCACCAGCCGCAGTGCGGAGATTCCCCATGATCGGGATGTGGTGCTTTTCTGCACCTGTCCCAGTGAGACGACTGCCGCGAAAACAGCCATGACCCTGCATCGGCAGGGGATTGAGCGGGTGCGGCCGCTGCGTGGAGGCTTCGATGCCTGGAAGGATCTGGGCTACCCGCTGGAGCCGGTCGAGTTGTCTTCGCTGGAAACGATTGCTTCCTGAGGTCTGCAGCACTGCGCCACTGCTCCCGTTCCCTCGCTACACTGGATAAAGCAGGAAGCGAAGACCGGAGGGGATTGTGGCGTATCAGGATCTGAGGCAATGGATTGCAAAGCTGGACAGTGCCGGGGAACTGCGTCGGGTGCAGGAACCGGTTTCCCCGCGGCTTGAGATCACTGAAATTACCAATCGCGTCAGCAAGGCAGCCAGCGGCGTGCGCGATGTGCCCGGTGCCAAGGGCTGGGCTGCTGGCGGACCGGCACTGCTGTTTGAAAACATCCTGGGCCACCCTGGCCATCGCGTCTTCATCAATCAGTTCGGCTCGCAGCGACGGATGGCGATGTCGCTTGAAGTGGATCGATTGGATGCCATTGCCGAGCGAATAGAAATGCTGATGCATCTGAAGGCTCCCGAAGGAATTCTGGACAAGCTGAAGATGCTGCCGCAGCTGGGAGCGTTGACCAGCGCATTCCCGAAGACCGTCTCTGCAAAAGACGCTCCGTGCAAGGAGGTCATCCTGCGCGAGGGCTTCAATCTGCTGGACTTCCCTGTACTCACCTGCTGGCCGCATGATGGCGGTCCGTTCATCACCCTGCCGTGTGTGCATACGCGCGACCCCAGGACGGGCCGCCGCAATGTGGGCATGTATCGCATGCAGGTCTATGACGGGCAGACGACCGGCATGCACTGGCAGCGGCAGAAGGTGGCTGCCGAGCATTACAGGCAGGGGCTGCGAGCGGCTGTGACGGCAGAATCCGGAAACGCAGGCGCGGCACGGGTGGCTGCCATGGCGGAGACGATGGGCGGTGCCTATGCACTGCCGTCCGCGTCGGGCGGATTGCCGCAGGTGAGCTTTGGCAATCTCAAGGGATCGCGCATGGAGGTGGCCGTGGCTATCGGCACCGATCCGGCAACCACATTTTCCGCCATTGTTCCGGCGCCGCCCGAGGTGGAGGAGTTTCTGATCGCAGGCTTCCTCCGCGGAAAGCCGCTGGAACTGGTGCAGTGTGAGACGGTGGATCTGCAGGTTCCTGCGCACGCAGAGATTGTGCTGGAAGGCTATGTGGAGCTTGGGGAACTGCGCACCGAAGGCCCGTTCGGCGATCACACCGGCTTCTACACGATGCAGGATGCCTATCCTGTCTTCCACCTGACCTGCATTACGCACCGCAAAAATCCCATCTATGCGGCCACCATCGTGGGCAAGCCTCCGATGGAGGATGCCTGGATGGGCAAGGCTGTCGAGCGAATTTTCCTGCCCATGATGCGGATGACGATCCCGGAGATTGTCGATGTGTGCCTGCCGCCGGAGGGCGTCTTTCACAACCTGATGATTGTCTCCATCCGGAAAAGTTATCCTGGCCAGGCGCGCAAGGTGATGAACGCAATCTGGTCACTGGGCCAGGCGATGTTTACCAAGTGCATCGTGGTTGTGGACGAGGACTGCGACGTGCAGGATTTGGGCGAGGTGGTTCTGCGCACAACCAATAACATTGATCCGGAGCGCGATATTCAATTCACGATGGGTCCGGTGGATTCGCTGGATCATGCCTCGCGCCTGCCGAACTACGGCTCGAAGATGGGGATCGATGCCACACGCAAGTGGGCCGGCGAAGGATTTAGCCGGCCATGGCCGGAGATGCTCACGATGGATGCAGCCACGCGGGCACGCGTGGACAGCATCTGGCAGCGGCTTGGGATTGATCGCTGAGCTAAGTCGGCGTTATGGCGTGCACGCGGCTGCAGGCAGCACCACTGCCGTGCAGCAGCCGACTTCGATGCGCGGCGCTCCCGGCCGCTCTGCCACTGCGCGCAGCGTAACCTCGTCACCATCCTCCAGAAAATCCCGCACTTCGCCGGTGGGTAGCTGAAGTTTGCCGCGCGTGGCCTGCAACTCCAGCAGGCAGCCTTCACTGCCTGCATCCGGGCCGGAGATGGTGCCGGTGGCCAGCAGATCTCCCGTGCGCAGATTGCATCCATTGCTGGCGTGATGCGTGACGAGCTGTCGCAGACTCCAGAAAAGCGAGCGCAGATTAGAACGGCTGATCTCCAGCGGCGGGATACGCTCATCGCACATCCTGGCACTACGAAGCGAGACGCTGACGGTCACGTCCAAGCCATCCGTTGCGCAAGAGCTGGAACGCAGATAGGGCAGTGGGGCCGGATCTGCGGCTGTGCGCTCCGGGCCAGCCACGCGATAGGACTCGAGCGCTGCCAACGGCACAATCCAGGGAGAGACCGATGTGGCAAAGCTCTTGGCAAGAAACGGTCCCAGCGGCTGATACTCCCAGCTTTGCAGATCACGCGCCGACCAGTCGTTGAGCACACACAGCCCGAAGATATGCGATTCGGCCGAATCGACGGGAATGGGCATGCCAAGCGGATTGCCCTCGCCGATATAGAAGCCGATTTCGGCCTCATAATCCAGCCGCGCAGAGGGCGCAAATGCAGGCTCGTCTCCCTCGCGTTTTTGCTGTCCCCACGGGCGACGGATGGGTGTGTTGCTGGGCACAATTGAAGAGGCGCGACCGTGATAGCCGATGGGAACCCAGGGATAGTTTGGCAGCAGTGGATTTTGCGGTCGGAAGAGCTGTCCAACGCGGCGCGCATGGTGCTGAGAGGCATAAAAATCGGTATAGTCTCCGATTGCAGCCGGAAGCACATAGCGAGTCTCCGACCGGAGCTGCAGCAGCGTTTCCACCTGCGCCCTTGCATTGAGGGATGCTGGATCTGTCGTGTCCTCTGCCAGCAATTCCGTCATGCGCCCGCGCACGATTTGCCAGGCTTCGGGCCCAAGCGCCATCAGGGAATTCAGCGTCTGTGCGCGACAGGCTGCCTGGACTGTATCGGAGAGCGAGCCGAGCAGCCCGCTCTCCGCGCAGGCGTGAAGGTCGAGAACCCGATCGCCAATCCCGATGCCAATATGATCTCCGCCATCCGTGTGGAAGACGCACCACGGAAG
>JAJZGG010000001.1:43068-108507 GCA_021804965.1 Acidobacteriota bacterium
GGATCGTTTGCGGACGCGATCCAGCTTCGTCGATCAGGGTGCATGGGGATCCTGTCAGTGTGCAGCATTACCGGGAGGAGTGAAGTGCTTCTTCAACCCCTGCCAGCATTCATAATATTCGTGCTGCAGGATATGGGTCTCCATGGCCCAGCGCGTGGGACGCAACACGAGCTGCGTTTCAAACATAAACGCCAGCGTGTTGGCGAGGAAGTGAGGCTTCAGCTCCGCCTCCGAGGCTTTGGCAAAGGTTTCTGCATCGGGTCCATGCCCGGCCATGCAGTTGTGCAGGCTCATGCCACCGGGAACAAACCCCTCGGCCTTCGCATCATAAGCACCAAAGACCAGCCCCATGCACTCATTCATCAGATTGCGATGAAACCACGGAGGACGGAATGTATGCTCGGCCACCATCCAGCGCGGAGGAAAGATCACAAAATCGCAGTTGGCCGTTCCAGCAATCGAGGATGGTGCGCTGAGCACGGTGTAAATCGAAGGGTCAGGATGGTCAAAGGAGACGGTGTTGATGCACTGGAAGAGCGCGAGATCGTACTTGTACGGCGCATAGTTTCCGTGCCAGCCCACAACGTCCAGCGGAGAGTGGTCAATCTCCGCCTCCCACAGATTACCCAGAAATTTTGAGGTGATGCGGAAGTCGCCGTCCAGATCCTGATAAGCGGCAACCGGAGTGAGAAAGTCCCGGGGATTGGCCAGGCCATTGGCTCCGATGGGGCCCAGATCCGGTAGCCGGAAGGGCTGTCCGTAGTTTTCGCAGATGTAGCCGCGAGCATTGCCCTCCGGCAGCGCAACCCGGAACTTGAGTCCACGCGGAATGACACCGATCTCCCCGGGAACAATCTCAAGCATCCCCAATTCCGTCGCACACTGCAGCCGTCCCAGTTGCGGCACCAGCAGCATCTCGCCGTCGGCGTTGTAGAAGAAGCGATCCACCATGGAGCGGTTGGCCGCATAGAGATGAACGGCAACGCCGGACTGCATGGCGGGGTCACCGTTGCCGGCAAGTGTCACCATGCCATCCACAAAATCAGTCGGCACCTCGGGCAGCGGGAGCGGATTCCAACGGAGCTGATTCGGTGTAGTGGGCACATCCAGGAACGGGCCTGAACAGATTCGTCCTTTTTCTGCCGGACGATAGGGCTTGTGCGTTACCGAAGGGCGGATGCGATAGGTCCAGGTGCGGCGATTGGTGGCGCGCGGCGCGGTGAAGGGCGAACCGCTGATCTGTTCGGCGTAAAGACCCAGAGCATGACGCTGGGGAGAGTTTTGCCCCTCGGGCAGCGCGCCTGCCACGGCTTCCGTGGCGAACTCATTGCCAAATCCGCTCATATAACTGCGGGACGAACTCATACATTCCTCCAGGGAAACGATCTGCTAAAGCCGTCCGTCTGCCGCCCGTTGTTCGGCCTGGCGCATTGCCTCGAAAATCTCATCGAAGCTTTCAATGGCATAGAGGAGATGATGCATCTCGTCCACCTTCACGGGCGTTTCAATGACAGCATCCAGCGAAAAGTTGCGTACTTCGCAGTGCCCATCCAGCACATGACGGCACTCCCCGTGGGAGCTGATCAGTCCGCTGCCGTACACCTTGATGGCGCCCTTCTGCCGGATCAGTCCAAACTCCACCGTATACCAGAACAGTCTGCCGAGCTTCTCCAGTACGATTGCATCCGTGGTGCTGGCGCAGACCCGCCCGTAGTGCTGCAGAAAGTCGGCAAAGACAGGATGGGCATGCATGGGAACATGACCAAAGACGTCATGGAAGATATCCGGCTCGGGTGTGTATTCCAGCGAGTCCCGATGGCGCAGCCAGGTGGTGGTGGGGAATCTTCGCGTGGCCAGCATCTCAAAGAAAGCGGGCGCAGGTAAAAAGCCGCTGACCGGCGTGGAGCACCATCCGGTCAGCGGTCGAAGCCGATCGCTGATGCGTGCAAGATTGGGGATGCGATCGGCCAGCAAACCTATGCTGACGTAGCCGTCCAGATACTCCTGTGCGGCATGTTCTTCAATGTGTGGCATGACGCGGCTGACCAGTTCCTGCCAGACAGCGTGCTGCTCGTCCGTGTAGGCTGCATAATCCTGCTGCGTCAAAAATGGATCTGCTGCAGTTCCCGCCAGAATGCTCATGGTTATACCCGGTGTCATGCCGAAATCAGAGGTTGCCGCGTGCCTGCTGTTCGCGTTCGATCGCTTCAAACAGTGCGCGGAAGTTTCCCTTGCCAAAACTGCGGCTGCCTTTGCGCTGAATAATCTCAAAGAAAAGCGTGGGGCGATCCTCTACCGGACGCGTGAAAATCTGCAGCATGTAGCCTTCGTCGTCGCGATCCACGAGTATGCCCAGTTCCTCCAGGTCGCGGATGGGTTCATCAATGGATCCCACGCGCTGCTCCAGCTCGGTGTAGTAGCTGTGAGGCACACGCAGAAACTCCACACCCTGCCGCTGCAGCGTGCTGACGGTGTGCAAAATGTCATGCGTCGCCAGCGCAATGTGCTGAACGCCTGGGCCATCATAGAACTCCAGAAATTCCTCCACCTGCGACTTGCGTCGTCCTTCAGCAGGCTCGTTGATGGGAAACTTCACATAGCCATTTCCGTTGGCCATCACCTTGGACATCAGCGCCGAGTATTCAGTGGAGATATCCTTGTCGTCAAAGTGCTGGTAGAGGCGAAAGCCCATGACGCGCTCATAGAAATCGACCCACGCATTCATCTCGTTCCAGCCCACGTTTCCAACCATGTGGTCGATGTGCAGCAGGCCCACGGGGCGCGCAATCGGATCATTTTCAACCGCGCGATATCCGGGGAGAAATGCCCCGTGGTAATTCTGTCGCTCGATGAAGGTGTGCACGGTGTCGCCGTATGCCTGAATGCTGGCAAGAGTCACTTCGCCCTGGTCATCCCGGGTTGCGACTGGCTCCAACACACTCTGTGCCCCCCGCTGCGTGGCCTGTGTCCAGGCATGCCGGGCGTCGTCCACCAGCAGCGCAATGGCGTGAACACCATCGCCGTGGCGGAGGACATGGCTGGCAATCGCGTGCTGGCTGCGCAGTGCGGTCGTCAGCACAAACCGTACCTTGCCCTGCTGCACCACATAGGAGACACGATCGTACTGTCCCGTCTCCGGACCGGCGTAAGCGATCAGGGTCATGCCAAATGCGGTGCGATAAAAGTGCGCAGCCTGCTTGGCGTTGCCAACATAGAACTCCACATGATCGGTGCCCAGCAGCGGCATGAAATCGGTTTCGGATGCCTGATCCGGATGGAGCAATGCACTGGAGTGCAATGTCGTGCTCATGTTGAAACCCCTCTTGGAATCCGTGCCGGGCTGCAATGCGGAGAAGTGCCCGACAGCGGAACATTCTCCAAGATAGGCCGGAAACTGGAAGCTGGGAATATGAAAACAACGGATTTTTCTTGCCAAAGCCTATATTTGAAAGGCATAGTGAATTGTTTTCCTAAGGATCGTAAGAATGACCAATCGCCACTTTCCCAACAGCTTTGAACTGGATCCCATCTCCTGGAAGATTCTGGAGGCCCTGCAGCAGAATGCACGGATTACCTTTGCCGAACTCGGCCGCAAAGTCGGCCTGTCCACGCCTGCCGTGGCCGAGCGCGTCCATCGACTGGAGGAGTCTGGAATCATCACGGGCTATCATGCCGCCGTTGATCCATCGCGACTGGGGATGACCGTTCGCGTGATTGTGCGTCTCACCATCCGCGGAGGCGATTTGCAGGTTAGCCGGGCTGTTGCAGCCATTCGCGATCTTCCGGAGGTCACCCGCTGCCATCGCGTCACGGGCGACGAGTCCTTTGTGATGGAGGCGAACGTTGTCTCCATCCGCCATCTGGAGGCCCTGATTGACCGTCTCGGCGGAGTGGGTGCCACCTCAACCTCGACGGTTTTATCCACTCCCGTGGAGCAGCGAATCTTTCGTCGCAAGGAAATCGAGTTACTCACCGATCGCCACTGAGATTCGCTTTGATGACATCGAAGACGAAGAGCCAGTCCCAACATGAAGGTGCTATATTCGTGGAGTTTTGAAACCGGATGTGCCAAACCCGCAGGGTGTGAGTGAAAAAACGCAGATGAATGAAAAGGGAAATCAACTGCCAGGCAAGCTGGATGCAACGAGTCCGCGCGCGCAGGCCAACCGCGATGCACTGCGCGAGTGGATGAACATCATGCATGCTCAGGAAGAGAAGATTCGCAGCGGAGGCGGAGCCAAGGCCATTGCGGCGCAGCATGCCAAAGGCCGCCTCACCGTACGCGAGCGCATCGCACAGTTGATTGATCCGGAGACCCAACTGCTGGAGCTGGGACTGTGGGCTGCGCATGAAATGTACGGCGAATACGGCGGCGCTCCTGCAGCCGGAGTTGTCACCGGACTTGGTCGCGTCTGCGGACGCTTGTGCATGATCATTGCCAACGATGCCACGGTCAAAGCCGGCGCATTCTTTCCCATGACGGCCAAGAAGGTGCTGCGCGCTCAAACCATTGCATTGGAAAACCGGATTCCGACGATGTATCTGGTGGATTCCGCAGGAGTCTTTCTGCCCTTGCAGGAGGACGTCTTTCCGGACACGGATGATTTTGGCCGCGTATTCCGAAACAACGCAGTGATGAGTGCGCGCGGGATTCCCCAAATCACGGCCATCATGGGAATGTGCGTCGCTGGCGGAGCCTATCTGCCCGTGATGACGGATACGATCCTGATGACGGAAGGTTCGGGATTGTTTCTCGCCGGACCATCGCTGGTGCAGGCTGCCATTGGACAAAAGACGGACCCCGAAGAGCTGGGCGGCGCTGCCATGCATGCGGAGATCTCCGGCACGGTGGACTTCCATGAACCGGATGATCCCAGTTGTCTTGCCCGAATGCGTTCCTTGGTGGATGTGTTTGGAGATCGACAAGCCGCTTCCGACAGAATGCCGTTTTCGCGGATTGCCTTTGATGCGCAGCAGGATGCACCCCTCTATCCGGCTGAGGATCTGTACACCATGCTGAATCCTGCGCCGGGTGCGACCAGCACATATGAGATGCGCGAGATCATTGCGCGTCTGGTGGACCGAAGCGAATTTGTGGAATACAAGGCGGAGTTCGGCCGCACGCTTGTCTGTGGCTACGCACGCATCGGTGGCTACGCCGTCGGCATCGTGGCCAACCAGAAGACGAATCAACGCAACACCGTTGCCACGGGTCCACAGGCGGGAACGCAGCGGATTGAGGTGGGAGGCGTGATCTACACCGAAGCCGCCCAGAAGGCAGCGCGTTTCCTCATGGACTGCAATCAGAACCTGGTGCCGCTGCTGTTTCTCCACGACGTGAATGGCTTCATGGTGGGCAAGGAAGCGGAGTGGTCGGGAATCATTCGCGCAGGCGCCAAGATGGTTTCCGCCGTAAGTAACAGTGTGGTTCCCAAGCTGACGGTGATCATCGGCGGAAGCTTTGGCGCCGGTCATTATGCGATGTGTGGCAAGGCCTATGATCCCAGATTTGTGTTTGCATGGCCCACAGCACGCTACGCCGTGATGAGCGGAGCTTCGGCAGCCACCACACTTGCAGAAGTTCGAGCCAGGCAGCTGGAGCGCGAGGGCAGGGAACTGACGGATGCGGATCGGGCGCGGATACGCGAGGAGATTCAGGCCAGCTACGATGCGCAGGCTGATCCGCGATACGGCGCAGCCCGTCTCTGGATTGACGCGATCCTGGATCCGCTGGAGACGCGTGCCGCGCTGATGACCGCGCTGGAGGCCTGCAGCTTGAATCCGGACGTCCCGGCCTTTCACCCCGGAATTTTACAGACATAACATCGTCTGATTTTTTGTGTTCAGAGAGGGAAACTCATGGCATCCACTGTCGAATCCAACGCAAGCCTTTATCCGTTTGTCCACACCGAAGACCAGGAACATCTGCGTCAGGCAATCCGTGAATTTGCCGCACAGGAAATCGCACCGCATGTATCCGAATGGGATCGGAACAGCACATTTCCGCACGAGGCAGTTCGCAAGCTTGGACAGATGGGATTGCTCGGCATCATCTTCCCTGCGGAACTGGGGGGCGCCGGTCTCGGGTATGTCGATTACACACTCGCCATTGAAGAGCTGTCGGCCGTGGACGGCTCGATCGGCATCATCGTGGCCGCACACAACTCGCTGGGAACCAACCATATTTTTCTGGCTGGCACCGACGAACAGAAGCGGCGATACATTCCTGCGTTGGCCAGCGGGAAGTCGCTTGCCGCATGGGGGCTCACCGAGCCGGGTTCCGGTTCGGACGCCAGCGGCGCACGCACAACTGCCGTTCGCAAAGGCGATCGCTGGGTGCTGAATGGCAGCAAGACCTTCATCACGAATGGAAGCTATGCCGATGTCATCGTGGTGATTGCGGTGACGGACCGCAGCAAAGGAACCCACGGGCTGTCGGCATTCATTGTGGAGAAGGGAACTCCCGGCTTCCGACCGGGCAAGAAAGAAGACAAACTGGGATTGCGCGCAAGCGATACGGCTGAGCTGATCTTTGAGGACTGCGAGATCCCGGCGGAAAATCTCCTTGGCAAGGAAGGCGAGGGATTTGTGGATGCCATGCGCATTCTCGACGGTGGTCGCATCTCGATTGCGGCGCTGTCCCTGGGCATTGGCCGTGGCGCACTCGATGCGGCGCTACGCTACGTGAAGGAACGACGACAGTTTGGAAAAACCATCGCCGAGTTTCAGGGAATCCAGTGGAAGCTTGCGGACATGGCCACAGAGCTGGATGCGGCCCGACTGCTGACGCAGCGCGCAGCGGTGCTGAAGGACGCAGGGCGTCGCATCACGCGGGAATCGGCCATGGCCAAGCTGTTTGCCAGTGAGGCTGCCGTGCATATCTGCAACGAAGCCGTACAGTTGTTTGGCGGGTATGGTTTCATCAAGGATTATCCTGCGGAGAAGTACTATCGTGACGTCAAGCTGTGCACGATTGGCGAGGGAACGAGCGAGATCCAGCGGATGGTGATTGCGCGCGAGATTCTCAAGGTCTATCCATCACGCGGGTAATCGCAGGCATTCTCGGCCTGTCTTCCTTGCCGTTGAATCCGTCCTGGGTGCCGGGCGGAAACAGGAGCAGGCTGGCAGCATTCGGAGATGAGCATGGCAGATGCAGTCAAGCTGATTGAGTGTCCACGGGATGCATGGCAGGGCCTCGCACACAGGATTCCCACGCAGGACAAGCGGAGCTATCTGCAGGCACTGCTGGATGCCGGATGTCGACACATGGATGCGGTGAGCTTTGTCTCCCCCACGGCAGTTCCGCAGATGGCGGACTCCGAAAGTGTGCTCGCCGGTTTGCTGATTCCCCCGCAGGCCGAGATCATTGGGATCGTGGTCAACGAGCGAGGCGCAGAACGCGCTGTTGCAACCGGCAAGGTGACAACTCTGGGGTATCCGCACTCCATCTCCGAGCAGTTCCTGATGCGAAATCAGCGGCTCACGGTGCCCGACTCTCTCGCCACGTTGTCCCGCATCCTTGCCCGGGGCAGAGTTGAAGGCTGCGGTACCGTGGCCTATCTTTCCATGGCCTTTGGCAATCCCTACGGAGAACCCTGGTCCCTATCGGTTGTTCTGGAATCCTGTATGCGGATGGCCGACTGCGGCGTCGAACAGCTTTCGCTGGCGGATACGGTGGGCGTGGCCACTCCGGCGCAGGTTGCTGAGGTTGTGGCCGCTGTTCAGGATCGGCTGGCCGGCATCGAGGTTGGACTCCATCTGCATGCCCGACCGGAGGCTGCGCCTGCCCTGCTGCTGGCTGCCTGGCATGCGGGATGCCGCCGCTTCGATGCCGCGCTGGGCGGCTTCGGTGGTTGCCCATTTGCCCAGGACGCACTGGTCGGAAATATCGCCACCGAGACTGTCTGTGAGGTTCTGCAACCGCTGGCTCCATCCGCGACCGGCCTGCAGTTTGGTTTTCGGCAGGATCTGCTTGCCCGCAGCAGGCAACTGGCAACGGCTCCCGCCGTAACGGAGGCGCAATGATTCCATCCACTTTGCGGATTGATGATCAGGACCGCGTACGCACCATCCGCCTGAACCGACCCGAGTCACGCAATGCCATGACGCCCGAGATGCAGGAGGAGTTGATTGCTGCATTCGAAGCCACGCCACGGGAAGGTGTTCGCGTCCTGGTCCTGACCGGGGAAGGCAACGCCTTCTGCGCGGGCCTTGATCTGCGTGTGCTGCAATCGATGCATACCGCTACTCTGGAAGAGCATGAGGCTTCCGCAGCACGGATCGTGCGACTCTTTCGCACGCTCTGGGAGCTTCCTGTGCCAACCATTGCGCTGGTGGATGGGCCGGCCATCGCCGGCGGCGCCGGTCTGGCAACGCTGTGCGACTACACGCTGGCTTCTCCGGCTGCACGCTTTGCCTACACCGAAGCTCGCATCGGTTTTGTGCCAGCAGTTGTCTCCGCCTTCCTCACGCTGCAGTTGGGAGACAAGCGCAGCCGGGACCTGCTGCTCAGCGCACGCGTGTTTACAGCCGAGGAAGCGCAGTCGCTCGGGCTGGTCCATTGCGTGGCACCCAGGGAAGAGCTGGCATCCCGCATGCGCGAGCTGATTGCCACGCTGATGGCCAACAGTCCGGAGTCACTGGCCGCCACCAAAAAGCTGCTGGCAGCGCAACAGGCTGCGTGGCTGGATACGGCGCTGTCCGCAGCACTTGCCGCCAACGCAGCCGCGCGGCAGACGCATGATTTTCACGAGGGTGTGCAGGCGTTTCTGGAAAAGCGCAAACCGCAGTGGTAGGGCATTTCCAGCGGCGAAGTGTTTCACGCACCGGACATTTTGACGCGGTCAGTGATGGCTCTGACGAAAACGGAGCGGAGCTTCCGTCCGTTCCGCAACCATCTGCGCGGTAACCTCCGGGGCCAGTTCGATCACCTCCAGGCCCTGCGGTGTCACGTCCAGGACCGCCAGATCGGTGATGATCCGCTGCACCACGGCTGCGCCCGTCAGCGGAAGCGTGCAGCGGCGCAGCAGCTTGGCCTCGCCCTTGGGAGTCGTGTGTTCCATCACCACGACAACGCGACGCACGCCGCTCACCAGATCCATGGCTCCGCCCATGCCTTTGACCCGTTTGCCCGGGACCATCCAGTTGGCCAGATCGCCATTTTCCGCCACCTGCATCGCGCCCAGGATGGCCAGATCAATGTGTCCGCCGCGAATCATGGCAAAGGATTCAGCGCTGGAAAAGGTGGCTGCTCCGGCCACGGCCGTCACCGTCTCCTTGCCGGCATTGATCATGTCCGCGTCCACTTCCTCATCCAGCGGATAGGGCCCCATGCCGAGGAGTCCGTTTTCTGACTGCAGCATGACCGTAATCTGCGGAGGAATAAAGTTTGCCACGCGCGTGGGAATTCCAATGCCGAGATTGACGTAGAACCCGTCTTCCAGCTCGGCAGCCGCTCTCTGCGCCATCTCGTCCCGTGTCCAGGCCACTGCTACGCCTCCCTCGTCGTTCGCTTTTCGATCCGTTTTTCCGGGGTTGGGTTGTGGATCACCCGCTGCACATAGACGCCCGGCGTGTGAATGGCATCCATCTCCAGTTCGCCCGGCTCCACCAGCTCCTCCACCTCGGCGATCGTGATGCGTGCGCAGGTGGCTGCCAGCGGATTGAAGTTGCGTGCCGTCTTTCGATACACAAGATTGCCGTAGCGATCCCCCTTCCACGCCTTGACCAGCGCCAGATCGGCACGGATGCCCCGTTCCAGCAGATACTCGACTCCATCAAAGAGCTTGTGTTCCTTGCCCTCAGCCACAAGGGTGCCGATTCCGGTGCGGGTGTAAAAGCCCGGTATCCCGGCACCGCCGGCACGCATCCGCTCGGCAAGCGTGCCTTGCGGACAGAATTCCACCTCAAGCTCTCCGGTCAGATACTGTCGTTCAAACTCGGCATTTTCGCCCACGTAGCTGGAGATCATCTTGCGTATCTGCCGCGTCTCCAGCAGCAGTCCCAGACCCCATCCATCCACACCGGCGTTATTGCTGGCTACCGTCAGATTGCGTGCGCCCGTAGCCCGCAGTGCCAGAATCAGGGCTTCCGGAATGCCACACAGACCGAAGCCGCCGATTGCCAGCAGCATTCCATCCTGCACCAGCCCGTCCAGCGCAGACTGCGCATCGGACCATACCTTGTTCATCCCGGTTCCCATGCCACCTCACTCCTGTCTTTCTCCGCGTGGCAATGGCAGCAGACAAGACCGGGTGCCACCGCAGAGGTCCACTCGGGAAGATACCGTACAGGGCCTGGGACGAACAACCGCGTTTCTTCAGCAAGCCTGTCGGCACCATGCTGAAGGCAGGCTTAGCGCACCGCTGCCAGCAGAGCGCGCTGCGCTGCAAAGATCTCCTGCAGTCCCTTTTCCGCCAGATCCAGCAGTTGCTGGAGTTCTGCTCGCGTGTAACTGCCCTTCTCCGCCGTTGCCTGCGTCTCCACCAGACCGCCATCCTCGGTCATGACCACGTTCATATCCACCTCAGCCTGGGCATCCTCCTCGTAGCAGAGGTCCAGAAGCGGCTGTCCGCTCACGCGTCCCACGGAGGTGGCTGCAACCATCTGGCGCAAAGGGGATACCGGCAGCGTGCCGGATCGGACCAGCGCACTGAGAGCCAGTTCGAGAGCAACCGCCGCTCCGGTGATGGCCGCCGTGCGCGTGCCACCATCCGCCTGCAGCACATCGCAGTCCAGAATCACGGTCCGCTCCCCCAGTGCTTTCAGGTCCACGGCTCCGCGAAGACTGCGTCCGATCAGACGCTGAATCTCATGGGTTCGCCCGCTAATGCGTCCGCGCTCGCTCTCCCGCGGTGTCCGGGTCACCGTCGCGCGGGGCAGCATGGCATACTCGGCCGTCACCCACCCGCGACCCTGATTCCGCAGCCAGCCCGGGACACTGTTCTCAATCGTGGCATTGCACAGCACGCGCGTCTGCCCCAGTTCAATCAGTACGGATCCCTCTGCCGTACGCACAAATCCCGGAGTCAGTCGCAGCTCGCGCAGCGCATCGGCGGGCCGACCCTCGGGACGAAGGCTGACTTCCGCGGTGGTGTGCGTGCGGTGACTGGAAGCGCCGGATGCGGCATCCATGGCGGCGAGGGCGTGCGTGGAAGAGAGTACGGAGCGAAGGTTCATCCCCTCATTGTACGAGGGCCGCCGAAGGCAGTCTCCGACCGGAGATCGCAAGCGAAACGTCTGGCTGGCGATCCACTTCTGGAAGAAATTTCTGTCCTCCGCTGCAGCCAATTCGATTCCCGCAGCGGGTGGGCGAAGCCGGGATTCCCGGTTCGGGAATGGGAAAATGCGGGCCCAATCCGGGAAGCCGCAAAGATATTCCATGGAATCAATAGTTTACGTTAGCTTCCTGCAATTCCAGGTTCCAAATCGGGACGCTTCTGCGTGATTCCGTTCCACTCCGGTTTCGGAATGGAATCTCCCATGTCCTTTCTCATCAGTCACTTAATTGTCATGTTCAAGTTTGGCACAGTTCGTGCAAGTAGGAGGTCAAGAACGGGACGCATTTCGCCGTTGCTGCTCTGGGAAAGACGAGCAGCTCGGATATCCGGAGTGGAACCGGTCGCTGAACCAAACCAATCTCGCCACGGAGTATGCACAATGTCAGGACACACCGAAGACCGGGATCCCTCCCTTCCCACTCCGCCCCATTTTGTTGCCCACAACGAATTGCCTGAGCTTGCTCAGCCCAGCCCCATCGTTCCAGTCGCGATTCCTGCGCCAACTCTTCCCGCCGGATGGTCCGCGGCGCAGTCGCCCATGCCGGGCTGGCTGCATTGGCTGGAGTCAACCGCAGCTCCGGCGTCGCCATCCATTCCATCCGCTTCGTCCACCCTGAATTCCTCCGAACTGGATTCCTCCGAACTGGAGTCCTCGACTGCTTCGGAATCGGACCTGGAGGTAGCCAGCCTTGCAGCCCGGGAAGGCCAAGATTTGCCGCATTCCCATCCGGCCCTTCTGCATGATGCGCGCAGCATGGTGACGGCGCTTGAACTCTACTGTGATCTGCTGGCAGAGCCCGGTGTGCTTTCCGTTCCCTTCCAGCACTATGCCGAGGAGCTGCGCCTGATCTCCGCCTCCAGCCGTCGGCTTCTTGCGCAGCTTGACCCCATCGCAGAAGAGCTGCTTCCCAAGGTTGTCGGCAATCCGGCATCCAGAGCGGGATCGGTGCCCGGTCCGCGGCTGGTGGTCTCCGGTGGTCAGCCGGTCTCGCGTCGAACACCCCTGCGCGAGCCGGTTCGCAGTCTGGCCGACGATCTGCTGGCCATCCGCAATCTTCTGGCTGCACTGGCCGGCCCGGCCATCACGCTTGGTCTCAGTCTGGATGGGGGGTATCGCCCGATCCGGATGACCTCCGATGATCTGACCCGGCTCATGGTCAATCTGGTGCGGAACTCCGCCGATGCCATGCCGGAAGGCGGACACATCCAGATCACGCTGCAGGAGATTCCGCACCGGGAACAGACGGGTCGCCTGCGGTTGACCGTCACCGACAGCGGCTGCGGATTGCCGGAGGGCGATCTGGAAGCCATCTTTGCCCCTGGCTACAGCACCCATCTGGATCTGGTTTCCAATGGGGACCACGAGGAACCGGCGCATCGCGGCATGGGGCTGGCCATTGTTCGCTCGCTGGTGACGGCTGCCGGCGGCAGCATCCATGCCGCCAACCGGCCTCCGGCACTGGCGGATGCCGAGGAGGAAGCCAGCACCGGAGCGGTCTTCCTGCTGGAGTTTCCGCTGTCCGAATGAGTTTGTCTGTCCTGCTGTCCGCGTCGCAGGGATCTGCATCTCCGGAAATACACTTCGGTAACCAAAGGATGCATACCTTCGATTGATTCTTCCCTCTCATAAACCTGTGGAAAGGTACGTACAATGCTTACATCAGTAACTGCTTCTCCGTCCATGAGTTACTCGCCCATTCTGCCGAATGCGCTGCCCACCCTGCGTCCCACGCCGGCTGAGGGAGTGCGCAAGCCGGTTCGGCAGGTCAATCTTCCCGAAACGCAAGCTGCGGTGACGCCTTCCGCCGAGCAGATGCGCCTGCATCTGCTGGTGGTCGACGTCGATCTCGCCATGCGATCGGCCTGCGCGGAGATTGCCACCACACTGGGCTATCACGTGGAGGCAACCGGGGATGCCCTGCAGGCACGCAAGCTGCTTGAGGCCCGATCGGCGGACATCGCGCTGGTGAATCTGCCGGCCACCGGTGGTGCCGCGTTGGACTGGATTGCCGAAGCGCATCTGCTGCATCCGGAGATTGCGCTGATCGCCATGACCAGCTCCGGCTCCGTCCACCTTGCCGTGGAAGCCATGCGGCGCGGTGCCTCCGATTACATGACCAAGCCCTTCACGGTGGATGAGCTTTCCGCGGTGCTGGCCCGAGCCGCCGAGCGCGTGACTGTCGATCGGGAGAGCCGTCGGCTTCGCGAACAGCTTCGTTCCAGCCAGGGGCTGGGCTCGATGATCGGCCGCTCTGCGGAGATGGAAAAGCTCTATCGCATTCTCTCCAAGGTGGCGCAGAGCACACACCCGGTCCTGATCCTGGGGGAAAGTGGCACGGGCAAGGAGCTGGTGGCGCGCACCATCCATGCCTACGGGCCCAATGCAGCCAAGCCCTTTCTGCCGGTTGACTGCGGCTCGCTGGTCCCGTCCCTGATCGAAAGCGAACTCTTCGGCTATGTAAAGGGCGCCTTTACCGGGGCCAACCGCTCGAAGGATGGTCTGTTTGTCTCCGCCGAAGGGGGCACGGTTTTTCTGGACGAGGTCGGGGAGCTTTCCCTCGATCTGCAGGCCAAACTGCTGCGTGCGCTGCAGGAAAAGGAAGTCCGCCCCGTTGGCGCGACCCATCGGGTGCCGATCCGTGCCCGCATCATCGCAGCCACCAACCGGGATCTGGCGGCCATGGTCGAGCGTGGAACCTTCCGCAAGGATCTCTTCTATCGCCTGAACGTGGTGAACCTGCGACTGCCGGCGCTGCGGGATCGGCGCGAGGATATTCCGCTGCTGGCCGCCCACTTTCTCGACCGGCTGGCCGAGAGTCATGGGCAGCGCTACACGCTCAATGATGAGGCATTGCGCACGATGATGCAGCATGATTGGCCGGGGAACATCCGCGAACTGGAACATGCCATTGAGCGCGCCTGTGCGCTGTCCTCCGGACCGGTGTTGCAGCTGGGCGACCTGCCCACGCAGCTGCAGCAGCAGGGCGTGGAGGCCCATCGGATGCCGCCGCCGGGTGCGGCTGCCGAGGACGTGTCCAACGGAAACGTGAAGCCGCTGGCGGATATGGAGCGCGACGCCATCCTGCATGCCATCCGCACCCTGGGCGGAGACAAGCTGCTGGCAGCCCGGCTTCTGGGCATCGGCAAGACCACCCTCTATCGAAAACTCAAGGAGTACGGAATCGGCGATCCCATGCAGGAGTAGCATCCCCTGCACGCGATACGATTTCCGCTCTGCATGCCCGGTCAGGCATGCGCATGAAACCGGCAGCCGGCAGGACCGGCTCTGCCCTTCGCCGACCTTTGCGGTCAGGATCAGGAGAATTTCAATGCAAGCACTTCTTGTGACAGGGATGGAAGGCGCAGCCAACTGCGCACAGGCACTGCAAACCATGCTCGGGATATCGATGGATATTGCCGCCGGAAGACGGGCCGCCATCACGGCACTCCGCAAGCGGGAGTACGATCTGGTGGTGGTGGACGATTCGCTGGCCGATTCCGATCCAGCCGGAACCGATCCGCTTTGGGAGGCCATCGGCATGGCCCAGCCGGTGACGGTCAACTTTGTGTTGAGCGGCACCGAGCGGGTGGCCCGCGAGATCCGCGCCGCCCTGCGTCGGCGTGAGCGCGAGCAGGAGCTGGCCCGCCGGGCTGCGACCGTGGCGCTGGAGACGGAGCTGAAGTCCACCGTTGCTGGACTGCTGCTGCACTCCCAGCTGGCCTTGGCCACCGAACCGCTGCCGGAGCCGGTGGCGGGCAAGCTGCGCCTGATGGCCGACCTGGTGGGAACCCTGCGGGACCAGCTTTCCACTGGCGTAACGGCGCAATGAGCCAGGGCTGCAGACTTTGCAGTACCGGGAAGCATCGTTTGGGATGGAATCGCAGCCCATGCGCCCGATCCCAAGCCCGGCCTTAATCCCCGGCTGCAAGCTCACGCTGCATCGCCATGCAGCCATCGACACCCGGGGGCCATCAACGAGCGGGCAGGGAATCCAGCCGGATTCCCTGCGATACTCTGGGTTCATGGCAACACCCTCCATGGATAGCGCTGTCCTGCTGTTGACCTGTCCGGACCAGCCCGGTCTGGTCGCGCGTGTCTCCACCCTCCTTTTTGAGATGGGAGCCAACATCCTGCATGCCGACCAGCATCAGGATCATGAACTGGGCCTCTTCTTCATGCGGGTCGAGTGGACCGCATCGCCCTCCGATGCAACCGCAGCTCCGGCTCTGGACGCGCTCTGCCAGGAGTTTCGCATCCGGTTTGCCCCTCTGGCCGCGTCGCTCTCCATGCACTGGCAGTTGCGCAGAACCGGGCATCGGCCCAGAATTGCGCTCTTCTGCTCGCAGTATCTGCATTGCGCTGCCGATCTTCTGGAACGCATCCGCTCCGGCGAGCTTTCCTGCGAGGTGGCGCTGATCCTCTCCAACCACCGGACCATCGAGCCGCTGGCGGGCTTTTATGGCATTCCCTTTCATTGCCTGCCGGTGACGCCGCAGACGCGGGCGGAGGCGGAGTCGCGCCAGCTGGCGCTGTTGTCGGAGGCGGGCGTGGAGCTGATTCTGCTTGCCCGCTACATGCAGATTCTCAGCCCGGAGTTCGTTGCCCGCTATCCATCGGCCATCATCAACGTGCATCATTCCTTCCTGCCGGCCTTCATGGGGGCCAGACCCTACCATGCCGCCCATGCCCGCGGCGTCAAGCTGATAGGGGCCACCAGCCATTACGTCACCTCCGCGCTGGACGATGGGCCGATCATCGAGCAGGATGTGGCGCGCATCTCGCATCGGGATCAGGTGGAGGATCTGGTAGCCAGAGGCCGGGATCTGGAGCGGGTGGTACTGGCCCGCGCTGTCAGCTGGCACCTGCAGCACCGCATTCTGGAGTACGGGAACAAGACGGTCGTCTTTGATTAGGCGGGGATCAAGCCGGGGATGAAGCGGCCTGCCTTGCATCCTTTTCTCTGGCCGCGCATCCAGATAGTTGTTGGAACAAGTAAGTGACGGTAACCCGCGTTCCAGGAGGACATCATGCAGATTGGCATTGACAGTTTCGCCGCATCCCTTCCCGATCCCAGCACCGGCATCACGCTCCCGCCGGCGCAGCGCATCGCCAACCTGCTTGAGGAGATTGAGCTGGCCGATCAGGTGGGCCTGGATGCCTTTGGCATTGGGGAGCATCATCGTCGGGAGTTTCTGGACTCTGCGCCTTCCATCCTGTTGGCGGCAGCTGCGGCGCGAACGCGCCGGATTCGGCTTGCCAGTGCGGTCACCGTGCTTTCGGCTGCTGATCCGGTGCGGGTCTTTCAGCAGTTTGCCACGCTCGATCTGATCTCCAACGGTCGGGCGGAGATTGTTGCCGGACGCGGCTCCTTTACGGAGGCGTACCCACTCTTCGGCCTGCAGTTGGAGGACTATGACGAGCTTTTTGCGGAAAAGCTCGACCTGCTCCTGCAGATCCGGCAGCATCCGCGCATCAGCTGGAGTGGCAAGCATCGTCCTGCCCTGCAGAATCAGGAGATTTATCCGCGTCCGGTGCAGCAGGAGATGCCCATCTGGCTGGGCGTAGGGGGAACGCCGCACTCCTTTGCCCGGGCCGGCGTGCTGGGACTGCCCCTGATGGTGGCCATCATCGGCGGCGCACACCATCGCTTCCGTCCGCTGATTGATCTCTATCGCGAGGCTGGGGCGCGGGCGGGGCATGCGCCGGAAAAACTCAAGGTGGGGTTGCATATGTTTGGCTTTCTGGGTGACACAACAGAGCAGGCAGCTGATGATTTCTACCCCGGTTATGCTGCCATGATGAGCCAGATCGGGCGCGAGCGCGGCTGGCCGCCGATTACCCGCGAGCAGTATGACGCCACGCGTTCCCCCAAGGGGGCATTTCTGATCGGCGACCCGGAGACCGTGGTGGAGAAGATCCTTTACACCCATGAGGTGCTGGGTGGCATTGCGCGGATCGACTTCCAGATGACGGCAGCCTCGATGGCGCCGGAGAAGATGCGCCATGCCATCGAACTGCTGGGCACCCGTGTGGCTCCTGCCGTGCGCAAGGCTCTGGGCGTGGAGCCGGTGCTGGCCTGAGCGATTCGGATTTCGCTCGCCGGGGTTACGGCCGTCAAGGCTGGCGAAGGATGCTGCGGAGCTGTGCCGGCAACGGCAGCTCCGCTGCATTCCGCGCCTGCTTTTCGTCCCATGAAACGGTCGGCTCCGGTCTCCGGTAGGCTGAAGACTGGCATTTACCCCAAGGGAAGTGACCCACATGCGATCTGTACTGCGTTCCAAGATTCACAATGCAACCGTCACCGAGGCGGACCTGAGCTACATCGGAAGCATCACCGTCGACCAGGATCTGCTGGATGCCGTTGGCCTGTGGCCGGGTGAAAAGGTTCTCGTGGTCAGCAACACCAACGGAGCCCGGCTGGAGACCTATACGATTGCCGGACCGCGCGGCTCCGGCGTCATCTGCATGAACGGTGCCGCGGCACACCTGATTCAGCGTGGCCATCAGGTCATCATCATGGGCTTTGAACTGACGGACAAGCCGGTGCCGACCCTGCAGCTTCTCGTGGATGCTGAGAATCGCCCGTTGCGCATGCTGTGATCGTTTTCCTCGAATTCAGCATCTGAATGCAGCAGAGGAGGATTCGTCATGCGCCGCTTCGAACGATTTCTGCCATGGCATTCCCCGGCCTTCGACGCATCCTTCAAGGCGCAGCGGGGTGCGCGCACCCGCGCAGCAAGCTGGATGGGCCTCAGCGTCGTGCCTGCTGTTGCCCTCTTCGGGATGTCGCTCGTGCTGAGTCCGCTTCTGACGTGTCCACTCCAAGCCGAGAAGCCTGTTTCCCGGGCAGTGCAGCCTCTGACGCCCGGCACCATCCTGCCCGTCAGTCTGGACACCTCGGTGCACATGCATCACGCGCATCCGGGGCAGCGCATCCAGGCCACGCTCATGCAGTCGATTCTGGGGACGGATGTCCATCGCGGTGCGCGGCTGGAAGGCGAGGTGGTTGCCGTGACCCTGGCACCGCAGCCTCGTCTGGTGCTGCGCTTCACCACGCTGCGCCTGCGTCACGCCCAGTTGCCTGTCGCCGTCAGCCTGCGCGCCATGGCCTCGTTGCTGGAGGTGGAAGAGGCCGAAGTGCCGGAGGATATGGCCATGCGTGGCACGGTGCCGGAGAATGCGACCACGCGCCAGATTGGCGGCCAGCAGGTCTATCGCGGGGGTGGTCCCGTGGCGGAAGGGATGGTCGCCGTGGGGCAGCCGGTAGCCTATGGCATCCTTGCCGTGCCGATGGTGCATCCCGGGCAGCCATGCCGGGCTGCCGTGGGAGACGCGTCCACACCGCAGGCCTTCTGGGTCTTCTCCTCGGATGCCTGCGGACTCTATGGCTACGGCAATCTCCGGCTGGAGCATGCCGGGCGCTCCGGTCCTGCGGGCCAGATTGTCTTCACGGCCTCACATCCCAACGCGAACCTGCAGAGTGGTTCTGGATTGCTGCTTCGCGTGCTGCCGCCGGATCCCGCTGCCTCGGCGCTGCCCGCTGGCAGCGGGATGGGCACTCATCCGCAGGCGGACTAGTCCGGCAGCCTCGGTCTGTTGCAGGTTGGTCCCCGTGTCGTCGGCAATGCGGGGACGATTGCAGGCAAGACTGTTCGGAAATCAGAAATAAATCCATTTTCTCAACCTTTGCCGATTGTTCTCTCCTGCGGCTATGATGGACCACGCGCAGCCTCTTTCGATGCTGGCTGCGCCCTGCGACAGGAGTACGTGTATGCGCAACAGGGCTGTTTTCGCTGTTCTACTGCTGGGTGCGCCCATGCTTTGGGCATCCTCACACAAGACAACGGTCTCCCAACTGGTGCAGTTGGTGGATGAGGCCCGGACGGATCACCTGACCGACGATCAGCTGAACCAGCGCCTGAACAATGTCCAACTCGTCGAGTCGCTCGATTCCGCCACCTGGCAGAAGCTGACGGATGAATCGCCGGGGCAGAAGACAACCGAAGCCCTGCGCGCCCTCTATGCCAACTCGGCATTTTTGCCTCCATCGGCCGGAACGGTGCTGCCGGATGCGCCGCCCAAAATCCCCGACCAGCGCGCAATCATGGCCAGAACCATCAACTACGTCCTGCGCACCATTCCAGCTTTGCCCAATCTGCTGGCTGTGCGGGATACGGCGCACTTTACCGACACGGGGGTGGGATTCGATGCCGGCAACTCCGTGACGCGCGGCGGGCTGCTGCTGCTCGGGGAAGATCAGACCCCGGTCACCATTCGGGATGGCGTCGAAACGGATACCCCGGCGGCGCGCAAGGCATCCGCCACGCATGGCAAGGAGAACTTCCACGAGGCCCGGGATCTGGTTTCCTGGGGAGAGTTTGGTCCGGTGCTGACCACGGTGCTGCTGGATGCCGCGCATGGACAACTGGCCTGGGAGCATTGGGAGCAGAGTGGCAGCCAGCGGCTGGCCATCTTCCATTTCTCGGTTCCGCGGGCAGCGTCCCACTACTCCGTGCATTATTGCTGCGATGTGAGTTACGGTCCGGCCCTCGATGGTCAGCATCAGACCATGATTTCCGTCCCCAGCGTGTTGCTTGCCGGCTATCATGGACAGCTCGCCATTGATCCGGCCACCGGAGTCATCCGGCAGATCCGTCTCTTTGTCGATCCACGCCCGGGGGAAAGTCTGCTGCGCGGTGCCATGCGCATTGAGTGGGGGCCCATGACCGTAGGCGCTTCGCCCAAGATTGTTCCGCTGCACAGCGTCACGCTCACCACCACACCCGACAAGTGGGAGCAGCGCGGCATCATCCAGACCGTCGATCGGACGCGCATCAACGAAACCGAGTTCAGTGCCTATCATCGCTTTGGCTCCGTGGCCCGCATTATTACGGACGTGGCCAGCGAGCAGCCGACGGCAGCTCCTCCATCGGCGTCCGGAGCAGCATCCGCTGCCGCCAGCGCCAGTTCCTCGCCGGCAACGATGGCTGCCAACGCTGCTGCGGTGCAGCCTCCTGCCTCGAATCCAGCCGCCCCTGCGACCACTCCAGCAGCCGCAGCCGCTTCTGGTGGCGCGGCTGCGTCGGCAAGCTCGCAGCCATCGACGCCTGCTGCACCGGCAGCTGCCGAAGTTGCCGTCGAAGCGCTGCAGGATCTGCCGCAGACAGGCAATTCCGCCGGGCAGCATGCCGCATTCACCCTGCAAGCCAATACGCAGCGGGTCAGCGTCAATCTTCTGGCTCTGGACCATTCCGGCAAGCCGATCACCAACCTTCGTCGCGATGAGATCCAGCTCTTCGACAACGGTCATCCCATCCCGCTGTCCACCTTTCAGCAGACTTCGTCGCAAACCCCATCCGCGAATCCGGCAGCGTCGCAGGCGGATGGCTTTAGCAACCTCAATCCGGACGCATCTGCCGACAATACGCTCATTCTCTTGCTGGACGGGGGACACCTTGCCTTTGCGGATATGAATCAGGCCCGGCAGCAGGTGCTTGAGTATCTGCAAACCGCGCGTCCCGGAACCCGATTTGCCCTCTATGCCATTGACGAGCACAGCTTCCGCGTTCTGCAGGACGTCACCTCCGATCCTGCTGCCGTCCGCGCACGGCTCCAGGCCTGGCAGCCTTCCGCATCCGCCACGGCACAGGCGCAGGAGCTGGAACGGAAGGATCGCCAGACCTTTGATACGGTGCATCATGCCGTTGATTTGAACAGCGTCAATGGGAACTACAACTCCATCCCGGACTATATCGACACCATTGATCCGGAGTTGCGCATGATGGGCGATAATCCGCAGCGGCAACTGCTGGAGGTGATGCAGGCGCTTGCCCGGCATTTTGCCGCGGTGCATGGCCAGAAGAGCCTGGCACTGATCTCCGGCGACAGCGCACTGGGCAACTGGGAGGATCGCAAGGTGGGCATGGAGCAGGGGAGCAACCATGTGGAGAGCGCATTGCAACGCGCGCGGGAGATCATGGACGATGCCCACATCGCGCTCTACGTCATCGATGCCTCCCGCAATCATGGCGGAGCAACCGACTCCAGTATCGAATTTCGCAATGTGGAGCTGATTCAGGGATCAACCGACAACAACGGACCGGCCGGCAGCACGGCTGGGCGCAATCTGACTCCGGGCCGCATCACCAGCCAGATGGAGTCCAATCTGCATGGGATCGACGGGCCGATACGGACTCTTGCCGAGTCCACCGGAGGCATTGCCGTCGATCGCGGCAGCGACCTCCGCAAGACCCTGGCGCAGATTCAGTCCGATTCCATGGCCACGGCCGAGCTTTCCTTTGAGCCGCCTTCACCGCCCGATGACAAGCTGCACCTGATCACCGTCAAGATTCCGGATCGCAAGGGAATCAGGCTGCGCTATCGCTCCAGCTATCTGGATGCTGTTCCGCCCGCGCAGACCCCCCGGCAGCAGTTGCAGCAGGCTGTCTGGAGTCCGGAGGATGAGTCCGGCGTCGGTATCAGCGCAACGGCAGATGCCGATTCCAGTGGAACCACGCTGCGGCTGCGTATTCAGATGAAAGGTCTTGGCCTGGAGCAGCAAAGCTCCGGTCCGGTTGCCGGTCGCTGGACGGACAGGCTGTATATCTTCGTCGCCGTGCGGAATGATGGCACGCATCAGGCGCAGATCAGTGGAGACACCCTGGTGCTGAGCCTGCAACCGGCGACCTATCAGAGCGGCATGCCTGCGGGGATTCCCTACAAGCGGACGCTGCAGCTGCCGTCCAAACTGGCCTCGGTGCGGGTGATTGTGATCGATCGCAACAGTGGTCGCGTGGGCTCCATCACGATTCCCGCCTCGGCAATCGCCGCGCGAAGCTGAGGCAGGCAATCGGCTGAGCCTTTGGGCTCAGCCGCCAAGCTCGTCCAGCATCCCCTGCATCTCGCTCTTGGCATGGGCGTTGCCTGTGCGCGCGGCGCAGGCAATGCCGGCCTTCAGCCGCTCAATGGCTTCGGCATTCCGTCCGGCGCCGGACAAGGTCTGCGCGGACATGAAATAGCCTGCGGTATAGTCGGGATTCTGTTCCAGAAGCGTTGCAAATTCACCCAGTGCGGCTTCGATCTCGCCACGTCCGGCCAACTCCATTGCCAATCCATAACGCGCAAAGCTGTTCTTCGGATCCATGGTCAGGATCTCTTTCAATCCGGTCATCTTGTCCATGGGAGTATTTTTTCACGGCGGGCGGCATCCGGCCAGCCCCTGCCGTCTCTGATGCCGGTGTGCCGGATTTGCAGATTCCGTTTTGATTGCTGACACTAGAGTAAGGAAGCGGTATTCTGCATGGCCTGGGGCATTCAGCCCGCGGCGGTTTGCAGTCCAGCCCGGAGGAGACAAGCAGACATGGCAGAGACAGTTTTAACCAGCACACCCAGCCCGGCGGCAGCCGTGGACTCCCGAACTGTGAGCGAGTCCCAGTCGGAGATGACCGAGCTGGTGTTGCCGAATGACACCAATACGCTCGGGAACCTGCTCGGCGGGCGGCTGATGCATCTGATCGATCTGGTGGGTGCCATGGCTGCGCTGCGCCATACCCGCTCGCCTGTGGTCACCGCCTCCATGGACCACATCGATTTCATCCAGCCGGTCCATGTCGGCGATCTGCTGATCCTGAAGTCCAGCGTCAACCGGGCCTTCAGCCATTCGCTGGAGGTTGGGGTCAAGGTCTGGGCCGAGGATGCCCTGGCAGGCAAGCACCGTCATGTGGCCAGTGCCTATCTTGTGTTTGTCGCCGTTGATCGCGGGGAGCATCCGGTCAAGGTTCCCCCTGTGCGTCCGGAGACGCCGGATGAAATTCGTCGCTTTGAAGGCGCCCTGCGCCGTCGGGAGATTCGTGCCGCCGAATCCGAGCGTCGCAAGCGTGCGCGGCAGGCTCCGGAGGGTCTGGGAAGCGTCCGGCCGGGTAAATCCTGAAATCCAGCCGGACCCGTCCGGGATCCGAAACGATTTCCATAGCATCCATTCAGTCGATTTGGGAAGGAAGATCATCATGGCTCATGCACACGGCATCCCCCAGGCGCCCATGCCACTGCCCGGGGTAAACAAGATCATTGCAGTCGGTTCCGGCAAGGGTGGGGTGGGAAAAACCACGGTTGCCGTCAATCTGGCCATCGCCCTGGCCCGGCTCGGAAACAAGGTTGGCCTCATCGATGCGGATATCTACGGACCCAATATTCCGTTGATGATGGGCTCCAGTGAGCAGCCCCGCGTGGATGCCAACAACCTGATCCACCCCAACCTGACCCACGGCGTGAAGACCATTTCCATCGGCTACATCTCTCCCGGAGACAAGCCGCTTGTGATGCGTGGCCCCATGCTGCACCAGATCATCCGGCAGTTTCTGCAGCAGGTGGACTGGGGGGAGCTCGATTACCTGATCGTCGATCTGCCGCCGGGAACCGGCGATGTCGTCATTTCCCTGGTGCAGACGGTGCCGCTGACCGGAGCCGTCGTCGTCTCCACCCCCAGTGACGTTTCGCTGCAGGATGCGCGCAAGGCGCTGGAGATGTTCGCCCAGGTGAATGTCGAGGTGCTGGGGATTGTGGAGAACATGAGCCACTTCACCTGTCCGCATTGCAGCCAGATCATTGACATCTTTTCCAAGGGCGGTGCCGAGCGCACGGCCGCACAGTACGGGCTGGCCTTCCTGGGATCGTTGGAGCTGGTTCCGGCCATCCGCGAGGGCGGCGACCGTGGGCTGCCGGTGGCACTGGCCGGTCCTGACGATGCCGATGCTGCGCAGTTCTATGCCGTGGCTCGCAAGGTGGCAGACCGCGCCGAAGAGGTGGCTGCGCGCAGCGGCGACGTGATCGAAATCCAGTAGCACCAGAACGCTCCCATGGACTCGTTCGTTGACACCGGTTTTTGCGCTGCCTAGACTGGGAGCAGGCAGCGCAAGAACCGCCATTGGGCCATGCAGCCGCCTGAGGATTTCCTGATGCAGGAGTACCGGATCAGTCCGCGCGAACGACTGGTTCTCATGGCGATTCTGGAGATGTATATCGCCACCGGTGAGCCCGTCTCCTCGCAAGCCGTAGCCCGCTACTTTGAGCATCGGGACGGGCTGAGTCCTGCAACCATCCGCAACGTGATGGCCAGCCTGAGCGAAGCCGCCCTGCTGGATCAGCCGCACACCTCCGCCGGGCGCATCCCCACCGCGCGCGGCTTCCGCTACTACGTCGAACAGCTGCAGCACTCCAGTCGCACCGCAACGGATGTGGCGATGCTCGATGCCGGCCAGCGGGGACGCATTGCGCAAAGCTACAGCGGAGTCGCCTCGCCCACCCAGTTTCTGGAGCGCACCTCCCATGTGCTGGCCCAGATTTCCAACAGCGTCGGCATGGCGCTGGCCCGGCCCGGCGACGAGCCGGTGCTGGAGCATATCCACTTCTCCCGCCTGGCTGCCGGGCGCATTCTGGCCGTTCTTGTCACGCGCGAAGGCGCCGTTCAGGACCGACTGCTGACCACCACGCAGGAGTGGTCGGCGGCGGAGCTGGACGCGGCAGGGCAGTATCTGAATGAGAACTTTCGCGGCTGGCGGCTGGACCGCATTCGCGGCGAGCTGGACGAACGGCTGGAGCAGGAGCGGATTGCCTACGATCGCAGCCTGCGGGCGCTGAATGAGCTCTACGGCCAGGGTGCCCTGAATGCCGATGCTGTCCTTCCGGCCGTCTACATTGACGGCATGGCCAACCTGCTGGCCGGTGGGATGGATCGCGAGCATCTGCGCGAGATGCTGGCCATTCTGGAAACCCGGCAGCGCGTGATTGAGCTGCTGGAGGCCTTTGTCCATGCCCGGCAGCGTGAGGTCCGGGTGGTCGTCGGTCTGGATGACGCAGTGCCGGCCATGCAGGATATGGTCCTGATCGGCGCTCCCATTCGCATTGGCAGCCGCGCCGCCGGCACCGTCGCGGTGCTGGCTCCCACGCGGATCCAGTATGAGGAGATGATGCGTACGATCGGCTATATTGCGCAGATCTCCGAGGGGATGCTGGACGGATCGGCAAACGGATAGCGCTGCTGCAACCGGGCATCCTGCATTCATGGCTGCGTTTCGGGCGCAGATGGGAATTTGCGCAAAATTTGAGAGAATAGAGGCAGCAGGATGTTGTCGGCTGCCAACCCGATGTGGAGCAGAAAGTATGGAGAGCATGACGGAACAGGAAAATGTGCAGGCAGCAGAGTTGACGGATGAGGCGGCGGCAAGCGGCCCCGATGCGGCCCAGCTGGAGCAGCTGCAGCAGGAGCGCGACCAGCTGCTGGATCGCCTGGCACGGCTGCAGGCGGAGTTTGACAATGCCCGCAAGCGCCAGGAGAGGGAAAAGGCGGAGTTTCGCGACTATGCCACGGGCATGGTCGTGGAGCAGTTCCTTCCCGTGCTGGACAATTTTTCCCTGGCGCTCAGCGCCAATGCTTCGGCCGAGCAGTTGCGGACCGGCGTGGAGCTGATCGTCAAGCAGATGGACGAGGTGTTGCGCAACCTTCAGGTGCAGGCCATTCCAGCCGTGGGTGAGGTCTTTGATCCGCGCCTGCATGAGGCGCTGGGCTCGGTGGAACGGCTCGATATGCCGGATCAGACCGTTGCCGAAGAGATTCGCCGCGGATATCGCATCCGGGAGCGGCTTCTGCGTCCGGCGTTGGTGCGCGTGGTCAGCAATCCGGCACAGAACGAAGCATAAGGGCGCAGGATGGAGCGCCGCAGCGTTGGGCGACGTCAGCCGGTTCGCTGACAGGCAGAATCCAGCCCTGCGCTTTGCGCATCCTAAAGATTGGTTAGACAGCATACGATCGGCGCGATTTCTTCCCGTTTCGCCGTCCGACGAACAGCAGAAAACACGTGAGTACAGTGAGCAAAGCAGATTACTACGAGATCCTCGGGGTCTCCCGTGAGGCCAGTGATGCCGAGTTGAAGTCGGCCTATCGCAAGCTGGCGATGAAGTACCATCCGGATCGCAACCCCGGCGACAAGCAGGCCGAGGAGCGCTTCAAGGAGGCCAGCGAGGCCTATGGAGTGCTGAGCGATGCGGAAAAACGTGCCGCCTACGATCGCTACGGACATGCCTCCACCAGCGCCGGTTTCGGCGGAGGCAGCCCATTTGGCGGAGCCGTCGATATTGGGGATATCTTCGGGGATATCTTCGGCGAGATGTTCGGCGGCGGCCAGCGGCGTGGCTCCCGCGTGCAGCGCGGCGATGACCTGCGGGTGGACCTGACCCTTGAATTTGAAGAGGCAATCTTTGGCAAGGAGACCGAAGTACAGGCGCGCCGCCGGGAAAACTGTGCCACATGCCGTGGCACCGGCACGGCCTCCGGACGCGGTCCCACCACCTGCTCCCAGTGTCAGGGCCAGGGACAGATTCGCTACCAGCAGGGCTTTTTCTCCGTGGCCCGCACCTGCGGCAGTTGCGGCGGCTCCGGCACGGTGGTCACCGATCCCTGCAGCAGTTGTCGCGGCGAGACGCGCGTGATTCGTGAGTTTCAGATGAAGGTTCGTGTCCCGGCAGGAGTCGAGGACGGAACCCGCATCCGATACGCCGGGGAAGGCAATGCCGGTCGCTTTGGCGGCCCGCGCGGAGATCTTTACATCGTGCTCACCGTCAAGCCGCACGATTTCTTTGAGCGGGATGGCAACGATCTGCATTGCGTTGTTCCCATCTCCTTTCCGCAGGCCGCGCTGGGTGCGGAGATTGAAATCCCCGGATTGGAAGGCCCGCTTACAGTGCGCATTCCCGAAGGAACCCAGAGTGGCCGTGAAATCCGCCTGCGCAACGAGGGTGTACCCCACCTGAATGAGCATGGGCGTGGCGACATTCTGGTGCAGGTCATCGTACAGACCCCGAAGAAGCTCACCCGGGCTCAGCGCGATCTGGTTCGCCAGCTCGGCGAGACCATGGATGTGGAGAATCGCCCCACGTCACGGAATATGATCAGCCGCATGAAGGATCTGTTCAGCTGAAGGTCTGCGGGCGGGGATGGCATTGGCTTGTCGGGGATGCAATCTCTCCGGGATCGGTGTTTGCTTTTTCATGCTTTCGGCTACCATGAAGCATGACCATTGAGCCATCCGATTCCGGGCCCAGCCATCCGGCGCCCACTGACGCGGAGAATCCGCAGGAGCTTCTGGGGCGTACGCAGCCGGAAATGGCAGAGCTGCCCTTTGAAACCCGGATCATGCAGCAGGTCTTCTTCGGTCCCTCCGGTCTGCGATCCGGCTGGCGGGTGCTGCTGTTTCTTGCAGGTTTCCTGCTGTTTACAGCGCTGGCGGAGATCGTCCTTACCCTGCTGTTTGGACGGATCTCGTTTATCCCTTCCCACGCACTTTCCGCCGGTGCGCTGCTGCGCAACGAACTGGCCACGCTGATCGGCATGTGCGGTGGCTATCTGGCCGTTCTGCTCTTCTGTCATCAGTCGCTGCGGGAGTATTTCTGGATCGATCGTCGCTGGCTGCCCCGTGCGCTGACCGGTGCCGTCGCCGGTTTCATTGCGCTCACGGCACTGCTGCTGAGCATGGAGGCGCTGCATCTGGCCAGCATTGTGCCGGTTGAGGCTCCTGTGCCGTGGCTGCTGCTCCAGGCACTGCTGTGGGCGGCCGGTTATCTGTGTGTGGCGCTCTTTGAGGAGGGTGTCTTTCGTTGTCTCCTGTTGCGCACATTCCTGCAGGCATTTGGGAAAAAGCCTGGCAATGCCCGCAGTTGGTGGCTGGCTGCCTTGCTCAGCTCGCTGATCTTCGGTGGCGTGCACTGGAGCAACCATGGGGAGAGTCTGGTCGGCATCAGCTCCGCGGCCGCCATTGGCTTCATCTTCTGCTGCAGCATTCGCTGGACCGGCTCGGTCTGGTGGGCGGTCGGCTTCCATGCATGCTGGGACTGGGCGCAATCGTTTTTCTATGGAACTCCGGACAGTGGTCTGCCGCCTGCCTCCCACTGGCTGACGACCACCATCACCGGACCCGCACGGTGGACGGGCGGTGCCACCGGTCCGGAGGGCAGTCTGCTGATTCTTCCGCTTCTGGTGCTGGTTCTCTTTGGAACCTACATTGCCTTTGCGCGACGCGGCAAATCGCAGCCAGCCTGATCGCAGCCGTCCCTGGCATGCTAAGGTGACAGGGAAAGATTGTCCCATTGCAGATGGTTTTGTCTGGCCTGGTTGTCAGCAAGTCAAGGAAATCCAAGCCGGCCATTCGCAGCCGGTGATCCCATCCATGCAGGGATTCATGCCTGTCTGGTCCATTGCCTGTCTGGTCCATTCCAGCCGCAGCCGAGGAGCATGCCATGAGCCAAACCAGAAAGAACCGCCTGCGAACCGTTGGCCTGGGACTGCTGCTGGTGGTGCTGGTTTCGGCCGCCGGTTACGGGCTTTTGCTGGTCTGGATGCATCGGGTGATGGAATCCACGCTTCCAATCCAGGATGGATCGCTGACCGTCTCCGGGCTTGCCGCTCCCGTGATTGTGCGTCGGGATGAGCATGGCGTGCCGCATCTGGAGGCGGCATCGCTGGACGATCTTCTGCTCGCTCAGGGCTATGTCACGGCGCAGGAGCGCCTCTGGCAGATGGATATGCTGCGACGCAATGCTGCCGGGGAGCTGGCAGCCATTCTGGGGCCTGTCGCGCTGGAGCATGACCGCATGCAGCGCGTCCTGCAGATGCGCAATGTGGCGGATCGCATTTATCGCAATCTCTCGGCCAATCAGCAGAAGCGCTATCAGCAGTATGCGCGGGGCGTGAATCTGTATCTTGCCCGGAATGCGGACCGGCTGCCCATCGAGTTTCGGCTGCTGCACTATCGACCGCGTCCCTGGCGCGCCGAGGATTGCGTTCTGGTGGGCGTGAACATGGTGCAGATGCTGGACAGCCACTGGGACGTGAAGCTGGCGCGGGCGCGGATTGCTGCCGATCTGAAGGATCCACGCCTCGAGGCGGACCTCTATCCGGTGGGCTCCTGGCGGGACCAGCCGCCTACGCGCAAGGCTGCGCTGATGAATGCGCCGGTGCCGGTGCCGCCGATCCTCGATGACTCGATGAACCAAAGCCGCAATACAGCAGCCACCCAGACGACCACGCAGCTGGCGGCGCAGCTGCCCACGGAGGATTTGCTGCGTCTGGAGCAACAGATGCATCCTGCCCGGTGTCCGGATTGTCAGTCGGGATCGAATAACTGGGTGATCTCCGGCAAGCGGACCGCAAGCGGAAAGCCGCTGCTGTCCAATGACATGCATCTGGATCTGACGGTGCCGAACATCTGGATGACGGCGGAGTTGAAGGCTCCCGGATTGCATGTGGCCGGCGTCACGCTGCCCGGGGTTCCGCTGGTGATTGCCGGGCACAACGATCACATTGCCTGGGGCTTTACTGCGCTCTATGCCGATGTGCAGGATCTCTACATCGAGCAGCTGGACGGCAAGGGCAACTATCGCGCCTCCGACGGAAGCTGGCAGCCGCTGGCTCACGTGCAGGAGACGATTCCGGTGCGCTTTGGCCGCGCCGTGCATCAGGATGTGGCTCTGACCGTACACGGGCCGCTGCTGAATCCGGTGGTTCGTACCCATCGGCAGGCCATTGCCCTGCGCTGGACGCTCTATGATCCGGCCCTGGCAGCTATTCCCATCTATTCGATCGACACGGCGGAGAACTGGCAGCAGTTTTCGATGGCGCTGGAGGCCTGGTGCTGGCCCACGCAGAATGTGGTCTATGCCGACGATGCCGGGCATATTGCCTATCACGCCATTGGCAAGGTTCCGCTGCGTCCCAACGGGCTGCAAGGGTTGCCCATAGCCGACGGTGACCATGAGTGGCATGGCTACATTCCCTTTGACGAGATGCCGAATGCCTTCGATCCGCCCTCCGGCCTGCTGGCCACTGCCAATGCCCGCGTCACGCCGGATGATACGCAGTATCCGCTGACGCTGGAGTGGGCGGATCCGTACCGGATTGAGCGGATTTACCAGGATCTGGACGGGCGCACCGGATTGACCCGGCAGCAGATGCTGGCCGTGCAGACGGATATCTACAGCGGCGTGGATCTGGAGCTTGCCCATCGCTTTGCCGATGCCATTGACCACACCGAGCCCGTGGATGGACGACTGCGGCAGGCGGCCCTGCTGCTGCGCAACTGGGACGGGCGGATGACGACCGATTCCCCGGCGGCATCGATTGTGGCCTGGGCACGGAAGGCATTCTGGCCGCTGATCCTGAAGCCGCGGCTGGGCCGGGATATGGCGCTCTATCGCTGGTCGGAGTCCAACTTTGCCGAGGAGGAGATCCTCATGCACGGCGGAGACACGGCGCGCAGTCCGTGGCTTCCCGCGCGCTATCGCGACTGGAATGCGCTGCTGACCGATGCCGTACGTCAGGGCATGGAGCAGGGACGGGCAACCGGCGACCTGAATGCCTGGCGCTACGGTCGCTGGCATGTTGTGGATCTGGAGCATCCACTGCTGGGTCCTCTGCTGGGATGGTTGCCGCAGGTGAGTGCCTGGGCTGGAACCGGACCGTGGCCGCAGAGCGGGGATACGACGACCATCAAGCAGGTGGGCCGCGCCTTTGGCCCCAGCCAGCGATTTACCATGGACTGGAGCGATCCCGATGCTTCCACGGAGAATATCGTGCTCGGAGAAAGCTCGAATCCGCTGAGCCCCTGGTTTCGCGATCAGTGGCTGAGCTGGTACGGCGGCACGACCTTCGCGCTGCCTTTTTCCCACAGCGCCGTGCAGGCACACACCACGCACACGCTGCATCTGCTGCCGGAGTGATGGGTTGGTCCCAAGAGCAAGCTCGCCCTCCCGATGGAAGACAGTCTCCCATCAGGCACACATCCTGAGGCATCATCTATGGTCCGCGCGCTGGATGGGGCTGACGGCCCTCGTTCTGACAGCCGCCGGCATGCATGCCGCCGTCAGTTGTGGTCACGATTACGACTTTCATCTGGTTTCCTGGCTGAATGTGGTCCGCGCCTGGCATCAGGGAGTGTTGCTGCCGGAGTGGGCGCAGACGCCTGCCTGGCAGGCCGGGGAGCCGCGATTTGTCTTTTATCCCCCGCTCAGCTGGCTGCTTGGAGCGGCCTTGGGCGCTGTCTTTGGCGCAGGTGCTCAGGGATGGACCGCTCAGGGATGGACCCTGGCCACGTGGGGCTTTGTCTGGCTGTCGCTGGTGGCCACGGGAATGGCCACGCGGCGGCTGGCGCGCGAGTGGCTGACGGATGATCTGGCATCCGTGGCGGGAATCCTGGCCATCCTTGCGCCCTATGCCCTGTTTACGGCCTTTGAGCGCAGCGCACTGGCAGAGCTTGCAGCGACGCCCTGCTTTCCGCTGGCCATCCTATACAGCGTCAAGTCCTGTGCCGGTAGCGGGTCGCAGCCGCGTGCAGATCAGGCGGGGCAGGGAACTGCCGGCATCTGGAGCCCGGCAACGCGTCGGCTTGCGGTGGTGATTGCCGCCTGCTGGCTCCTCAATGCTCCATCCGGCGTGATGCTGTGTTACATGCTGGCCGGGGTTGCGCTGGTTGTCGCTGCCGCAGAGCGGGCTGTCTGGCCCGTGGGTCGCGCCCTGCTCGGCGTTCTGCTGGGGTTGGGACTGGCTGCGTTTTATCTGGTTCCCGCAGCGCTGGAGCAGCGCTGGGTGCAGATTGATGCCGCCAATGCCGTGGGCATGCGCATCGAGGACAGCTGGCTGTTTGCCCGTCATGCGGCTCAGGAGATGGCGTTTCATGATGCCGTCCTGCATCGCGCCTCGGTAATCTTTCTGCTCACGGTCCTGGTGGCATCGCTGGCCTGCTGGCTGGCCTATCGCTCCGGAGCCTTGCATCGCCGGGATCGGCGCTTCTGGCTGCCGTTGCTTCTGTTGCTTCCGGCAGCGCTCGGGATGCAGCTTCCGCCCTCCCGGTTTCTGTGGCATCTACTTCCCAAGATGCAGTTTCTGCAGTTTCCCTGGCGGCTGACGATTGTGCTCACGGCTCCGCTGGCCATCTTTCTGGCGTTGGCGCTGAAGCCCTGCAGCCGCAGGCAGCGGGGATGCGTTCTGTGTGCTGGCGTGCTGCTGGCCGCCGGTGCCAGCTTCCTGCTGCTGCATCAGCCCTGCGACAGTGAGGATAATGTGGCAGCGCAGCTGGTCGTGGACCAGCAGCAGGGTGCGCCGCCCACCGATGAGTACACGCCGACGGCAGCCGACAATGCGGAGCTGGCTGTGGGGTTGCCTGCGGGCTGCCTGCTTGCCGACCCTCTTCAGCCGCTCGGCACACTCGATGACGAGGGCCAGCGGCAATGGAGTGAGGCGGGGAATCCCTGCCTGGCATCCGCTCGTGTGCTTGGCTGGAATGGTGCGCACATGACTCTGGACATGCAGGCTCCCAGGGCTGGATATCTGGTCGTGCGGCTGCGCCGGTTTCCAGCCTGGCATCTGTCGGTCAACGGTCTTCCGGCAGTGGAGGCGGCCCAGCGCGACGACGGGCTGATCGTGCTGGCTGTTGCGCAGGGAGCCAATCGCATCGATCTGCAATGGACACGGACGCCGGAGCGGATCTGGGGCAGCCGCATCAGCCTGCTTGCCTTGCTGATCCTGCTGGCCGGAGCGTGGATCGACCGCCGGAGCATCGCAGAGCCCATGCATGCCTTACACTAAGGGGGATGTCTATGGACGTAAAAGCCTTGCTGCAGCACGGCATTCAGCTTACGGATGCCGCCCTGGAACAGCTGCTTCCAGCAGCCACGGTTGTTCCCGTCTCCATCCACAGCGCCATGCGCCACTCGGTCTTTGCCGGGGGCAAGCGCCTGCGGCCCATCCTTGCCATGCAGGCTGCCGCTGCAGTTACGGGACAGGTGTCCGCCGGGGTGGAGCGGCTGGGTGCAGCCATTGAAATGCTGCACACCTACTCGCTGATCCACGACGATCTGCCGGCGCTGGACAATGATGATCTGCGCCGCGGAAAGCCCACCTGCCACGTTGTCTATGGCGAGGCCATCGCCATCCTGGCCGGAGATGCCCTGCAGACGCAGGCCTGGGAGGTGCTCTCCGAGCTGGATTGCCCACCTGCGACCACGGTGCGGATTCTGCGCCTGATTGCGCAGGCCATCGGGACGGTTGACGGAATGATTGGCGGCCAGGTTCTGGATATCGAAGGTGAGCAGCAGAAGCCGACTGCGGAGCTGGTCGATGCCATCCACCGGGCCAAGACCGGAGCGCTGATTCGCGTCAGCGTGGTTGCCGGTGGCCTGTTTGCCGGTGCGGACCCTGCGCAGGAGCAGGCGCTGGATCTCTTTGGCCGCAAGGCCGGACTGGCCTTTCAGATCGTCGATGACATCCTCGACGTCACGCAGGATTCTGCGCAACTCGGCAAGACCGCAGGCAAGGATCTGACCAGCGAAAAGGCCACCTGGCCTGCCGTTTTTGGTCTGGAGCAGAGCCAGCAGGATGCCGACCGCCTGATTGCCGAGGCCTTTGCCGCACTCGATCTCTTTGGCGAGCGCGCCGACGGACTGAAGGCTGTTGCGCGGTATCTGGTGGAACGCAAGAGCTGATTGCCTTCCGGGGCAGCTCCCGAGGCAGCGCATCCTGCCGTGCGTGGCCAGCCGTCCCAGCATCGACCGCCCGCCCCCGCGTCGTCCAACCTTTCAGGAAACGAGCATGACCCAGCCACTTACTCAGGACGATATTCTGCTTGCGCTCCGCGATTGTTTTGACCCGGAGGTCAAGCTCAATCTGGTGGATCTCGGACTGATCTGCTCCATTACGCTCGCTCCGGATCCTCATGCCACGCCGGCATTTCCGCGTCAGCATGTCACCGTCTGCATGACCCTGACAACGCCGCAGTGCCCGGCCAGCGGACTGATCTTCGAGCAGGTGAACAATCGGCTGGCCTGCATCCCGCAGATCAGCAAGGTCGATGTTCAGCTGGTTTGGGAGCCCAAGTGGACTCCCCATCGCATCAGCGCTGCCGGGCGGGCGCAACTCGGACTGGAGTAGGGCCTGTTGCCAGCAGTGTTCCCAGGCACCGGCTCACTCCGGGATGGTTTGCTCCAACTGTATGGCGCGCGGGAACAGGATATTGTTCTCCAGATGGACATGCTGGTGCAGGTCGCGCTCAAACTCCCGCAGAGCCTGATAGAGTCCGCGATAGGTGGGGCATGCCCAATCCGGGGCAGTAAATCCGGAGCTTAGCTCACGCATCCGCGCCATTGCTTCTCCGGCGCCATCGTGCTCGGCCATCATTCTTTCAATCGGATGACGGACAGAGCCAAAGCAGCCCAGTGGGCGGCAGATCCCGTCTTCCGGCTGCAGGTTGCTGATGTAGGGGAAGAGCACCATCTCCTCCTTGTCCAGATGCTCCAGTAACTCCCGGCCAAAGGGCAGCAGAATGGACTGGATCGCGGCCAACTCCGGCTGGGTGTTGCCGTGGCGCGAGACCACCTTCTGCATCAACATCTCCAGACGCGGAAGCTCGCTGCGAATGTAGCCGTGATGTCGTGCCGCAATGTGACGACACAATGCCGACAGCGACTCGTCCTCCCAGTTGCGGGGAACTTCACCGTTCTCGGCACTGGCCTCGGCAATCGTCTGCAGCACATGGTCCAGGTTCAATGCGTGTTCGGCGCAGGCCTGGGCCAGCGGCTTGCGCCCTCCGCAGCAATAATCAATCCCCAACTGCTCAAAGACCCGAATCGATGCGGGCTGTTCCAGTGCAATCTCGCGTACCGTGGTTTCTGCAATCGCCATGACCATCCTCCTGACGGATAATCTATGCAGGCAGTCCAGGCGGCTGCTGCGACCAAAGTCACTCATCCCGGATTTTCAGGAAATCTGCTCATGTCCGAACTCGACAACCGCGTCACGGCACTCGGGGCCACTTCGTTGTTTGCCAATCTTTCCCTGGAGGAGCTGCGTCTGCTTGCCGCCCACGCGGTTCGCCGCAACTATGCGCAGGGGGAACTGCTGTTTGCGGAGGGGGATGCCTGTCGCGGACTGCATATTATCGTCACGGGAAAGCTGCGCATCTTCAAAAGCTCCGCCAGTGGCCGCGAGCAGGTGCTGGCCGTCGAAGGGCCGGGCGGATCGGTCGCCGAACTTCCCGTCTTCGATGGCGCGCCGTATCCGGCTTCGGTCGTGGCAGCGGAAGATGCCCAGATCCTGTTTCTCTCCCGCAGCGATCTGCACAGCTTCTGCCTGGCCCATCCGGAGGTTTCGCTCAAGCTGCTGGCCGTTGTTGGAGCCCGTCTGCGTCGGCTGGTCGGCATCATTGAAGAGCTTTCCTTTGCCACCGTTCGCCAGCGCCTTGCCGCTGTTCTTGTGCGTCAGGCACAGCAGGATGGGCGACCCGTCGGGGATGGCATCGAGATCCAGCTTCCCGGCACCCATCAGGAGCTGGCGCACCAGCTCGGGACAGTCCGCGAACTGGTTTCGCGCAACCTGATGCGGCTGCAGGCGGAGGGTCTGCTGCTGGTGGATGCCCGCAGGATCACCATTCTGGATCTGCCCGGACTCTCGGCCATTCTGGAAAGCGGAGTCTGACGCACTACTCCGGCGAGAGCTTTCAGGAACAGAGCGACGAAAGTCACTGCAGGCGGTCTGCTGCCAGCGAGAACCTTTCGTTGGAGAGATCGTATGCATCCCGAGCTGCCTGTTCCTGCCAACGAATCCGTCCGTCCCTACGCTGGTCCGCTTGCCGTCTTGCAGGCCAGCCAGCGCAAGAGCTTCCATTTCCGCCTGTGGATGCTGACTGGCATTTTCTTCATGGTTTTGCCGGGCACGCTGCTGGGCTTCACCAACCTGCTGCAAATCTCAGCGCGCCACGGGCTGTCTGGTCTTTCTGCCGCCTGGATTCAGGCCCATGGGCACGCCCAGGTCTTTGGTTGGATTGGCAGCTTTGTTCTGGGCATTGGCTTTTACTCGCAGCCGGAGACTCCGGCAAATCGCGGCAGGTTGCCGCTGCTCTGCTGGGGGCTGTGGACTACAGGACTCGGTTTTCATTGGCTTTCCCGCGCGGCGCTGTGGCACTGGCGCATTCTGCTTCCGCTTTCCGGTCTGCTGGAGCTGCTTGCCATACTGCTTTTCCTGCGTGCCGCGCGCCAGCACAAGCTGCCATCCTCACCCACCGCATCCCGGCAAATTCCGCTCTGGATGCAGTCCGTCCTGCTCAGCAACCTGGCCCTACTGCTGGCGATCCTGCTCAACTTTGTCGAGGCCTGCCATCTGGCGTGGACAGGACTCTCACCGGCGATTCCCCACGCACTGGATCAAAGCTATCTGGTGCTGCTGGCCTGGGGATTTCTGGTGCCGCTGATTTGGGGCTTCAGCGCACGTTGGTTGCCTGCTTTTCTTGGTCTGGCTGCCCTGCGCAACTCCGCCTTCCGGCTTGCCCTGGTGCTGAACACACTCGGCGTTCTCCTGGGGATGGTCGGCTTTGTCAGGCTTGCGACGGTGTTTCTGGCCGCTGCCGCGCTGCTGGCCGCGTGGGCCCTGCAGCTCTTTTCCGCGCCTGTGCATCCGGCAAAGACTGCGGGAATCCATGCCAGCTTTCCGCTCTTTGTGCGAATCGCCTATCTCTGGTCGATTCTGGCCCCCATGCTTGGCGTCTGGGCCGCTTGGGCGGATCACCATGGCGGCATCTGGGGCGGGTCGCGCCACGGTCTTACCGTGGGCTTTGCCGCCATGATGGTGATGACCATCGGCCCGCGCATCCTGCCGCATTTTGCCGGCATCCGCCAGCTGTGGAGTCCACGACTGATGCTGGCGACACTGATGTTTCTGCTGCTGGGATGCACCCTGCGCGTCAGCATGGAGGTCGTTGCCTACGAAGGCATTGCCAGCTTCGCCTGGCATCTGCTGCCGCTGTCAGGCGTGCTGGAGCTGACGGCCGTACTCTGCTTCGCCCTGCAGATCCTGCTGACCCTGCTCCGCGGACAAGCCATTCTGCCCGCGGAGTCGTAGCGCATTTGGGATGGAGCTGATCTTCAGGCGGCCGTGGATGCAGAAACCGCGTGCTCTGTTCAGCAAGCTGCCTGCGGTGGAACGCTACGCGCTTTTGGGCGGGCGCACCACAAATGGCAGGCAGGCGCTCAGCAGGACAACTCCGGCAATGACATGCAGGCCGGGACCATAGGAGCTTCCAATCTGCCGCATATGGGCGATCAGCAGCGGTCCAAAGGCACTGGCCGTTCCCCAGGCCGTGAGCATCAGTCCGTAGATCGGCCCCACATTGCGGGAGCCAAAGTAGTCGGCGGCAAAGGCCGGCATGGTGCCGAAGCCGCCACCGTAGCACATGAGGATGATGAAGGAGATAAGGGTGACCAGTCCGGTGGTCGCAAGACCGGGCAACATCCAGAACAGCCCCGCCTGCAGAAGGAACATCACCACGAAGGTCCAGCGGCGCGACAGTGCATCACTGACCCAGGCCCAGAAGACGCGACCGACGGCATTGCCAATGCTCACAATGCCAACCATGCCGGCGGCAAGAATGGCGGATGCCTTGGTCAGCTCGGAGAAGATCGGCGCTTCCTGCGAGATCAGCGAGATGCCGGCCGAGGTATTCAGGAAAAGCAGCATCCACAGGGCCCACCATTGCCAGGTGGACAGAGCCTCGCCCAGGCTATAGTCCTTGCCGGCCCGCTGGGAGCGGATGGCTGCGCTGGGTTCCCAGCCCGCCGGACGATATCCTTCCGGCGGATTCTGCATGAAAAGCCCGGTCAGCACGGTGACCACCAGATAGCCGATGCCGAGATCGGCAAAGGTCTGCAGCACGCCAACGGTCTGGATCAGATGCGTGGCCAGCGGTGCAGTCACCAGGGCTCCAGCCCCAAAGCCGCCCACAGCAATGCCGGTGATCAGTCCGCGCCGGTCCGGGAACCATTTGACCAGCACGGCCACCGGGACAATGTAACCGAAGCCGAGGCCGATGCCGCCAATGACGCCGAAGGTAAGCCACAGCCACCAGAGGCCAAGCGACGAAAAGCTTGCCAGAAAGACTCCGGTGCCGTAGAGGATGCCGCCCGTAAGGGCTACCACGCGCGGGCCGGACTTGTTCAGCCACAGGCCGCCGAAAAAGGCCGCCACCCCCAGCACGAAGATGCAGATGGTGAAGGTGAGCGTGATATCCGACAGCGACCAGTGGAACTGCTTGTTGAGGGGCGTCTTGAAGACGCTCCAGGCATAGACGGCACCAAGGGCAACCTGCATCAGGAAGCCGGCGAACGCAATACTCCAGCGGGAATTCTTCACAGAGCATCCTCCGGAAACAACATCAGGGATCGGGTGTCACCCATCCCAGGGAAACCTGCATCCAGACAACGGGGGAAGGGAACTGCGGTGGTGAATTTGGGTGGTTAACTGCGGTGGGTTGGTTCGGAAGTGCCGCCCGGCATGGTCCGAATCTTGAGCTGGTAGGCAAGGTTTTTCAGCAGCAGATTGATGAGTCCCATGCCGCGGCGGAAGTCCTTGCTGAGAAAGCTGGCAAACAGACCCGCGAGCGAGGGCGGATCATACGGAACATTCCTGGCATTGCCCCAGGTATCCTTGACGGCAACCAGAGTTCCCTCCAGCACGATCGGATCAATGGCCGCCAGAATCTGCCCCAGCAGAATGGCGTTGCGCATCGCGCGGATGGAATCTTCGCGATTGGCTGCCGAGGTTGCGGTTTCCACGATCTTTTCCCCTGCGCCCAGCACGCCGCGCAGCGTGGTGAACACGCCTTTCTCATGCAGCGCCTGCAGGGTTTCATAGCTGTCAAGCAGGGCGGCGGCATATTCTTCCGGCGCGGCCTCCAGTTTGGCCATCAGTTCCTGCTTCGGATCCCGCGGAGCGATCTTCAACTCAATCGGTTGCGCCATGATTCCTACCTTGCCGTCGGCTGGTTTCCAGCCGGCTGAATCTGAATGAGGGACTGCGTGCCCGGCATGCGATAGTCGGCGCGCTTCCACTTGCGCTCGACCTCCACGCCGCGTTGCGGTGTCGGCTTGCCCCAGCGCGCATTGGTTTTGGGCAGCGGATTGGGACCCCGGGCGGTGATGACCTTCAGGTTGACGGAGGTTTCCTTGTACGCCGGGGTGTGGGTCACGGTGTCGGTGTGGCTGCTGGTCAGGCGGTTGACCGGCTCCGCTGTGGAGTTCATCGGCATATAGAGCTGGTTGCCTTCCACGCGATTCGTCACCACCGCCTGCACCTTCACCTTTCCGTAGCGCGAGGTCAGCTCCACCCATGCGCCGTCTTCAATGCCTCGCTCGTGCGCCAGTGCAGGAGAGACTTCGACGAAGGTGCACGGAGTTTTGGATCGAATGCCGGTGGTCCGATAGGTCATATTGCCCTCATGGAAGTGCTCCAGCAGGCGGCCGTTGTTCAGGTGCAGATCATATTCGGCATCCGGCTGGTCCGTGGTCTGGCTTTCCGTGAGCGGGAAAAAGCGGGCCTTGCCGTCGGGGAAGTGGAACTGCTTCATGTAGAGCTGAGGCTGATCGCTGCCATCGGCTGCGACGGGCCATTGCAGGCTCCGGTAGCCTTCCAGCCGCTCATAGGTGACACCGGCCATCAGCGGCGTCAGCGCAGCAATCTCCGCGTAGATTTCTGACGGATGCCGGTAGTTCCAATCGGCTCCCAGTCGATTGGCAATGCTCAGAATGATCTGCCAGTCGGGACGGCTGTCGCCCAGCGGTTCAAAGACCTGATAGAGACGCTGGATGCGCCGCTCCGTGCTGGTGAAGGTCCCTTCCTTTTCCAGGCTGGGGCTGGCAGGCAGGATGACGTCGGCAAATTTGCAGGTCTCGGTGAAGAAGATATCCTGCACAACGAAGAAGTCCAGCTTGGCCAGTGCCGCGGAAACAAAGTTGGCATTGGAGTCCACCATGCTCATCTCTTCGCCGAAGAGATACATGGCCTTCAGACTGCCCTCATGAATGGCATCCACCATCTGATGGTTGTCCAGGCCTGGCTTTTCGGGAATCTTCGTGCCCCAGACAGCTTCAAATCGCGCGCGGATTTCCGGATCGCTGACCGGCTGGTATCCGGGCAGGAAGTTCGGCATGGCACCGTGGTCGCTGGCGCCCTGTACGTTGTTGTGGCCGCGCAGCGGATAGGAGCCTGCTCCCTTGCGCATGTAGTTGCCCGTGGCCAGCAGCAGGTTGGAGATGGCCGTGGAGGTATCCGAACCCATCACATGCTGCGTGACGCCCATGGCCCACAGGACACAGACGCCATCGGCGGCAACGATCATCCTGGCCAGATCGATCAGTGTCTCCGCAGGAATCCCGGTGCGCTCGGCGGCATATTCCATGGTGAAGGGCTCCAGGCTCTTCCTGTACTCCTCAAACTGGTTGACCCACTGGTCGATGAATGCCTGCTTGTGCAGTTGGTTGTCGATGATCCACTTGGTGATTGCCGACAGCCAGATCAAGTCCGTGCCGGGGTGGGGACGCAGAAACAGGTCGGCGCGCTGGGCCAGCTCGTTCCTGCGAAGATCGGCGACGACGAGTTTCTGCCCCCGCAGCTTGTGACTGCGCTTGACCCGCGTGGCCAGCACCGGATGATTCTCCGCCGCATTGGCCCCCACCACCATTACCATGCCGGCCGACTCAATATCCGAGATTGAGCCGGAGTCTCCGCCGTAGCCGACGGTGCGGAACAGGCCCACCGTGGCTGGCGACTGGCAGTAGCGGGAGCAGTTGTCCATGTTGTTGGTCCCGACCACGCTGCGTGCCAGCTTCTGCATCAGGTAGCTTTCCTCATTCGTGCATTTCGAGGAGGAGATGAAGCTCAACGCATCCGGGCCAAAGGCGCTGCGAATCTCGGTGAAGCGACGCGCGACCAGATCCAGTGCCTCGTCCCAGGTGGCTTTGCGGAAGGTGTCCGGTGCGCCATGCTCCCCCTTGACGCGGATCAGCGGAGACGTCAGCCGCTCCGGACTGTTCACATACTCCCAGCCAAACTTGCCCTTGATGCAGGTAGAGATGCCATTGGCCGGACCCTCCGCCGGCTCCACTTTCAGGATGTGACGCTCGGTCTTGGACTCAATGGTCCAAAGATCAAAGCTGCAGCCCACGCCACAGTAGGTGCAAACCGTCTTGGTCTTTTGGACGCGATCCTGACGCATGGCCGCTTCCATCTCCGACACCTGCAGGATGGCGCCATATCCGATATTCGGCTCCACGCCCTTGACCACATCGATGGCATGATCGAGCGCCGTCTTGGTCATGCCGGTAAAGTAGCCGGCATGCTGCAGCATGGGTTTTTCCATCAGGGCATTGCAGGGGCATACCGTCACGCAATGGCCGCAGCTCACGCAGCTGGACTCTCCGATGGGCGAGCCGCCATCCCACAGCACCCGCGGCACGTCCAGCTCCCAGCCAATGGAAAGCGTTTCGTTCACCTGCACATTCTGGCAGGCCTCAACGCAGCGACCACACAGGATGCATTGGTTGGGATCGTAGCGATAGAACGGATTCGACATGTCCACGTCATACGGCTTGGGGCGATAGGGCGTCTGCTGATGTTCCACGCCGAGCAGGTGAGTGGTGTTGTGGACCGTGCAGTTGCCGTTGTTGTTGTCGCAAACCGTGCAGTACAGAAGATGATTGCCCAGGATGCGATCGAAGGCCTCCCGCTGGGCCTGGTCCGCACGCGGCGTGGCTGTTTCCACCCGCATGCTGGCCGTCACCCGGGTCGAGCATGCGCGGGTCAACTGCCCATCCAGCTCCACCATGCAGGTGTCACAGGATTGGATCGGACCCAGCTTCGGGTGATAGCAGACCTGGGCCAGTTCCACCTGTGAACGATTGATGACGTCGATCAGCAACTCTCCGGTTTGAGCCGCCACCTGCCTGCCGTTTAACGTAATGTAACAATCGCCCGACATTGTCCTGCAGCCTCCCAGCTGGGATCATGCAGACCTATCGTGTCACATCGAAGTTCATCTGAAAAGGGAAATACCGGATCCTTTTGAAGATTCTTTTGATCCGACACGGCCGTATGAATGTTGCGTGAATGAAAGACATGGACGTGCGTTCAGGAATCTTTGGGATTGAGTGGCTTCCGGCGGAGGAATAAGCCCACAGGCGGTGAGCGGCCATGTGCAGGCAGGTATGACCGAACCGACATGCTTCAGTGCAGCAGCATAAGCACCGGAGAGGCAATCCGTCCGGTCTCTTCCGTTCAAGGAAGGAAACGTTTGGAGTGTAGGCCTGTTCCCGATTTCCATCCCTGCGCAAAATCAATATGCAGCATTACAGCTTTGGGTTTGCCTCAAAAAGATACGGGCCAGACAGATGTCTGGCCCGTATCTTTTTGAAGCAATGGAATGAAAATCAAGTGACTGAGAACTTCTACTGAAGACCGGCCATGACCTTCTGCAGCACGGCGGCCGAGGGCTTGGTGACCGACTCCGGCTGGGTGCCAAGAGGCTGATCGACCAGGTGAAGCAGGTCCGTGAAGCTGGGCTTCTGCGGCTCCACATAGAACAGGCCCGTGAGCACCTCGCCGTTTTCGTGCGCTTCCATCAGGGTGTGTACCGAGGCGACTTTGTTGGTGGGATCATAGTCTTCGCGCAGCTTGCGCAGGCGAAGATGGGAGCCATCATGCATGGTCACATCGGTGGTGGTGCCTGCATCGTACTCGATGTCGATCTCTTCAAAGCTGGGCACAAAACCAAGCTCGTTGATCGGTTCATCGTGCTCCTGCATGAACTTGTAGCTCTTGGTCGAGCCTTCATGATCGTTGAAGGTGACGCACGGGCTGATCACGTCCAGCATGACCGTACCCTTGTGGGCAATCGCTGCCTTCAGCATGGCAAGCAGTTGCTTCTTGTCGCCGGAGAAGGAGCGACCCACGAAGGTGGCACCCAGCTGGATGGCCATGGCGCAGGTGTCGATGGCCGGCAAATCATTGATCACGCCGGTCTTCAGCTTGGAGCCGATATCCGCCGTGGCAGAGAACTGCCCCTTGGTCAGGCCGTAAACGCCGTTGTCCTCAATGATGTAAATCATCGGCAGGTTGCGGCGCATCATGTGCACAAACTGTCCCATGCCGATGGAGGCCGTGTCGCCGTCACCGGAGACACCGAGCGCCATCATGGTGTGGTTGGCCAGCACCGCGCCTGTGGCCACCGAAGGCATGCGGCCGTGAACACTGTTGAAGCTGTGCGCACGGCTCAGGAAGTAAGCCGGGCTTTTGGACGAGCATCCAATGCCGGACAGCTTCATCACGCGCTCCGGCTGAACACCCATCTCAAAGAGAGCATCGATAATGCGCTCGGAGATGGCGTTGTGGCCGCAGCCGGCGCAGAGCGTTGTCTTGCCGCCGCGATATTCCAGGACGGGAAGTCCGATCCGGTTTACCTTGGGTCCGGGAGTGCCCGTGGGGGTTGCAGTTGCAGTTGCCATAAATCAGAGGCCCTCCTTGACGACCAGTTCATTGAGAATCGATTCGGCATCGATCGGCAGACCGTTGAAGTGCAGGATGCTGTGCAGCTTCACGGCCTGATCCGCAGCCAGATCCAGTTTCAGCAGGCTGGCAAGCTGTGCATCGCGATCCTGCTCCACCACATAAATGCGCTCATGCGAGGCCACAAACTCATGCACGGACTGCGTAAACGGGTAGGCCCGGACACGCATGTAATCCACTTCCACCGCATGCTGCTTTCTGAGTTCATCCAGCGCTTCCAACACGGCAAAATCGGAGCTTCCGTATGCAATCACGCCCACGGATGCCTTGCCGCTGCCCGTGACCACCGGAGCCGGAACCAGCGTGCGCGCCGTGTCAAACTTGCGCACCAGCCGATCCATGATCTCCAGGTAGTCTTCCGGCTTTTCCGTGTAGGCTGCCTTGCTGTTATGGCCGGAGCCGCGCGTGAAGTAGGCGGCCTTCGGATGATCCGTACCGGGCAGGGTGCGGTAGCCGATTCCATCGCCATCCACATCGGCGTAGCGGGCAAAACCGCCCAGCCGGTTCAGGTCTTCGGCAGTCAGCACCTTGCCGCGATCCAGTGGCTTTTCCGGATAGGTGAACGGATCGGACATCCAGTTATTCATGCCCAGATCGAGATCCGAAAGCACAAAGACCGGAGTTTGCAGCCGCTCAGCCAGATCGAAGGCGGCATAGCCCAATTCAAAGCACTCCTTGACGGATCCAGGAAGCAGAATCACGTGCTTCGTGTCGCCGTGCGAAAGGAATGCGGTGGAGAGCAGATCTGCCTGGGAGGTACGCGTGGGCATGCCGGTCGACGGTCCGGTTCGCTGGACATCAAAGATCACGCCGGGAATCTCCGCAAAGTATCCCAAGCCGCTGAACTCGGCCATGAGCGAAATTCCAGGACCTGAAGTTGCCGTCATCGAACGGGCACCGGCCCATCCGGCACCGAGCACCATGCCGATGGCCGCCAGTTCATCCTCGGCCTGCACCACGGCAAAGGTCGCCTTGCCTTCTTCCGTCACGCGGAACTTCTTCAGATATTCGATGGTGGCCTCCACCAGCGAGGTGGAGGGGGTGATCGGATACCAGGCAACGACGGTGACACCGGCAAACACCGCACCCAGACCGGCGGCAGAGTTGCCGTCGATGATGATCTTGCCGGCCGTTGCATTCATGCGTTCGATCAGGAACGGGTCCTGCTTGGACAGATGCTCGGCGGCATAGTCGGCACCGGCGCGCACAGCGCCAAAGTTGAGGTCCAGTGCCTTTTGCTTTTTGGCAAACTGCTTGGCCAGGGCTGCTTCCACGCTGGACATCTCAATCTGCAGCAGGTGAGCCACCACGCCAACGTAGACCATGTTCTTCACCAGCTTGCGCAGGCGAGCTTCCGGGCAGACCGCAGCCGTGATCTTGTCAAACGGAACCGGGTAGCAAACCACATCCTGCCGATACTGGCTCAGGTTCAGCGACTCATCATAGATGGCCACCGAGCCGGCATGCAGTCCCAGGATGTCTTCCCGTGCAGTCTCGGCATTCATGGCCACCAGAATGTCAATCTTCTTGCGCCGTGCCACATAGCCGTCCTTGCTGGCACGAATCGTGAACCAGGTGGGCAGGCCTGCGATGTTCGAGGGGAAAAGGTTTTTGCCGCTTACCGGAACGCCCATGTTGAAGATGCTCTTCAGCAGGACGCTGTTGGCGGACTGGGAACCGGAACCGTTGACGGTTGCCACTTGAATGCTGAAGTCATTCACGACGCGCTGCTGCGCATCGACTACTGCCGAGTTGCTCTGCTCATGACCCAGAGCAAGGTCTCCTGTCGCCATGTGGCGGGATTCCCTTCGCGATGAATTTTCCGGGAAAGATTGCTGATGTTCGTACCTGTTTCCAGCAATGCTTCCACTCCACCCACGATTATAGCGATTTGGCAGCAACTCGTGCCGGGCGCAGACGCGGGAATTCCCGCATTGCAATAGGATGGAAACCAGAGTCCAAACCTGAAAGGCACGATGCCCTCAACGGGAATGTGCCAATCGAGTTTCCCATCCACTCCCTTTGGCTTCGCGCCCGCCACCCCGCACAGCGAGCGAGCAGCCGTCGGCATCCGGGAAGTTGCGCAGGCAATCAGCTGCGAATCGTCGCCATTCCGGCTTCGATCTCCAGCCGGGTGGCCGCATCCAGCGCCAGCAACGGAGAGCGGGCGCGGCCGCCATAATAGCCATTCCAGTCGCAGGCATATTTCACCCCGGCCACGCCCAGGCGATTGCCCACAAAGGCCGCCGCATCCGCTATGCGCAATTGCTTGGCCAGGGCAAGAGCTTCATCGTGCTCCTTCCAGGCGGAGTAAATCTCCTGGCAGGCCTGGGGTGCGCAGGCAGCAAAGGCAAGCACGGCACCGGAGGCACCGGCATCCAGAGACTCCTTCAGGTTGCCGACCGATCCGGTCAGCACCTGGAATCCCACTTCGCGGGTGCGGGTCTTCAGCGCCGGAGCTGCCACTGCCGGGGCCACCACGGCCGGAGCAGCCACTCCAACGGCCAGGCTCTCGGCTGGAATCAGCCCTTCGCCGCCGGAGACCGGAACGGGCCGCAGCATGCGCGCCGTCACCGCTTCAAAGATCGTGGTCACCGTCACCGTGCGGCGCGGCGCCAGGCGCGTTGCCTGCACCAGCTCGCGAATCCGGTCAACGCTGCCGCTGGATTCCTTGATGCCCCAGATATTGGGATGTGAGGAAAGCTCCGCCACCACTTCCAGCGGAATCTCAAACTCGGTGAAGCGGGGAATCGAATAAAGCAGAACGGGCAGCGGCGATCGATCCGCAATCATGCGAAAGAACTGCAGCTGTGCGGCCGGCGTCAGCTGCGGCCGGTAATAGGCCGGGTTACGCACCAGCACGGCATCGTAATCGAGTGCAGCCGCCTGCTCCACCATTTCCATCGTGGCCGCCACGCTCTCCCGTCCCACGCCGGCAATCAGCACCTTTTCCGGGGCAGCCGTTTCCGCAGCCACCCGAAGCACGGCGCGGGATTCCTCATCGGTCAGCGAGACAGCCTCGCCGGTGGAGCCGAGGACGACCATCCCGGCCAGCAGGGTGCGCGAGTAGCGCACAATATTATGCTCCAGCTTGCGCAAATAGAGCCGTTCATCGGGATAAAACGGGGTGGTTACTGCCGCAAAGACGCCGTCGAGTAGCATGTCTTCATTGTAGGCGGTTCCCGCAGCAAATGTCTGGACTGCGGCGCTGCACCTGCAATCCCCTTTGGCGGCCTGCAATCGGTGTGATCCGGATTTCGGCGGATTCGCCATGCGCGGTGCTGCGTTTCCTGCTTTGCTGCCGGGACGTGATCCCGTACACTCATGCTGAGCGGGAAAAACGCTAAAGTGCGGGGAATGGAATGCTCTACGACGACGAAGCACTGCCGACCATGGAGAACGAGGACGAAGACCCCGTCGTCGAGGTTGCGCCCGAAGTCATTGCCGATATTCCCAATCAGGCCTTCTGGACGCTGATCCATACCCTGATTGCGCTCGGAGCGTGGGTGGCCATGTTTATCCTGATCTCCCTGTTTCATCCCGGCTATATTCCCGTGCCCATCACCACGGCGCTTTCCTTCACCATTCCATTCCTGGTCGGCAATATCTTTACCCGATTTCGACCCAATGAAATGGCTCCCGCCATGTGGCTTGTCGGCGTCATCTGGTTCCTGAGCATTACGCTCTGGGTACTGGACCTTCCCACCGGTCCCAACGAGTGCCTGCACTGCGACGCATCCCAGAAGCTGCTACTGACTTTCTTCAGCATCAATCAGGACAGCGGACTCATCGACGGACAGGGACGCCTGATCGGAACCTGGCCCATGATTGCCCTGATCGGCTATGCGCTCGGCTCTGCTGCAGTGCTGCGCCGGCGCAAACGCTAGGCAGCGCCCGCCGCAAAGCGTGCCGCATCGATGGAATGCATCTGCGATCCTGCCCGCACGGCTTCGGGCGTTCCCCGCCGTCAGTCCTGCGGGGAGACGCCCTGCACCTGGAACGAGTACTGTCCAGCCTGCAGCAGGATGGAAACCCTGCCTGTTGCCGAGGGCTGCCTGGCTGGCTGAACGGTGATGCCGCTTGTCTGGTCAGCCGCAACGGCCTGCAATGTTTTTCCGTTGATCCGGTACTGCTTCATCTCCGTCGGACTCAGCTCCAGTTTGCCGCTGGTGTTGGCCGGCAGTGTGATCGTCCAGAGTGCCGTTCCATGGCTGATCGACCAGGCCGAATGAATCTCCCCGTACGGGGAGGCGTAGCGGAGATCCAGGCTGCCCAGCCGCTGGGAAAACACCGGATGCAGCAGCACCGTATGGAAGCCGGCATCCATCGGAGTGGCATCCACTCCGGCCGCGTAGCGATAGATCCAGTCCGCCACGGCACCGTAGGCGTAGTGGTTATAGCTGTTCATGCTCGGATCGCCCTTCATCTGGTCGCCATTCCAGCGCTCCCACATCGTGGTGGCACCGTGATCCACAAGATAGCCCCAGGACGGATACTGCGTGTTCAGCAGCAGATGATAGGCAAGATCCGCATGGCCATTGTCTGCCAGCACGGCCAGCAGATAGGGCGTGCCCAGGAAGCCGGTGCCAAGCAGATCATGATTGGCGTGAATTTTGGCAACCAGATGGTCGGCAACGCGCGCGCGCATTGTGTCCGGCACCAGATGCATCGCCAGCGTCAGCACATAGCCCGTCTGCGTGTCGGCACCGCGGGCAACCAGCCCCGGATTGTTGACCGCCATTCCCGAACCATGGGGGCTGGCACCGGCCACAAAGCCGTCCTCATGCACAAAGGCTGCCTGATATGCCGCGCGAATCTTCCCGAAGAGCTCCGCATAGTGCTGCTCGGCATCGGACTTTCCCAGGGCATGTGCCATCTGCTCCATCCGCGTCACGTCATAGGCCCAGTATGCGGTGGCCACGAGCGGGAATCGCGTCGGGCCCTCCGGTGAAAGCCAATCCCCGAAGGCAATGCCGGCGTTGTTCTTCCACAGAAAATCCGGGTTCGTCCGCTCAATCGCATCCAGGTATCGCGTCATCGCGGTCCAGTTCTGCTGCAGGATGGAGGTGTCTCCGGTCTGCACCCACGATGTCCACGGAATGATAATTCCGGCATCGCTCCAGCCTGCTCCGGATTGCGCCGATGTACTGGTCACTCCCGGGGCAAAGATGCCGTAGATATCCCTTGCCACCGGGGTTCCCGCCGCACTGCCCAGCTGCGTTCCGCGCAGGTCCCGGGCAAACTTGCGGGAGAAGGATGCAATCTGCATGTTGTAGCTGGCTGCACGCCAGAAGACCTGGGCATCCGCCGCCCATCCCAGCCGCTCATCCCGCTGTGGACAATCCGTGGGCACGCCCACAAAGTTGGATCGCTGTCCCCACAGGATATTGCTCCAGAGCTTCTGAAGCATCGGGCTTGCGGTTCTCAACCGGACGCTGAAGGGCGCATCCGTATGGAAGACAACCGCAGTGACCGACTCCAGCGGAAGCTGTGACTGTGCACCGGTGATCTCCAGATAGCGAAAGCCATGGAAGGTATAGCGTGGTTGAACGATTTCGGTTCCGTTACCGTTGAGCACGAAGGTGTCTGTGGACTTTGCCGTTCGCAGATTGTCGGTGTAGAGCGTGCCATCCGGATTCACGATCTCACCGGTACGAACCTGCACCGTGCTTCCGCGGGTTCCATGCAGAGCCAGGCGCTCCACGCCGGAGAAGTTCTGCCCGAAGTCATAGATGTAAACGCCGGGCTTCGGCTCTGTCACCGATTGCGCCCGCAGCATCTGTTCGATCCGGATGGGTTGAAAATTCTGCGCCACCACCCGCACACCGTTGAGGGACGGCTCATGCACCTCCGCCGGATGCCAGCGGGCATCTTCGACGAAGGCCGGCGTCTGCCAGCCCGGCATCTCCATCCGGGCATCCTGCGCTTCGCCGTCATAGATCTCCGAGGTCAGGATCGAGGACTGCGCCGCCTTCCAGGATGCGTCCGTCACCACCCAGGCGTCGGTGCCGTTGGCAAATTGGAGATGCAGCATGGCGGCAACCGAGGGTGGGGTCAGCCCATAGTTATTCGGCTGCTGGAACCATTGCAGCGGCGTTTCATACCAGCCGGGTGCAACTTCCGCAGCCAGGACATTGCGACCCTGCACCAGATCTGCCGTCACGTCATAGCTCTGGTAGACGAGCCGCTCGCGATAGTCCGTCCAGCCGGGGGCAAGAATCTCGTTGCCTGCGCGATGCCCATTGATCCAGAAGGTATAGGCACCGAGCGCGGTGGCATAGAGCCGGGCCGAGACAATGGGCTCATGTACGGAAAATGCATGGCGAAGAATCTTCACCGTCTCTGTCGGCCATGGCTTGTGGATGGGCTCATCCATGCGTCGTGCTGCCTCGGTTCCGGCAAAGAGAATTGCCGGCTTCCAGGCTGCAGCAGCCGTGGCGGAGGCATCGATTCCAGCTGATGCACGCACCTGCCATTCTCCGGACTGTCCGGTGACGTGGCTGGTTGTGGTGCCCTGTGCGTCGGTCACCAGCAGTGTCGCACTCATCGGAGCAGGGAACTGCTCTGTCGGCTGGCTCTGCGGAGAAACATAACGGACCGTCTCAATCACCAGCTGATTGCTGCCCGCATGCACTGCGGAGGAAATCTCCAGCCGCTGGTATTTTCTCCAGGGAAATTGGTGCCATGGGGGCATGGCTGCAGCCTGCGCAATGGCGTGCCCATTCACCCATACCGCAACCGTATCCTCACCGGCCACGAACAACACTGCGCTGTGGATCGCATGGGACGCCGCGAAGGAGTAGCGATAGGTCAGGGTCTCCTGCGTTGCGTTGGCAGGCAGCAGCACCTTTGCCTCCGGTGAAGTTATCCAGGCGGCATTGGCGGCACGCAGTTCGCGTTCCTCCCCGGTCTGCCATCCAATCCATTGCACGTCATGCTGCCGGGCCACGTCGCGCGGATGCATCAATCCGGTCTCCCACCAGGTGGGCTGGCTGGGTGCAAGCGGATTGCCATCCTTGTCCCAGATCTGCACGCGCCACCAGTAGCGAGACATGGGTTTGAGCGCAGGTCCCGAGTAGGCAACGCCCACCGACAGGCCGCCGGAAACCCGCCCCGAATCCCAGAGATCGGCCTTGCCTTGACGCAGATTGATTTCGCTCGATGCAATCTGGATGCGGTATGCCGTCTGTCGGGCGCCCATGCGCGTGTCCTGCAACTGCCAGGAAAAATGCGGCAAGGCATCATCCAGCCCCAGCGGGGTTTGCAGATCATCCGTCTGCAGCCGATCCACAACCGCACCATAGGTCGTGAGGGGTGCTGCAGCCAGACCGGTGGAAGCAGGGAACAGCGTCATCATCAGACAAAGGACTTGTAGCAGAGAATTCCTGCAGCGGGTGTTCATCAGCATGCCCTTCTCAATCCCGGATTGATTTCCGTGTGGACTTTTGTGAGCGAGTGGCTCGATTTGAAGAGTGACGGATGTCTGGCTCTGGCATGGCCGTCCGCTCAGCCAGCAAGATCCCAAGCTGGCTGGTGATGTCCTGCATCCGTCCAGAACCGTAATGGTTATGCCGGTGATGCATTCCGGCAAGACCGCCATTGTAGCGCAGAAGGTGTTGCATCCACCCTGCCGTTGCAGGGAGCATGGAGTTGCGCCGCTTGAGCCGAAAAAGTGTGACTCCTCGAAAAGGTTGCATGGAAGCTGGGTGCAGCTTTACTTTCCCTTGCCCCATGAGGATCGGATTTTCGTGACAAATCTCACCTTCCACAGATTCTGGCTGTGCATGATCCGAACTCGATCATCGGCGCTGCAGAACGATATGATGACGGCATGAAGGTCCAAGCCGGACAAACACTGCTTCTGGATGCGGATGACACGCTTTGGGAAAACAACATTTACTTTGAGCGCGCCATTGCTGCATTTATCAGCTTCCTGGATCACAAGACGCATGATGCGCAGCAGGTCCGCGCCGTGCTGAACCACAAGGAACGGGATTCGATCGCTGCCATGGGCTACGGCCTCCGGAGCTTCACCCATTCGCTGGTCTGCTGCTACGAGTCTTTGAGCGAATCCAAGGCCACGCCGCTGGTGGAGGAGCGGATTCGCAGCTTTGCCCAGACCATCGCCGATCAGGAGATCGAGCTGATGCCGGGAGTTGGCGAACTGCTGCCGCAGCTGGCCGAACGGCATCGTCTGATTCTGATGACCAAGGGGTTTGCCCCTGAGCAGGCCGGCAAGCTGGAGCGGAGCGGGCTGACACAATATTTCTCTGCCGTTGAAATTGTGCCGGAAAAAGATGTTCCCGCCTATCACACCGTGACCGCCCGGCATCTGTGTCCCTCGGGGCAAACCTGGATGATCGGCAACAGCCCGAAGTCGGATATCAACCCTGCGCTCGCTGCCGGCCTGCACGCCGTCTTTCTGGTCCACAAGGACACCTGGGTGCTGGAGCATGCCGAGCTGAGCGCGCCACCCGCAGGGCAGCATTTGCTGGAGCTGGATTCCTTCTGGGGATTGGCCGAGCACTTCTAAAATATCCCCAACGCAGGATATGATGCCTGTGTTACCAGCACTGCGGTTGCGCGTGATCCAGGCAGTGCTTCGCTTTCGCACTCTTACGACCTGCATGGGAGTTACAGATGAGCACCGTGATTCGCTTCGGAACTTCAGGCTGGCGATCCATCATCGCCGAAGACTTTACCGTTGCCAACGTGCATCGAGCCGTCGCTGGCATTGCCAGCTATGTTCTGTCGCAGCCGGCCCCGCATCGCGTGCTTGTCGGGCGTGATCCGCGCTTTCTGGGGGAACGTTTTGTGGAGGAGGCGGCGCGCGTCCTTGCCGCACACGGCATCCAGCCGATTGTGATTGCCGAGCCCGCACCCACGCCGGCTATTGCCTTCGCTGTACGCACGCTGAAGACCTCCGGTGCCATCAACTTTACGGCCTCGCACAATCCTCCCGAGTACAACGGAATCAAATTTTCCACCCATGACGGTGCGCCCGCACTGCCTGAGGTCACAAAGCAGATTGAAGCAGCCATTGCCGCGCAGGGTGATGCTGCCAGCATCCTCCGCCTGGGAGACGACCATCCCCCCTTCGAGACCTACGATGCCAAGCCGGCCTATCTGCGCCGCATTGCAGAGTTGGTCGATCTGAAGGCGATTGCGCAGTCCGGGCTGCGCGTCGTCTTCGATCCCTTCTGGGGAGCTGCGCGTGGCTACACGTCGGAACTGCTCGCCTCGCATGGAGTGCCCGTAACCACCGTCCATGACTATCGCGATGTGCTGTTTGGCAATCATGCTCCGGAGCCGGATGATCATTTGCTGGAAGATGCCCGTGCAGAGATGCGAAAGAGCGGCGCATCCCTGATCATTGCCACGGACGGCGATGCCGACCGTTTTGGCATTGTGGATGCGGACGGCACCTTCATCCAGCCGAACTACGTCATTGCATTGCTCTTCGATTATCTGGTGGAAACCCGCGGCTGGCGCAACGGGGTTGCAAAATCCGTGGCCACAACCAACCTGATCAATGCCCTGGCCGAGCATCACAAGCTTCCTTTGTATGAGACGCCGGTTGGCTTCAAGTACATCGGAGAGCTGATCCTGGCCGACAAGATCACCATCGGTGGTGAGGAATCCGCGGGACTGACGATCCGCGGGCATGTGCCGGAAAAGGACGGCGTCATTGCCGGACTTCTGGTTGCTGAGATGGTCGCTCGACGCGGCAAGTCCCTTGGCCGGCAACTGCAGGAATTATTTGCCAAAGTAGGTTCGTTCTATCCGGTTCGCGAGAACTTTCACTTGACCCAGCAGGCCAAGGAAGCATTCACTGAGAAATTGAAGGGCGATCCAGATCAGCTTGGCGGCCGCAGGGTGACCCAGGTTGTTCGTACCGACGGTCTGAAGCTGGTGCTGGAGGATGGCTCCTGGGTTTGCTATCGGCTTTCCGGCACCGAGCCCGTTGTCCGTGCCTACACGGAAGCCCGCAACGCAGAGGATATGGCAGCGCTGAGCGCCGCTGCCAAGGATTTTGTACTCAGCGCCTGAGCAATCAAAGATCAGAAGAATCAAGGATCGGCAAAGGATACGACGGATCATGGGGACTCACCACAGCACGCAAATCGATGCCCGTTTTCCCGAGTCCGATCCAAGGGTTGCCCCGGAGAATGCTGTGGCAGTGCAGGATGATCTGCGCTGGATGGAACGCGCGGCAAAACTGCTTCGAGACAAGGCGCGAATCGCAGGCTCCGCCGGTCTGATTCTGATTGCGCTGCTTCTGGCCTGGGATGTGATTTATGGTCAGAACGGACTGTCCGCATGGAGCACGAAACGCGCGCATGACCACCAGCTGACACAGGAAATCCAGCAGTTAAAGCAGGAAAACGACACGCTGAGCCATCACATTCAGCGACTGCAGGACGATCCCGCAACGATTGAATTCCAAGCCCGGCAAAACCTGCACTATGCCCGTCCGAACGAAGTCATCTACGCGCTGCCCGCCTCGCAGACCTCTTCGCAGGCTCAGGACTCCAGCTCTGCGCGTTGATCGGCTGCAGGGGTTGCCTACGCGCGTAGCAAGTCATCCGTGACGACTGCGGATACAGTTTCGACCCGCACGCTTGGCATCGTAGAGCGCAGCGTCTGCGGCACGAATCAGCTCGCGTGGGGAATGTCCGGAAGCAGCCACGCGCTGCGCCACACCGATGGAAACTGTCACCGCCTGATTCTGCAAACTCCCACGCAGAATTTCACTGTTGGCCACTGAAAATCGAATTCGTTCCGCAATGGATTCGGCAGTGTGCATGTCTGCGCCAGGCAGAATCACGGCAAACTCCTCACCACCATAGCGCGCCGCATAGTCTGATGGCCTGCGAATGCACTGGCTGATCAGGCGGGCAAGCCGCCGCAGGCATTCATCGCCGGCAAGATGGCCATGCATATCATTAAAGGTCTTGAAATTGTCGGCGTCGATCATCAGCACCGCCATGACCGATCCCTCTTCCACCGTCTGGTTCCAGATCCGCTCCAGCACTTCTTCAAATCCACGACGGTTGCCCAGGCTGGTTAATTCGTCGGTCAATGCAAGATTTTCCGCTCGCTGCACCGCGGCAGCCAGTTCCTGATCGCGCATCACGCGTGCGGTCACATCGCGAACGATTGCCACCACCTCACGCATCTCTTCGCCGACTTCGTCGCGCACCGCTCGTGCCTTCAGCTCCATCCAGCGATATCCGCCATCCTGATGCTCCATGCGAATCTGAATCAGTTGACGCTCTGTCCCGTTGCGCAAGGCTTGCATCATCTCATCCGCACGTTCCTTGTCCTCGGGATGAACATAGGTGCAGGCCATTTCCCCGACCATCTCTTCCGGCTTACGGTTCAGGGCCTCCTGAATGCTGGGAGACACATAACTGCAACGTCCGGAGGCATCCATCTGCAGGATCACATCCCAGGAGTTATCCGCCAGATTGCGGTATCGTTCTTCGCTTTTCTGCAGATCGTCCCGCAGTTTTTTCTGCCGCATCAGCGAGAGGGAAATCAGATAGACCATCGCCAGCTGGATCATCAGATATCCCTGCAGGATGAACAGTCGCGTGGTCTTGTCGTGGAAGGCATTCACCCCGAACATGCCCGAGGCATCCAGGGCATAGTGCGTCAATGGAATGGCCATGAGCATGGCGCCCAGTGCTGCTCCAAAAAGTCCCAGACGGAAGGTGACAAACACCAGGAGAGGAAAATCAAGAAACAGCAACGGAATGCGCTGCGGGGAATTCAACAGGAAATTCGGAGTTGCCGCCAACGCCAGGGTCAACAGTGTTGCAGGTATCCTTCGCGATTGGAAGTGTTCCAATGTTTCTGCACGGATCGTCATCAGCACCAGCGGAGTCATCAGAAATAGTCCAAGACTGTCTCCCATCCACCAGGAGCGGAAAAAGGAGATGCTCCGTAACTGAGCATCCCAAATACCTCCAATCGACATCATCAGAAGACCGGAAATCACCGGGGAAATCAGGCACATTCCGATAAAGGGGAGCAACTGTCGGGGATGCGTCAGGTTTGCCCTGCCAGGCAATAAGCGGCGCAACGGAAACACAGCCACGCCAACTTCAATCACATTGGCCAGGGAGTAGAATATTGCGACAAAAATCGAGGGATAGAAATAAAGATGGACGACAATACTGATCGCAGCCTGCATGGCAATCAGTACAGGCCAGCGCCGCTTGGGAGCGATGAGCAGAAAACCAAGCAGCAAGCCATTCGTGGGCCAGAACAACGAAAACCCTTCCGGGCCATTGAGCCAGAGACTGACCGCACTGGCGATCAGAAATAGCACGCTTGCAATGATCATCATCCGCCAGGCAAATGCCTGCCGGGCGCGACCGGGAATCTCGGAGTGCGATATCGTTTCGTCCATGATGCAGCAGTGCCGCCTGCGCAGTTCCTGATCTGGGAAAGTAGGAAACTCTTGTATCTACTTTAGACGACAAGGTTCAGTTCAGCCGTAACACGTTTGTGCTACCGGAACAGAATTAGGAACCGGTTGATCCCGCTTTGGGCACGGAGGCGGTCTTCAACTGACGTACCTCTTCCTGAAGAGCATCCAATTTTTGAAGCAGCTCCACATGGTTCCGGTCGACGGTTGTGGGCAGATTCGCTTCGATATAAAAAGTTCCATTCGGTTCCAGCTGGCAAAGCGCCACCTGATCCAGGCTGGCAAAGCCCTGCCGATGCAGAACGGACATCAGATCTTCGACCGTGAGGGATTCCCGGCGCAGCGCGGCATGATTCAGCCGCCCGTGGCGAACAAGAATTGTGGAGCGACCTTCCAGCGCATGCGTCAGCCTGCGGGATCGAAAGAGAATTCGCGCCACGATCCAATTCACGCTGAGCAGCGCAACAGCGCCCATCAGTCCACCCGTCACCGTGTTGTCGTTGCCAATGATGGCATTCTGAACCGTGTTCGAGAGGCTGAGCAAGACAACCAGATCAAAAGGGTTCAGCTGTGCCAATTCCCGCTTGCCAAACAGGCGCAAGAGAACCACGAGTGCAAGATAAACAATGACGGGACGAAGCAGTTTTTCAACCCATGGAACCTGTAGCGGAAACATGTTGTTCCAGGCCTGAGACCAGTCCATTGAATGCACCATGCACACTTCCTCCTTGTTGCATCCGAATCCGTTCCGAAAACAAAACAGCCACCCCTTGGGAGGTGGCTGTTTTGTTTCGGGTATCGAGTCAGCTTAGCGACCAGCCACAAGCGGCTGCGTGCTCAGCGAGCCGTCCTTGTATCCCTGTGCCATCTCCGCCACCGACTTCTGAACATAGTCCGTGGCATGGCCAGCCTGACCGAACTGCGTCATCCGCTCGGCAACCAGCTTCTTCATCGCATCCCGCGCCGGCTTCATGTAATCCCGCGGATCAAACTTCTCCGGAGACTCGGCAAACACCTTGCGGATTGCACCCGTGATTGCCAGACGGTTGTCGGTGTCCACATTGATCTTGCGAACGCCATTACGGATGCCCAGCTGAATCTCTTCCACGGGAACGCCCCAGGTCTCCTTCAGGTGGCCGCCATACTGGTTCACAATCTCCTGCAGGTCCTTCGGCACTGAAGAGCTGCCATGCATCACCAGATGCGTCTTGGGCAGACGCTTGTGAATCTCCATCAGGATGTCCATCTTCAGCACGGAGCCATCCGGCTTCTTGCTGAACTTGTAGGCGCCATGGCTGGTTCCAATCGCAATCGCCAAAGCGTCCACGCCCGTCCGCTCGGCAAACTCCACCGCCTGATCCGGATCCGTGACATGCTCCAGGCCGGTGCCGCCTGCACCATGCCCATCTTCAATTCCGCCCAGAACACCGATCTCGCCCTCAACCGTTACGCCGCGCTCGTGGGCATATTCCACAACCCGACGCGTGACTTCCACATTCTCCTCAAAGTCGGTCGGCGTCTTGCCATCGGCCTTCAGCGAGCCGTCCATCATCACGCTGGTAAAGCCCAGCTCAATGGCGCTCTTGCAGGTCTCAAAGCTGTTGCCGTGATCCTGATGCATCGCAATCGGAATCTCCGGATACAGTTCGGCTGCAGCCAGCATCAGGTGGTAGAGATAGCGATCCTGCGCGTACTGGCGTGCGCCGCGGCTGGCCTGAATGATCACCGGCGAATTCGTTTCCTTCGCCGCTTCCATGATGGCCTGAATCTGCTCCATGTTGTTTACATTGAATGCACCGACGCCATATCCACCCTTTGCAGCTTCATCCAGGAGTTGACGCATGGTTACCAGAGGCATAGTTTTAATCTCCTTCGCGTGTGCTGTTCCACAGGGTCCGTTCCGCTTTTGATCGCTGATGGCGCAGGGTTTGCAGCGCGGAGCCGGCAGAAGCAATCAGCTTCATGGTATCAGACATACGGGCTTGTGCACGGCGCAAAGCGGCAGGTTTTTCAGCAGCAATTCACGCGCCGCGCCCACTCCTCGGCCTCCCGCTCGGCAGCCTCGCGCTCTTCTTCGGTCATCGTGGCAGCGTCGGCACGGCTGGCCTTGGCGCTCAGATACCGTTGTTTCGGTTCCTCGACATTGCCGCTGCCGGCATCTGCGATTTCAGTTGAATTGCAAGGTCTCACAGGATCGCTCATCCCACCTCCAGCATTCGATCCAGCGCCACGCGGGCCCAGTGGCGCACCCCGGCTGGTACCGTGATTCGATTGACCACTCGTCCCTCCACCAGATTCTCCAGGGACCAGGCCAGGTGCTGCGGACTGATGCGATACATCGTCGTGCACAAACACCCCGTCTCGTCCAGGGTCATCACGCGCTTTCCCTGCTGCCGGAAGCGCGCTGCCAGTCGGTTCACCAGGTGGATCTCCGTCCCAATTGCAAAGCTGCTCCCTACCTCCGCCTCTTCCACCATGCGAATCAGCTGCTCCGTGGAACCCACGGCATCTGCCTTCCGGCATACCTCCCAGCGACACTCCGGATGGACAATAACGCGAATTCCAGCGTGACGCTCGCGCACCAGATCCACCTGCTGCGGCAGAAATCGCTGATGCACCGAACAATGCCCCTTCCAGAGCAGGATGCGCGCCTGCTGGAGCGCATCGCCAGTCAGCCCGCCCTGCGGCAGCCAGGGGTCCCATACCGGCATTTCGCGTGGCTCCAGCCCCATCGTCATGCCGGTGTTGCGCCCCAGGTGCTGATCCGGCAGAAAGAGGATCCGCTGCCCCCGCTCCATGGCCCAGGCAAATGCCCGCTGCGCGTTGGAGGAGGTGCAGACCAGCCCGCCCCGCTCCCCGCAAAAGGCCTTGATCGCCGCCGTCGAATTCATATACGTGAGCGGAATCAATCCACGCGTCACGCCCGCCCGTTCCAGCTGCTCCCAGCAGGCTTCCACCTGGGTAATCTCGGCCATGTCCGCCATCGAACAGCCCGCATTCAGATCCGGCAGAATCACCTGCTGCAGGGCATTGCCCGCTGCGTCCCGACGCGCCAGAACATCCGCACTCTCAGCCATGAAATGCACGCCGCAGAAAACGATGAATTCGGCTTCGGTGCGAGTGGCCGCCTGCGCCAGTTTGTAGCTGTCGCCTGTCACATCGGCAAATGCAATCACTTCATCCCGCTGGTAGTGATGCCCCAGCACCACAACACGCTTGCCCAGCCGTGCCCGCGCCTCACGGATGCGATCCGCGGCTGCCGGATCCGACTCCTCCAGATAAGGCTCAAGGTCGCACATTGCCGTTGTCCCAATCACGGGCAACTCTTCGATTCCTGTTTCCATCTCAATTCCGCCTTCAGTCTGCGCAATCCTGTTCACGGATGACAGACGGTGATGTTGAAAGCCTTGCGCGCTGCAGCGGACTCGCTCCGACTCCCTATCCTTGTCGGCCAGTCCACGGGGATGTTGCAGCTCCAAACCTGCATGGCGTTGTGGATTCGCCATGCGCTTCCCATTAGTGTAAGCGGATTTCGGAGCTCCGTCACGAAGCCGGCTACCCATGCCGGCCAATCCCCCGGCTTCACACCTGCGGCAAACAGAACTTCCCTTGCCCGCGCACTGGAGACAAATTCACCCCCACCCCACCCCCACCCTTTGACGCCATCGACGCACTTTGTTATTTTGAAAGAGTCGCCCTCAACGACAGGCATTCCTCAGTAGCTCAATGGCAGAGCATTCGGCTGTTAACCGAAGGGTTGTAGGTTCGAGTCCTACCTGAGGAGCCAATAAATCAAGCACTTACAACCTCCCTTCCTTCAGTGCTTGGTCCAAGTTGGTCCAATTGCGACTCGACCTTGACGCTTCTCCTCTTCGGAGCCGCACCGTTGATCGCTGCTACTTTCCCATCCAGGATTGCTGGTTTCCAGTCCGCGAGGATCTCCATCGTTCGTGAGTTCATCGCGTTCAGGACACTCGTTTCAATCGTCTGCACGTAGACATCTCCAGTCGTCTTGATGCTCGCGTGGCGTAGAGCCCCTTGAGCATCCTTCAGCGTGCCGTGGTGCTGAAGATTGGTTCCCAAGGTCCGCCGCATCACCTGGAACGTGACGAGGCTTTCCGGGATTTCCAACCTCTTGGCAATCGGACGAACCCTCCAGCGGAGGAAGTTCTTCCCCCAGCGCGGCACGGCCTGCCCCTTTCGCTCCCCACGCCCGAAGGTCGGAAACATGAGCGCGTCGGGTGACGAGTCGGGACTCATCTTCTTCCAGGCCTCGATAACCGGCCGCACCTGCTCCGGAACACCGATCGGCGCCCGGCTGGACTGGTTCTTGAACCGGCCGGGATAGAAGCGCCCCTCGAATGCCGTACCGTGCGGAACCAGCGTCGTCCCCGTCCAGGACTTCCACTGCAGGCCGAGAACTTCGCTCGCCCGAGGTCCGCAGAAAATCCCGATGTAAATCAGACACAGATCGTGCAGGTCCTGAATGCCGCCGATGAGCTTTAGAATCTGGTCCTGGCTCATTACCGGCTTCTCAACAGGTTTGGTGTCTGGCATAGTCACGTCTTCTGCGGGATCGTCCGCAAGGAACTTCAGCTTTCTTGCTATCAGCAGGATCGATCGGATGTTGATGTAGCAGTGGCGAACCACCGAATGGGAGTACTTCGTTGCTAACTGGTTGAGCCAGACCTGGATTTCAAACAGGCCCAGCTGGTTCAGCGGAATCCGCCCAAAGTGCTCCACCAGATAGTGCTTGATCTCGAAAGTATTGATCTTCTTGTAGGCCGGGCTCCAGGTACCCTCCCGCATCGGCAAGTACCGCTCCTCGACGAACCATCGAAACGTGACGCTTTCGTCGGGAACGATGCCGGGTGTGACTTTTGCTGGGGTCCCAGTCTCCTTCAAGATCAGCGCGTGCAGCATCTGCTCCGCCTTCCATTTTGGCGTGCCAGCTTTTGGGCAGAGAGGAACGTTGCGCCGCTTCCCAACCTCCTTTCCTTCTTCGTTTCGCAAGTACACGGTGTACTTGCCGTACCACATCTTCACCTTCTGCCCTCTCGGGTAGACGGTGCCCTTCTGATACTTCATTGCCATGGCTGTTCTCCTGTAGCCCGGCACCTTTCCCTGATCGTGGAGAACAATTCCTTCATACACCACTACGGCGTCCGGGGAAAGAGCTAGTGGTATTCAGTTCCTGCATGAAGGCTTCAACGTCCCGTCTGCGATACCGCATCAGCAGGCCGAGCTTAACGCCGCGGATTCGTGGCGACCGCCGCGTAGTGTGGTCCCTGACCCAACGCTCGGAGACACCAAGCCTCACGGCAACTTGTCGGGCGTTCAATAGAGGCTCATCATCGGCGTCCGATGAAGTGGAAGGCGTTTCTTCCAAGGGATAGCGATTCTGCAGAATTGATGCGGCCATAAATCACCTCGATTAGGGGAGATTGAAGGAGGCGCGCTCCGCCGGAGTTGAGATGTCCGAGCGGTTTTGCCCCGTCTTTTCATCAGCGTCTGCCGAAGCTGCTCCACTGTCCAAGACTTCTCACCTATGGCGCCATAGGTCGGACCGATTGTAGATTTGCGCGCAGTCCGCTCAGGTCACCAAAAAGTGACCTATTGACGCCGATGATTCGTCACCGCAACCTGAGATCGACACGTATTCGCGAACGAAGTACAGCAAGACCCTTTTGAAGTCTCTGCCCTGGTTCCCCATGGAGGTCGTGGGCATGTCTGACTTGCTGGAGTTCCGTTTGCTGAAGTACATCGCGATGATCGCCGAAACCGGCAACTTCACACGCGCCGCGGAAAAGCTGTACCTGGCTCAACCTTCATTGAGCGAGCAGATCAGAAATCTCGAAGAGGGACTCGGGATCGAGCTCTTTGACCGCAGCGGAAAAAGAGTGGAACTCACCCCCGCCGGCCTTGTCTTGGTCAGCTACGCCAAAGGAGCTGTTCGCGAGCGCAACGAGATTGTGAAGGCCGCCCGCGCGATCCACCAAGGCGAAGTGCCACCTCTACGTCTTGGCTTCTCCAGCTTTGTGCCTATCGTCGTTCTTGAAGGGTTTCAACGGCTCTACGAAAGCGTCTTTCCGGCGTGTCCCGTGCATTTGGCTGGAGGCAATGCGGCGCAAATTGTGGAACGCCTGAGAAATAAGACGCTCGATTGCGCACTGCTTCCCATGCCAGTAGAAGGAGACGATCTTGCCGTGTTGCAGATCGGCAGCACGCCCTTGGTAGTTTGCATGAGGACTGACGATCCGCTCGCGCAACTCACCGAGATTCGGCCAGTGGAAATGGCCGACCGGCTCACGGTATTCCGTGATCCGGAAAGTCACCCTATAGCGCACAGGCGGTTGCTCGAAATGCTTGCTGAATGCGGTGTCCGCCCCCAGGTTGCGTGTGCCGCAGCGACACCCGCCGAGTTGCAGTGGATGGTACAGAAAGGTTTTGGACTTGCCCTCATCAGCGGGCAAACGAAATTGGAAGCATCTCTGACTACCCGAGCCGTTGCTGGCGTCACATGGACCGCAGACACAGCGTTCGTCCATAACTCAGCGGCGGACCACCTCGCATTGCCATTGCTTGCCCGCCACCTGCGGAAACGCAGCAATCCCAAGCCTCGCAGATCAGAACAGCGCAAGAAGGAGCAGGGTGCGGTTCAGTTGGAACTTTTGACATAAGCTCTGGCCCTCCGCTGCGGTACACTTCTCCGACTCAAGGTCGCTGAGCGCGATGGCCTCCTCCCGACATTTGAAGCATTTTTATTGCGCGATCCTTGTTTTAATTGCGCGATTACAGATTATATTGCGTGATTAGTTTGAATATTGCGTAATTCTCTGTTCTAATTGCGCGATAGACCGATCGCGCAACAAAATGGAGGTCCTGTCTCATGCCCAAACTGCGTCCAGAACGAGAAGATGAGCTTGTTTCGATCATCGATATCGTGCGGAAAAGCCTCACTGGAGCCCGACGAAGCGATATCGAGGGAGTTCTGCCAGGTGTCCCGCAGAGAACACTCCAGTTTTGGCTTAGGAGTCTTGTCAGGGACGGACGCCTCATTCAAGAAGGTCGGGGGCCAGCTGCACGATATCGGATTGCAACACCAGTTGAAGGAGAGCCGAAAGCCACGAAAGGCCGGCCAGCACTCGAAGAAGAAAAGCTTGCCGAAGTTGAGATACCTGTCTCCGACAAGAGCAAACAGACACGTGAGTATTTGCGTCAACCGGTCGAGGCCAGGAAACACGTTGGCTATAACCGCCAGTTTCTCGACAGCTATCGACCGAACACGACGTTCTACCTCTCACCCCAAGAACGAGCCCATTTGGCAGAAGTGGGGGCCACAAAGACCGGCATCGAGCCAGCGGGAACCTATGCGAAACAGATCTTAAATCGTTTGCTCATCGACCTCTCGTGGAATTCCAGCCGACTCGAAGGCAATACATACTCCTTGCTTGATACACGCCGACTCATTGAGTTCGGCGAAGAGGCACAGGACGGAAACAGGCTGGAAGCGCAGATGATCCTCAATCACAAAGACGCCATCGAGTTTCTTGTGAGTGAGGCTGCTGAGATCAATTTCAATCGCTATACCATCTTGAATCTCCATGGAATACTGGCCCAAAACCTCTTGGCCGATGAGACCGCCGCAGGGCGCCTCCGGCGCATTGGGGTGGGGATTCAACAGTCCGCATTCCATCCGCTTGAGGTTCCCCAGCTCATCGAGGAATGCTTCGATCAGGTCCTGGCCACAGCGCAAGCGATCCGCGATCCCTACGAACAGGCTCTCTTTGCTATGGTTCAGCTTCCGTATCTTCAACCCTTCGACGATGTAAACAAACGCGTCTCACGGTTGGCAGCAAACATTCCGTTTATCAAAGGGAATTTGTCGCCGTTGTCATTCAACGAGGTCCCGCGTTCCGCTTATACCGAGGCCATCCTGGGCGTTTATGAGCTCAACAAAGTGGATCTGCTGAAAGACGTCTTCATCTGGGCCTACGAGAAATCTGCTGAACGTTACGCAGCCGTACGCCAATCTCTTGGCGAGCCCGATCCATTCAGGCTGCGGCACCACCAAGCACTACGGCAGCTCGAAGGAGAAGTGGTTCGCGGTCGCTTAGGCAGGAAAGAGGCAGCGGCGTTCATTGGCGATTGGGTAAACAAGAACGTCGCAGAAGATAAGCGGGACACATTCAGAGAAATGGTAGAGTCTGATCTCCTCAGCCTGCATGAAGGAAATTTCGCGCGTCTTCAGATTCGACCGAGCGAATTTAAGGCGTGGCAGGTCGTATGGGAGAACAAAGAATTGATCTTTCCAGTTCGAGACGAACAATATGACAGATCTCGAGAATCAGTTGTCTTTTGGGGACAAGACCGAGCGCAACGAGTGCGATGCATGATCAGCAGAGAGGCGCTTGACGATCACTTTCAGGCTGATCACAAGGACAAGCTTGATGTATTCCGCACGAACCGCCAACGAATTGAAGAAATCGCTCGCAACAAATACCTTGCTGGGCATATTGAACCTGATGGGAGTGTCCAGATACGCACGACAGATCTCTAACAGAAACCGTCGCCCGTTATTGCACCCGCGACCTCTGCCATATTTGGGCAGAGGACATTGGTTCAGTAAGAGATCAATCATCGTTCTCCAAAGTGCTTTTGACCGATTTCTGCTAATGCGGAATCATACCGGAGCGCCGTCGGCATTCGGATACTTGCGTGAATGACACTCAACTTGAGCAATCGTTGTCACCTATACCGCCATAGGTATGAAGTCTTGGACTCCCTGAAATAGCCGCGCTACCTTTCGGCACATGGCAGCAGACAACCTGCCGCCGGAGGTGCCAATGAGGAGTCCGCTCACGTCCGCCACACGTCATAGAATCTTCTGCTGGGAGCTTCCACGACGCTTCTGTCAATCTCTCACCCTCTCTACCCACCCTGTCCTCGCACTCAAAATATCCCACTCCCGTCTCAGGCGACGGCGAATACAACTATTGGCCAAAAGAACGCTGCTCCGCACTGCACACACAATGGGGCCGACGCTGACTGCGCTCATGTTCGCGGGTGCCAGCAGCGCCGTAGCCCATGCCCAGGGAACGATGGATTTCTCCGGGGCAACCACCCTGATGGACACATTTAAGACGTTCGCCATGTACGCCGGCGCAGTCATCTGTCTCGGTGGCCTGATCTTCGCCGGAATTCGCATGATGACCGGACGCTTTCAGGATGCCATTCCCGGCCTGTTCGGCGCGCTGTTCGGCGCCGGAGTTCTGGGCTGGGGAGCAGGTTGGATAGGCAG
>JAJZGG010000094.1 GCA_021804965.1 Acidobacteriota bacterium
CTGGTTGATGCCCAGCAGCGAGGCCAGCGTGGCGGCCAGATCGACCGGCTCCACGCGTCCGCGGTAGGTGCCGGGACGGAAGGCCGAGCCATAGAAGGCCAGCGGCACGTGGCGGTCATAGCTCCACGGGCTGAAGTGCGTGGTGCCGGTCTTGCTGCCCCAGCCGGAGAGATCCTCCATCTGGTAGCCGCCCAGGACGAGCATCGTGTACCAGAGTCCGCGATCGGTGTAGCTGTGGGCCAGTTCGGTGCCAAAGGGCGTATGCGGCAGGTCGCCGCCGGCCAGTTGCTGCTTGGTATAGGTGCCGACGACCTGCAGCATGGGCGGGAGTTTGCCGTCCTCTGCCTGCTGGTGGGCGACGGCGGCGTTCTGTGCGTCGATGCCGGTGCGCAGGGCAGCGGCCAGTGCCTCTTCGGCGGCCTGTTCGGTGACTCCGGCCGCAGGTCCACCGGCAGCGAAGACGCGCGGATCAAGCTGGAAGTAGGGCAGGTCTTCGCCGGGCATCAGGTAGGCGACCTGTTTGCCCGGGGTGAAGCGGGCGTTGAGCGAGGCATTGATGCTGGCGGTCAGCGCCTTCATATCCACCGTCGCGGCGTGGATGCCAAGCGCGGCAGCCTGCGCCGGAACCGGCGCAACGCCGTGGTCGGCCGAGAGCGCGATCCAGACATTGCCGAGGCCGACGTGCTGGTCAAGCCAGGCGAAGAAGCCGGACAGATCGTTGTCCAGACCGAGCACCATCTGATGCTCCTGTTCGGAGTCCGGCCCGTAGTGGTGGCCCATGATGTCATTGGGCGAAAGCGAGACGGTGAGCATGTCGGTGGTGGGGGACTGGCCCAGCTTTTCGCCCACGATGGCGGCTTCGGCAAACTGCAGCTCGTACTGGTTGCCGGCCGGGGTGATGCCGACCTGGTTGAAGAACTTGCCTTTGCCGTTCCAGTGCGCGGCCTGCGCTGCCTGCTGGCGGGCCGGACCACTGTTGAAGCGGCTGACCCATTCGGGCAGGGCATTGCGGTAGTACGTGGAGGTCAGGAAGGCTCCGGTCTGCTGGTCAACCCAGTAGGCGGCGTTGGCGGCCTGGCCTGCGGGCAGGATGGCGGCGCGATCCTTGAGCGAGATGCCGATCACCTTCGAGCGGCCCTGGGTGGCCAGCCGCAGTTCGTCGCCAACGGTGGTAGCGCGCAGGTTCAGCGGCGAGGCACCGGGCATGGCCGGCGTGGCGGAGTCGGCAGGGATGCCGACCAGCCGATAGCGCTCATCCTCGACCGAGGTGACCTTGTGGGTGAGCGAGCGCGAGGCATCCCAGAACTCGTTGGCCTGGATGCCGTGCCCGTCGGTGTAGGCACCGGTGCCCAGGGTGGAGTGGCCGGGCGCGGTCATCGTGTTGGCGTAGTTGTAGTAGCAGTCGGGGAACCAGGCGCCGTCGTCCAGCAGCAGGCGGAAGCCGCGCGGAGAAAGCTCGGAGCGATAGCGCTGCAGGTAGTCGGAGCGGAACTGGTCGATGACGATGAGCACGACCAGACGAGGACGCGCGCTGTAGGCCTGGGCACCGGCTGGAAGCGCGGGTGCGAGGGCTACGAGAACTCCAAGACAGGCGGCAACAAGGCGACGAAACAATGGGGTGCGCAACATGCCCCCATCTTAAATGCAGATTCTGCGGGCGTGTGTAAATGCGCGATCAATGGCCAGCGCAGCGCCGGATGAACGCCCGCTCAGCGCCCGATCAACACCTGCTCAGCGCGAGGCGGGAGGGATGGGGCGAACCACGCGCGGCTTCAGCGGTTTGCAGGGGGTTCCGGCGCAGACGGTCCAGGCGGGCATGGAGCGGGTGACGACCGAGCGGGCACCAATGACCGCGCCCTCGCCGATGGTGACGCCCGGGGTGAGCAGGCAGCCGGAGGCGATCCAGCTTTGCGAGCCGATGGTGATGGGCTGGCTGGTGAGGGCGAAGAACGGGTCGGTGTAGTCGTGGGTGGCCGTGCAGATGTAGTTGTACTGGGAGACGACGACGTGGCGGCCGATGGTGACGGGTGCGAAGTTATAGACCTCGGTGTTGACGCCCAGCGAGGAGCGCTCGCCCATGGTGAGCTTCCAGGGCATCCAGACCTTGACGCCGGGGTCGATGAGGCAGGCCGGGCCGATCTGCGCGCCGAACAGGCGCAGCAGCGCCACGCGCAGCGGGCTGAGCGCGCGCGGCATGATGGGCAGAAAGGGCAGTTGAAAGAAGGCCCAGAGCAGCCGCAGCAGCTTTTCGCGCAGCGGGGAGGGTGCGGGCACGCGGTAGAGGTCGATGCGCAGCGGCCCTTCGGCAGGGGAATGGGGAAGGACGGCGGAAGACTGGTTCGCGTCGGTCATGTGGAAGATGCTCCCTGCCACGGCGATTGCCGGGCCTGCTCGTCTATAATCGCAGAGAACCAGGAATTTCAGTAGGAGAAGTGCGCCCGCGGCAGAGACTGTCGCCGGTTCCCACCGAAGGTCAATACCCAGACATGATTCGCTTTCTGCAAAAAGACAACCGTCTCGTCAAGTCCATCTTCATTGTGATCATCGGCGCGGCCGTCATCACGATGGTCATTACGCTGATCCCGGGCATCTTCCAGAATGTGTCAAACACCCAGGACACGTTTGCGACGGTGTATCCGCACTGGTACAGCCGGTTCCTGTTTGACGGGGACACGATCAGTGCGACGCGGGTGCAGGAGATTGCCCAGCAGCAGCTGCAGCGGCAGCGCCTGCCGGACTTCTATCTGCAGCTGATGGTGCCGCGCGTGGGCCAGCAGCTGATTCTGCAGCGCGTTCTGCTGGATGAGGCGAACCGTCTGGGGATCACGGCCAATGCAACGGACGTGAGCGATTTTCTGCACAAGGGCCAGTATGGCGAGCTGCTGTTTCCGGGCGGTAAGTTTGTGGGCATGCAGCAGTACGAGGGCTTCATCCGCAGCCAGTTCGGGCTGTCGACGGCCGAGTTTGAAAAGGAGCTGCGCGAGGACATCCAGGTGCAGCGTCTGCGGGCCTACATCACGTCGGGCGTGACGGTCTCCGATGCCGAGGTACGGGATTCGTACCGGAAGCAGAACATCAAGATCAAGTTTGACTACGCGGTGATCCAGGCCGACGACCTGCGCAAGCAGATCCAGCCCAGCGACGCGGAGCTGCAGGCGTTCTTTACGAAGAATGCGGCACGCTATGCCAGCGCGGTGCCGGAGCAGCGGACGATCCGCTACTTCACCTTCACGGCCGACCAGATTCCGGGCGGCGTGCCCCAGGTGAGCCAGCAGGAGATTCAGCAGTACTACAACCAGCACATGGCCGACTATCAGACGCCGGAGCAGGCGCGGTCGCGGCACATCCTGATCAAGTATCCGGGTGGAGCGGCGAAGACCGATGCCGAGGCCAAGGCCAAGGCCGAGTCGATCCTGAAGCAGCTGCAGGGCGGGGCGGACTTTGCCACGCTGGCCAAGAAATACTCCGAGGATCCGGGCAGCGGAGCGCAGGGCGGCGAGCTGGGCTTTGCCAAGCACGGCACAATGGTGCCGGAGTTTGACAAGGCGATCTTCACGCAGCCGATCGGCGCGCTGGCCATCATCAAGACGCAGTACGGCTACCACATAGTGCAGGTGGAGGAGCGGCAGTCGGCGCATACCCAGGCGCTGAACGAGGTGCTGCCGACGATCCAGGTTTCGCTGATCCGGGAGAAGGAATCGAAGGCCGAGGCCTCGTTTGCCCAGAGCCTGACCGACGAAGCCGCGCAGACCGGTTTGGAGAAGACCGCAGCCGCACACAAGCTGCCGCTGGTGACCACGCCTCCGACCGGAGTGCAGGGCATCATTGCCGGACTGCCGGACAGCGCCGAGCTGCTGGGCAAGGCCTTCATCACCAAGCAGGGTGCGCCGCCGGCCTTTGCGCCGACGGGCGAAGGCTATGCGATCTTCCAGGTGGTGGGCGTGACCCCGGCCCATGCGCCGAAGTTTGACGAGTACAAGGCGACCATCGCCAAGGACTACGCCGACGAGCGGCTTCCGCAGCTGCTGCAGGAGAAGACCAAGGCGCTGGCCGACAAGGCGCATGCCTACAACGACCTGAACAAGGCCGCCAAGGAAGTGGGCGCAACCGTGAAGAGCAGCGACCTGGTGGGCCAGAGCGGACAGGTGCCGGATCTGGGCCAGGTGGCCACGGTGGCTCCCGAGCTGCTGAACCTGAACGTGGGCCAGATCAGCGGACCGATCAACGCACAGCGGACCGGCGTGGTGGCAAAGATCACCGACAAGCAGACGCCGACCGATGCGGAGATTGCGAAGAACTTTGACCAGACGCGGGACCAGATTCTGGACCAGCGTCGCGAAGAGGTCTTTGGTGTCTTCGTGAACTCGGCCGAGGATCGGTACAAGAAGGCGCACCTGATCAACGTGAATCCGAATGCGATGAAGTCGATGAGCCTGGGGCAGTAGAAGGCCGGGCGTCGACACAGAGAACAGGGACGCAACGAAACAGGGCAACAAGCAGCCGCCCGCCGGATGATCGGCGGGCGGAACTGTTTTTTGGCGTCGGCACTGGGTCGGGTTGGTGCGCGAGCGGGGCGGAATGCTCTAATGCGAGTATGCGATTTGCACGATCGTCAGGCGTCTTGCTTCCGGTTTCGTCGCTGGCCTCGCGGGGCGGCATTGGGGATCTGGGACCGGAGGCGTATCGGTTTCTGGAGTTTCTGGCTGCGGCTCGCCAGCATATCTGGCAGGTGCTGCCGCTGTGCCCGACCGGGTATGGAAACTCGCCCTATGCGGGCAGCTCGGCCTTTGCCGGCAATCCGTTTCTGATCAGTCTGGAGCTGCTGGCCGAGTGGGGCTGGGTGGAGCCGGAGTGGCTGGAGCGGGAGGTGTTTCCCGCGCTGGATGGGCAAGATGGGCAGGCCGGGCTGGACGGGCAGGCCGGGCAGAATGGCCGCGTGGACTGCGCCGCCGTGGAGCAGCGCAAGCTGGCGGCACTGCAGACGGCGGCGCGACGGTTTCTCGAGCGCAGCGCGGTCGATCCCGAGCTGGGCGAGCAGCGGCAGAAGCTGGAGCAGTTCTGCCGGGAGCAGGCCGGGTGGCTGGAGGATTATGCGCTCTACGCGGTGCTGCGGCGGCTCTATGAGACAGGCGCGTGGACGAAGTGGCCGGAGCCGGTGAAGCGGCGCGACCCGCAGACGCTGCAGGCCCTGCGCGCAACCCATGCCGAGGCCCTGCGCGTGGAGCGGGTGCTGCAGTTTGCCTTTGATCTGCAGTGGGAGCGGCTGCGCAGCGCGGCCAATGCGGACGGGATTCGCATGCTGGGGGATCTGGCGATCTTTGTCAGCATGGATTCGGCCGATGTGTGGGCCAACCCGGAGCTGTTTCAACTGGATGCGGAGCTGGAGCCGGTGCAGGTGGCCGGAGTGCCGCCGGATTACTTTTCGCCCACCGGGCAGCGCTGGGGCAATCCGCTCTATGACTGGGCGGCGATGCGGGCCGATGGCTTCGCCTGGTGGGTCGAGCGGGTGCGACGCGCCTGCACGCACTTTGACCTGGTGCGGCTGGACCACTTCCGCGGCTTTGAGGCCTACTGGTCGATTCCGGCCAGCGAGGAGACGGCGGTGAACGGGGAGTGGGTGAAGGCGCCGGGGCGCGAGCTGTTTGCACGGCTGGAGCAGGCGCTGGGCCCGCTGCCGCTGATCGCCGAGGACCTGGGCGTGATTACGCCGGAGGTGGATGCGCTGCGGCAGGAGCTGGCGATGCCGGGGATGCGGGTGCTGCAGTTCGGCTTCAGCTCGGCCGGGGCGCATCTGCACCTGCCGCATCGCTTTACGCCGCAGGTGGTGGCCTACACGGGCACGCATGACAACGATACGACGGCCGGCTGGTGGGCGCAGGCAGGCGCCGACGAACGGGCCGCAGCCGAGCACTACATCGGTCCGGTGGGCGACCACGGAGTATGGGCCGCCTGGGGACTGATGCGTGCGCTGCATGCCTCGGTGGCATCGCTGACGATTGTGCCGGCGCAGGATCTGCTGGGGCTGGGATCGGAGGCGCGGATGAATACACCGGCGGTGGCGGAAGGCAACTGGAGCTGGCGCGCGCCGGCCGGCTGCTGGAAGCTGCCGGAGATGGCCGGACTAGCCGCCGGATTGGCCGGGCTGGTGGAGGTGACGGATCGGGACAACGATCCGCTGCAGCCGGAGGGAAGTACCGCAGCCGACGAGCAGCCATAGCCGGATGCGGCAGGGTTTTCCGCGGAATTTCCTGCAGAATTTCGCAGCGTTGGATTTGGCAGGACAGGATCATCGGGCGGGGTGGTATTTTCAAGCAGGACCAGCCCGATGGATAGGAGATTGGAACGACCGGAATGCACCTCCCCGCACGTAGCAATCTGCCTGAGCCGGCCAAGCCGCCCGAGGCAGCGATGGCCGAGGCCACCGGCAGAGTGCCGTCTGCAACGCAGGCGGCCACGATCTCGATCTCATCGTCGCCGTACTTCTGGCGTCGGTTGCTGGGGTTTGTGGGGCCGGGATTTCTGATCTCGGTCGGCTATATGGATCCGGGGAACTGGGCGACGGATCTGGCGGCGGGCTCGCGCTACGGCTACACGCTGCTGTTTGCCATCATGGTCTCGAACCTGATGGCGATTCTGTTGCAGAGCCTTTCGCTGCGGCTGGGGATTGCGGCCGAGCGGGATCTGGCGCAGCTTTGCCGGGATCGCTATCCGCGCTGGGCTTCGCATGCGCTGTGGCTGTTTGCCGAGGTGGCGATTGCGGCCTGCGACCTGGCCGAGGTGGTCGGATCGGCGATTGCCCTGCAACTGCTGTTTCACCTGCCGCTGATGGCCGGGGTACTGATCACCGGTGCGGATGTGCTGCTGATCCTGCTGCTGGAGCGGCGCGGCTTCCGCACGGTGGAGGCGGTGGTGATGGTGCTGATTGGCACGATTGCCGTGCTGTTCGGCATTGAGATTGCGCTGTCGCGGCCGGAGTTTGCGCCGATGCTGCGGCACCTGCTGCTGCCGCAGGCGGCGATGGTCACCGACCCGACAATGCTCTTCATCGCCATCAGCATTCTGGGCGCCACGGTGATGCCGCACAATCTCTATCTGCACTCGTGGCTGGCGCAGATGCGGCAGTATCCGCGGACGCCGGAGGGCAAGCGCGAGGCGATCCGGTTTGGCAATCTGGATTCGGGCGCGGCGCTGACCTTTGCGCTCTTTGTGAATGCGGCGATTCTGGTGGTGGCTGCGGCGGTCTTCCACCGCAGCGGCCACACGGATGTGGCGGAGATTCAGGATGCCTACCGGCTGCTGTCGCCGCTGCTGGGCGCGGCCGGAGCCAGCGTGCTGTTTGCCGTGGCGCTGCTGGCCTCCGGGCAGAACTCGACGCTGACCGGCACGCTGGCCGGGCAGGTGGTGATGGAAGGCTTCCTGGAGATGCACATGCCGCAGTGGCTGCGACGGCTGGTCACGCGGCTGGCGGCGATTGTGCCCACGGTGATTGTGGTCAGCCTGTACGGGGCGCATGGAATTGCCCGGCTGCTGCTGCTGAGCCAGGTGGTCCTGAGCATGCAGCTGAGCTTTGCGGTGATTCCGCTGGTGAGCTTTACGGGAAACCGGGAGATCATGGGCCAGTTTGTGAGCGCGCGCTGGCTGCAGGGGCTGGCCTGGCTGGTGGCGGCGGCCATTCTGGGGCTGAATCTGTGGCTGCTGGTGGTCTCCCTGCGCTGAGGGTGCCGGGTGCGCGGCTTGGCGCTGGAGATGGCTCCTGTGGGATGCAGACTTTACAGCGTATGGCTTGAGCACGGACAATGAAGCAGAAATCCAAAGGAACTGGGGACAAAGGTATGCCGCTTTCCGGAGAAGCCATTCGGCTGATGAACTACATTGACGATGTTTCGGTGACGCTGCGCCGCATTCTGAGCGGAGTGGCGACGCTGGATGACGAGGAACGGGCGCTGGTGTCGGCTCATCTGGAGCAGGCGCACCCCAGCGCACAGGATGTGCTGGACGCGCTGAAGGGCTCGCGCTAGGGCAGTGCAGCCGGGCCGCCAGCGGCCCAGAGACGGGAAATCCGCATGCCGGAAGCAATTGCAAAGACCATGACGGTCGCCATTGTGGGCGCCGGCCCGCTGGGCCGGAGTCTGGCGCTGCGTGCCGCGCAGGCGGGGCTGCATGTGGTGCTGGAGGACGTGATGCCGGCTAATCTGCGGCATGCGCAGGAGGCACTGCGGGCTAGCCTGGGCGAGTCGCTGATGGCCGAGCAGAATGGCGCTGCGCCGCGGGTGCGGTTTGCCACAACGATCGAGGACGCGGTGCGCGAGGCCGAGATTGCCATTGACTGCGTGCCGGATGAGCTGGAGTCGAAGCTGGAGATCTTCAGCCTGCTGGACCGGATGGCTCCGCCGCGGACGATCCTGATGACGCCGATGCAGGCAGTCTCGATTGCCGACCTGGCAGCCTGCACCTATCGGGCGGAGCGCTGCGTGGCGATTGCACTGCCGGCAACCGCGCTGACGGCAGCCGCGGCCACGACGATCCCACTGGTGCGGACCGGCAAAACACTGCCCGAGGTCGAGCAGCAGGTGAGCGCCTTCTGGCAGAGTCTGGGCTGCACGGTGGAGTTTGCCACCGATGGCGGCGCGGGACGGTAGCCTGCGCAGGCCGCAAAGGCCGGACGAAAATTCAGAATCAAAAGTGAGAGCGCACGGTGGGCGTGCAGGGATCGCGCTGTTCGGATCGCGCCGGGCGGGTTTCGCCGGGCAGGTTTCGCCTGTTTGCGTGTGCGGACAGCCGGCGACTCAGCTTGCCCGGCGCGCGTTGCGCAGCGGGCGGCCGTCGGGGTCGAGGCCAATGGGGATGCCGTGCTCATCGATGCCGCCGGCCAGCGGGATGCGGCGATAGGTCTTCTTCGGCTTGCCAAAAAGTTCATCAATGCGGAAGACGCCTGCGGCCAGGATGGCCAGCAGCGGGGCGATGACGAGCATGGCGGTAAGGCCGGAGCTGATTTCCATGGTGAATTCCACCTTCCGTGCCGCGGCCAGGCAACAGGGCCGCAGTGCGCACAAGGGGAATATCGGCTGGGCGTGAGTGGGCGTGAATGACGAAAGTAACGTGGGTGGCGTGGCCTGTGCTTCAGGCCCAGTAGCTGCGGTCCAGCGTGCGGTACTGGATGGCTTCGGCCAGATGGGGAACGGCGAGGGATTCCGCGCCTTCGAGGTCGGCGATGGTGCGGGCCACCTTCAGGATGCGGTCGTGGGCGCGGGCACTGAGTCCCTGCTGCTGCATGGCGCGCTCCAGCAGCCGCTCGGCATCGGGGCCAAGTTCGCAGTGGGTGCGGATCTGTCGGGTGGACATCTGGGAGTTGGCAAAGATTTTTTCCCCGGCACGCTGGAAGCGTTCCCGCTGGCTTTGCCGGTCGGCCA
>JAJZGG010000022.1 GCA_021804965.1 Acidobacteriota bacterium
GCGGAAGACGATTCAGGGTTTGCTGCCGGGGTTCATGGTGGTGTTTGTGTTGCGGGATGTGGATGGTCTTTCGACTGAGGAAACGGCGGAGATGCTGGGACTGAGCGTTCCAGCGGTGAAGTCGAGACTGCTGCGGGCACGCCTGCAGTTGCGGGAACGACTGAGCCGATATTTCCGCTCGAAAAAGGCTGGTGAAAAGTGACCTGCACGGAATTTCTAGCGAAGCTGGACGAGCTGATTGAGGGGTCGGTCTCTGCGGAGATGCGGAAGCAGCTTGAGGAACATCTGGGCGGGTGCGCGCATTGCACGGTGACGCTGAACACGACGCGCAAGACGATCGAGGTGTATCGATCCAACGAACTGTATGCCCTTCCCAAGAGCGTGCGCGACAGGCTGCATGCGGCGATTGTGGCGCGCTGTAAACACGGCTGCTAAGCCCCGCAGCAGCCAGCGACTTCCCTGCCCTGATGGCTTGGGCCTATTCCATTCCTTTGTGCCTGGCCGGATCTGTGCCTGCCATCCCTCGCCGCAATGATTGAGCGATGCGATCGGGCGCGCTGAAAACTACATCACCTTCCGCCACCAGGCAGTCCGCTCATCGCTGATGAAGTGCGTGCGGTCGCCGCGCGACAGGTAAAAGTCCAGGATGTCGTTCTTCTGGAAGGAATCGCAGTCCGGCCAGGAGGTGTCGATGTCGAGCCGGACTGTATTGTTGTGTTCGTCGGCCAGAACGATCTCCGTGGGCGAGCAGGCAATGACCCGCTGCGCCTTGAGCGTAAAAACCGTGCCGGGCGGCGGCGGTGGCGCCACATTGCTGGCAAGTTTGCTGAGCACAAGAATGAAGAGCATGACGGCGGAGATGCTGAGAATGCGCTTCATGACGGAATCCAGACGGTGGGATGCAGGGGCTGCAACTCCTGCTGAAGATCATCATAACGCAGGAATCGATCCGCAATATTTCGGATATGGTCGGGGTCAACTGCCGGAGTTGTTGCTGGTGCTGGCTGTTTCGTCGGTCCGCCGATGCAGCGTGGGCTGATCGTCCCCATTGGTGGGCGGTGCATTGCCGTCCTGCGGCGTCGTGCTTGCCTTGCGCAGCGAAGGCGCATGCAGGCCGCGCTTGTCGAGCAGGCGACGCTTGTTTTCAATGCGTGCCAGGCGGGCCTTGACCTCGTCGAACTCCGAGGTGGTTACCAGATAATCAGGCTTTGCCGGCAGGTAGTGGGCAATCTCATACTGGGAGTTTTCGATGCGATCCGGAGTCTGGGGATGGTCGGAGAAGGTCTTGGAGATGATGCCTGGCTTGCGCTTTTCCAGGGCTTCAATCTTCTCAAAGAACGCAATGAAGGCCTGCGGATCATAGCCGGAGCGGTACATGTACTCGATGCCGAGGAAGTCGGCCTGCGCCTCAAATTCGCGGGAAAAATGCAGGAAGGTGAGTGGAACCGCGATCGATGAGGCTTCGTAGAGCTCATAGCCGGTCATGCCGCCGAGGAAGATGAGCGGCACGGTGCCGATCTGGGCGTAGTTCAGGCGGGTCATCTCGCGCGCGGCGTGGTGCGCGGCCACGTGGGCAATCTCATGAGCCATGACTCCGGCCATCTCCGCCTCGGTATCTGCATTGAGGATGAGGCCGGAGTTGACATAAAAATAGCCGCCGGGCAGGGCAAAGGCATTGATCTCGTCGGAGTCAATCACCTTGATGGTGAAGGGCACCTTGGCATCGGAGTTTTTCACGATGTTCTGGCCGATGCGATTCACATACTCCGTCACGACCGGATCGGTAATGAAGCGGGCGCTTTTATCAATCTCCGCCGCATAGGTGTGGCCCATGCGGATCTCCCAGTCCGTGGAGTACCAGTTGCCGATGCCACGGCCACCGATCTGCCGGTTGCCCACAGCGTTCACGTCTTCAATGCTGCCGGGCTTGACCTTGTCCATGTCGCTGCCCGGCTCGGCGATGGAGATTGGCAGGCTGGCTGCGGCCACCTTTGCGTCTTTTTTGGCGGCCTTTCTGTCTTTGGTCGTATCGGCTGCTGCCGCGTTGCCGGAGGAGTTCCCGGTGGCAGACGGCTTCCCGGCTGCGGTCTGTTTTCCGGCTGGATCGGGCGATTGCGGACGCGTGGCGGTGGGTTGGGGCGAGCTGGGCAGCGGCTCCGTCGGCGATGCCGGGACGGGATTCTGCGGCTGGACTGGGGTGGGGGTTCCGGTGGGCGCTGGGGTGGGGGTTCCGGTGGGCGCTGGTGTGGTGGTTTGTGGCAGGGCGGACGACTGGCCCGCAAGCAGGGTGGTGGCGATCAGACAAGGAAGGATGAGGGTACGATGCATGCTGTCCGATCCTCCTTTCTGTCTTGTGCCCCTGCCGCCATGCGCTGCAGCCATCTGTGGACGGCTGTTTTCTTGCGTACGCGCCAACTGACCCTAGTATGCGCTGAAGGACAGGGATACGTCGATGGAATTTCCACGGGATCGAAGTGCCGGGCGGAATGGGAAGGGCAAAATGACGACAAAATCCAACGCGATCAGGCTCTATACTGAAGCGCATATGACGAATCAGCCAAGGAGCTGGCACGGGAGCAGGGGCAGGGATTGTGCCGGTGGACGACTGTGGGCAATCGGGGCTGTACTGGCCCTGATGACAGGGGTTTGGATGCAGGCTGCCGGGGCGCAGCAGGCACCCGCAAGCTCGTCTCCCAGTCGGCATGCACCGCCGCCGGTGGTCCGGCTGATGCATGGACGCATCCATGCTCCGGGCGGGGAACTGCCCAAGCCCGGCGAGTCGACCGTCTTTGATGCGACGGAAATGGGTGCTCCGGTTGTGCTGGATCGCAACTGGAGACTGGGCATCTCTGCCGGCACCGATCCTGCCCAGGTGAACTTCGACGACTCCAAATGGCCGATGCGGGATGCCACCGAGGCGCTGGACGAGATTGACGAAAGTGCAGCCGATCAGCCACCCGGAGCACCGCCGCAGGAGACCGGAATTGTCCACGTTCACCGGCATGGCAGGCCGTTTGCCTGGTTTCGACTGAAGGTGAAACTGCCTCCGCAGCACGAGCCGCTTTCGCTGATGGTGGAGGTTCCGGTCACGCGCAGCTCGCAGATGGTGGTCTTCAGCGGCGATGTGGGCATGGATTTGTATATCGACGGCAAGCAGGTGCAGCCGATCAGCCTGAGCGGGAAGCGCGCCGATCCCTTTGAGCAGGTGACGCGGCTGTATCCGGTGGAAATCCCGGCCAATGAATCCGTGATGACCCTGGCCGTGCGTACGCCATTCACCCCGGTGGGACTGGATGCATACACCAGCTTTTTTGCGCATCGCAAGTTTGTGCTGGGAGCAGCCAGCGACCTGCCGGCACATGTGGAAGTCTGGCGCGACATGATGCTGATGCAGTGGCTGCCCACCCTGGTGGACAGCGGACTGAAGGTGCTGCTGGCGGTGTTTCTGCTGGCGCTCTTCTGGACACAGCGGGATCATCGGGAGTATCTGTGGCTGGGCATCCATCTGCTGTTTATTGCGCCGCTCGCCTTTGTGAGCTATGCCGGCAGCATGGGCCTGGAATCCCAGAAGGTTGTCTTTGCCTGCACGGTGCAACTGCTGCTGATTTCCGCCTACTTTTACTTTGAGTTCCTCTACAGCTTTCTTTATCTGAAGCGGCGCTGGTTTGTGACTGCGCTGCGGTTTTCCGCGCCTCTGTTGCTGAGCTTCGGGCCCCTGCTGATGGGCATCCAGCGGGGTGAAGGCGTTGCACTGGCATGGGTGGGATCGCTGCTCTATGCGCTGGCATGGATCGTGGCCTGGATGATCTTTGTAGGCTGGCAGCTGACGCGTGCCGCGCTCCGCAAAAACTATGAGGCCGCGCTGCTGCTGCTGCCGCTGCTGCTGAGCGTGGTGGGTGCCGTGGAGTTGTCCTCCACGCTGGCTGCCTCCAGCCTGAAGGCCGTGCCGGTTGAGTCTCCGTTGACCTTCCAAGCCGGGCCAATTCCCGTCCATGTCTCGGATGTGGCGGATTTTCTGGGCATCGTGGTGATCCTGATCATCATCTTCGTCCGCTTCCAGAGGATTCATCGGGAGCGGCAGCGCGTCTCCAGCGAGCTGGCCGCCGCACGCAGCGTGCAGGAGGTGATGATTCCACTGGATGCGCCGCAGACGCCGGGCTTCGATGTGGACACCGTCTATGCGCCGGCCAATGAGGTGGGCGGCGATTTCTACCATATTCATCCGACCAGCGAAGGCGGATTGCTGGTGGTGATCGGAGACGTGGCCGGGAAGGGATTGCAGGCGGCCATGAATGTCTCCATGCTGATGGGTGCGCTGCGGCTGACGCGTGCCACCTCGCCGGGCAAGATTCTGGCGGAGTTGAATCGGGTGGTGGCTGGCGGTGCCAGTTTTACCACCTGCGAGGCCGCCTACTTTGCTCCGGATGGCGAGCTGACCCTGGCCAGCGCCGGACATCCGGCTCCGTATCTGAACAGTCATGAAGTGGAGATGCCGGGCGGGCTGCCGCTGGGTGTGGTGCCGGAGACGCAATACGAGGAAGTGCACCTTTACATGCATCCGGGAGACAGACTGCTGCTGATCTCCGACGGCATTCCCGAGGCACGGCGCGTCACCGGCGAACTCTTCGGCTTTGATCGCATCCGCAACATCAGCACGGAATCCGCATTCTTCATCGCGGATACGGCCCGCAATTTTGGTCAGGAGGACGACATTACTGTCCTGACCATCCGCAGGCAGGCTGCCGCGACGGAGAATGCCTGAGCTGAGAGCTGCAGAGGTGCAAACAGGCACACCGGAGGCGGCGGTAACCGCAAGGAAAATCCAACGCAAACGAGGAAGGCGCGGCGATGATTGGCCGCGCCTTCCTCTGTTTGGTTCCCGTTGGATTCGATTGCGTGGAGCAGCAGGGATACTGCCGCAGCCTCAGTCGTAGTATTCCAGGCCCAGATGCGTGATCAGCTCCTGGCCCATGATGTGGCGCAGGGTGTTCTTCAGCTTCATGGACTGGATGAAGAGATCGTGCTCGGGATACAGGCCGGGCGCGGTCTGCGGAGACTTCCAGTAGAAGCTGAGCCACTCCTGCACGCCCAGATTCGCCAGCTGCTGGGTGCGCTGTGCCAGATCCAGGAAGAGCACCAGGTCCAGCGCAATGGGAGCGGCAAGGATGGAGTCGCGGCAGAGGAAATCGACCTTGATCTGCATGGGATAGCCCAGCCAGCCGAAGATGTCGATGTTGTCCCAGCCTTCCTTGTTGTCTCCACGCGGCGGGTAATAGTTGATGCGAACCTTGTGGTAGATGTCCTTGTAGAGATCGGGGTACAGGTCCGGCTGCAGGATGTAATCGAGAACGCCGAGCTTGGACTCCTCCTTGGTTTTGAAGGATTCCGGATCGTCGAGCACTTCCCCGTCGCGGTTGCCGAGGATGTTGGTCGAGTACCAGCCGGAGACGCCCAGCATGCGGGCCTTGAAGGCCGGAGCGAGGACGGTCTTCATGAAGGTCTGTCCGGTTTTGAAGTCCTTGCCGGTGATGGGCGCGTTGTTCTTGCGCGACAGCTCAATGGCGGCAGGAAAATCAACGGTCAGATTCGGCGCGCCATTGGCAAACGGCACCCCTTCGCTGAGCGCAGCGTAGGCATAGATCTGCGAGGGCGCGATCGAAGGATCATTGTCGACCAGTCCTTTTTCAAAGGCGGCGATGGACTGGTGGACAGCGGTTGGTTCCAGGAAGATCTCCGTGGAGCCGCACCAGATGACGACGACGCGATCGACGGTCTTGCGGAAGGCGCGGATGTCGGCACGCACCTGCTCGGCCAGGTCCATCTTGTTCTTGCCGGTCTTCACATGGGTTCCATGCAGGCGCTTGACGTAGTGCTGGTCAAAGACGGCGGGCATGGGCTTGATGGTTTCCAGGTAGGGCTTCAGCGCGGCGAGGGTCTCGTTGTCCAGCACCTTGGCGTGGGCGGCAGCCTCATACACGTTGTCCTCGAAGATGTCCCAGCCGGTGAAGACAAGGTCGTCGAGCCCGGCGAGCGGAACAAAGTCGCGGATGAGCGGCGTGTTGCCGTCGGTCCGCTTGCCAAGGCGGATGGTACCCATCTGGGTGAGCGAGCCAATGGGCTTGGCGAGCCCACGGCGAACGGCTTCGACGCCGGCGATAAAGGTCGTGGCGACGGCACCGAGACCGACAACCATGACGCCGAGTTTGCCTGTGGCGGGTGCGATGGCGGTCTTCTGGCCGCTTTGCTGTTCTGAAGACATGCTGATTGTGACCTTCCCTTCTAGGATGAAGCGCGGCGCAGAGGCTGCCGCGAAGGTTGAGCACGCAGGCCGGAAGGCTGAGGGTTCCGTTCAGCAAGCCGGCCAGCGGAGTGTTCGCAATGCGTCAGGCTACGGGAGCGCTTTTTGCGCGTCTCCAGTGCGTCCAGACAAACCAGAATACTGCGGCCACCAGTGCCAGTTCCACCACCAGGTGGAAGCGGTGAAAGGCCGCGTGAAAGGCCGGGTCCGTATTCCAGCGGTCGCCAAGCTGCTTGCCCACAAAGGCAAGCGCGAAGCACCAGGGCCAGGAGCCGACGAAGGTGTAGAGGTGAAATTTGCCCTGCCGCATGCGAGCAATGCCGGCAGGAAAGGCGATGAAGGTGCGTACGACGGGCAGCAGTCGTCCCAAGAGAACGGTGATTGCCCCCCATCGCTGGAAAAAGGCCGTCATGCGATCCAGATCATGAGGGCTGAAGAAAACAAACCGGCCGTAACGCATGACCAGCGGACGGCCACCCCAGGCGCCAATGGCATAGGCCACAATGGAGCCGAGATTGCAGCCGATGGCACCGGCGGTGGCCACCAGCAGCAAACCTGCAAGGGAATTTCCGCCCCCGAAGCGGGCCGTGGAAACAAGGTAGCCGGCAAAGGGCAGAATCACTTCCGAGGGCAGCGGGATGCAGGCAGACTCAACCGCCATGAGCAGGACAACGCCCACATAGCCAGTCAGCGAGATGGTAGTGACAACGAGATGCACCAGACTGGCAAGAATCTGTTCGGACACAATACACTTAGTATAAAGGTTCGCTGACGCCCTCCCTGGGACCTGGTTCCAACCAGAAGAGGCCGAATGAGGCGAATCGATTGCCTGAGTTGCAAGCCGAGAGGAAGTGACTGTGCCTGAGAATCCGCCTGTACCGCTGACACTGGAAGGCGCGAGCATGCTGCATCAGATGTATCGCATGAACTGGAAGGCATGGCGCGCGTTGAACGAAGCCGAGCGGCAGCGTATCGGCAGCGCCGCAGCGCAGGGGCTGATGCAGATGGCCACGCCGGCGCAGAAGGGCGATGCCACCGTTGTTTACTCCATGCTGGGGCACAAGGGCGATCTGATGCTGGTGCATCTGCGGCAGAGCGTGGAAGAGCTGAACCGGGTGGAACTGGCACTGGCGCAGTTGGAGCTGCATGATTATCTGGAGCTGCGTCACTCCTACCTGTCCGTGGTGGAGCTGGGACTCTATGAGTCCTCGGCCAAGACCTATGGAGCGCTGGCGGCTCAGGATGTGGCCCCGTTTACGCCGGAATGGACGAAGTCCATTGAAGAGACCCGCGCCCGGCAGGCACATGCCATGGCTTCGCGGCTCTACCCGGCAATTCCCGAGACCAAGTACATCTGCTTCTATCCCATGGATCGGAAGCGCGGCGAGGAAGTGAACTGGTATACCGAGTCCATGGCCGACCGCCAGCGCATGATGCATGAGCATGGGATGATCGGACGGCGCTATGCCGACGAGGTGAAGCAGATCATCTCCGGCTCCATTGGACTGGACGACTGGGAGTGGGGTGTGGACCTGTTTGCGCAGGACCCGGTGGTCTTCAAAAAGCTGATCTACGAGATGCGCTTCGACGAGGTGAGTGCCAAGTTTGGCCTCTTCGGCGCATTCTTTGTCGGGGTGCATCTGCCGGTGGAGCGACTGGGCGCATGGCTGAGCGGAACCCTGTAAAGCAAGGAAAACCGGCCAAGCGCGGAAAACCCGCCAAGCCCCGGCAAGCCGCCAGGCCCGATGCCGCTCCGGCGCAGCAGGCGGGAAAGACCGCTGCGGCAGGCTCTGTGGCGGCGGGCATCCGCCGCAAATCCGACTCCAAACCCACATCCCCGTCCAAACCGAAAATTCAGCCCATAGCCAAACTCAAAGCTGGGCCCAAAGCAGGGCTAAAACCCGCGCCCAGGGTCAGCGCAGCGGCAAAACGCCCTGCTGCTGCAGGTCGGCGTGCTGCTCTGGCTCCGGAGCGCGTGGCGGAGCTGCTGCGACGGCTGCATGCGGAGTACGGAGACGCTCGGTGCGCGCTGGATCACAGCTCGGCATGGGAGCTGCTGGTGGCGACCATTCTCTCCGCACAGTGCACGGATGCACGGGTGAACCAGGTGACGCCGAGGCTTTTTGCCGAGTATCCAACCCCGCAGGCAATGGCGGCCGCGCCGATCGAGGCCTTGGAGTCGCTGATCCGTACGACGGGGTTCTATCACAACAAGGCAAAATCCATTCAGGGTGCCGGACGGGTGATCAGCCGGGATTTTGGCGGACGCGTTCCGCAGACCATGGAGGAGCTGCTGACCGTGCCCGGGGCTGCACGGAAGACCGCCAACGTGGTGCTGGGGGTTGCCTTTGGCAAGGCCGAGGGCGTGGTGGTGGATACGCATGTCTTCCGCATTGCCCGCAGACTGGGGCTGGCCCGTGGCGAAACCCCGCAAAAGGTGGAGCAGGAGCTGATGAAGGTGATTCCACGCGAGCACTGGATCGGGTTTTCCCATGAGCTGATTCATCATGGACGCGCCGTTTGCGTGGCGCGCAGGCCCCGATGCGCTGATTGCCTGTTGGAAAAACTCTGCTCGGCTCCGGATAAGAGCTGGCAGTCGGGCGCGATGGATCCGGCAGGGAGTGAATAGCAGCGAGTGCTGCATACTTCAGAAGCTAGCGGGCGGAAAAGATCGACTTCGCAGCATCCAGCAGCGCTGGTATGTCCGCACTGGCAGCTTCTGCCGCAGGCGACCAGTTGTGCTGGAGCAGCGTTGCGGTCGTGATGGGCCCAATCGAGATGGCTGGAAGCGGACGCAGGGGAAATTCCATGCCCGCCGCAGCCGCCAAAGCTGCCAGATGCGTGACGCTCGAGGAGCTGGTGAAGGTGGCCGCATCCATTCCCTGCTCTGCTGCCTGCACAAGCAGCGGGATGGAAGACTCCGGGACCACATTCCGATAGGCCTCTGCCAGCACCACCGTGGCACCGGCTGCGCGCAGACTGTCCGGCAGAATATCGCGGGCAGCTGCAGCGCGAACCAGCAGCAGGCGACGACCAGGAACGAGCGGGGCCAGAGCTGCTGCAAGCGACTCGCCCACAGCCTGCTCCGGTACCAGGGAAACGGAAAATCCTGCCTGACGCGCGGCTGCAGCCGTTGCCTTGCCAATGGCAGCAATGGCTGGAACGCCGCCCGTGTGGCTGGCTGGCAGCGGCAAGCCCAGTGCAGCGGCCCGCGCGACCATTGCCTGAACGGCATTGGCACTGGTGAGCAGCAGCCAGTCGAATGCCGGCTGCGAGGAGGCATTTTTCTGGTCAGCCAGTGCGGCGAGTGCGGCATCGAGCGAGGCAAAGTCCTGCGGGGGAGCAATCTCCAGCACCGGGACTTCAACCGGGATGGCATCGTGCTCGCGAAGCAGTCGGACAAGCTCTCCGGCCTGGTGCGGCGCACGCGTGACGAGGATGCGACGCCCGGCCAGTGGAGCAGCCGTCACGACTGCGTCGCTCCTGTGCGGGTGGATTGCGCCAGCAGCGAGGCTGCACCCTGGGCAAGCAGTTCGCGGGAGACGGCCTCGCCCAGCCCATGCGGATCGGTGCCGGTGGAGGCGGCGCGCAGAAGCGGATGGCCGCTGGGATCGGCAACCACGGCCAGAATCTGCCAGCTCTCCGGAGTATGCCGACGGCAGTGGACTCCAACCGGAACCTGACAGCCTCCGCCCAGTGCAGCCAGTGCCGTCCGTTCCGCCGTGATGGCAAAGCGCGTATCCGGATCATCGAGAAAGGCAAGCGCCTGGAGCGTGGCGGCGTCATCGGCGCGGACTTCGATGGCAAGCGATCCCTGACCGGCTGCCGGACAGAGCAGCATGGGATCGATTCGCTCGCGCACCCACTCGGTCTTTTCCAGTCGATCCAGCCCGGCTGCGGCCAGCAGAATGGCGTCCACCTGCCCCTCCGCCAGCTTGCGAAGCCGGGTGTCCACATTGCCGCGAAACTCCACCATGGCAAGGTCCGGACGCAGGGCGCGCAACTGGGCGCTGCGGCGCAGGCTGCTGGTGCCGATGCGCGCACCCGCAGGCAGTTCCTGCAGGGAGTGGTGATGGACAGAAACCAGCACATCCCGCGGGTCCACACGGGGCGGGGTCGCCGCGAGCAGAAAGCCCTCCGGCAGCGTCGTTGGCAGGTCCTTCAGGCTGTGTACGGCCAGATCGATGCGACCCTCGGCGAGGGCCTGCTCAATCTCCAGCGTAAACATGCCCTTGGTGCCGACCTCGGCGAAGGTGACCTCCTGCAGGCGGTCTCCGGTGGTGCGAATGACCTCGATCGAAACCGAATGACCGGCGGCGCGCAGACGGTCGGCGATGTGATGCGCCTGCCAGAGCGCGAGCTGGGAACCGCGTGTTCCAATACGCATCAGGAGCGACCTCGTAGCGAGGAGACAAGCGCCTCGCGGGAATCTTCAGAAGCAGGTTCAGGCGATGCCTGGGTGGATGCCGCCCTGGGCTCAACCGGAGTCAGGGACCACTCGGCGCATATCGCCGCAATCCGCTCGGAGTCGCCGGTGCGGGCAGCCTGCTTGAGTGCCTGCAGCGTGGGGTGCAGCATTTTGTTGATGATGGATCGGCAAAGCGCTTCAATCGCCGCGGACTGTTCCGGCGAAATGCTGCTGAATCGGGCCTGCATGCGGCGCAGTTCGGCCTGGCGCATCTGCTCGGCATGCTGCTGCAGGGCAACGATGATGGGTGCGATATCCACCGTGCGCTGTCGCTGCTGGAAGCGCTCGACCTCGGCGGCAATCATGGCCTCGGCATCGGCGGCTTCGCGGGTGCGTTCTGCCAGATGAGCGGCGGCTACGGACTGAAGGTCGTCAATGTCATAGAGGAAGATGCCTTCAATCCGGTTGATGGAGGAATCCACATCGCGCGGCACGGCAATGTCGATGAAAAACATGGGACGATTCCGCCGTTTCTGCAGGAAGCTCTGGGCATGTTCCCGGGTGAAGATCGGGTGCGGTGCGCCTGTGGAGGTGATGACAATATCGGCCTGGCTGGCCGCCTGATGCAGTTCCTCCCAGGGAACGACGCGCGGACGAATGGAGCCGCCCAGCCGTGCGGCCACGGCCTCTGCACGGGATTGCGTCCGGTTGGTGAGCAGAATGGAGCTGGCGCCCTGCGCAATCAGGTGCCGGGCTGCCAGTTCGCTCATCTTGCCGGCGCCCACCAGAAAGATGGTCTTCCCCTGCAGCGATCCGAAGATCTTTCGCGCCAGGTCCACGGCGACGGAGGCAATGGAGACGGTGGTGCTGCCGATTTCGGTTTCGGAGCGAACCTTCTTGGCTGCGGCAAAGGCAGACTGCAGCAGCGGATCCAGCTCTGCCGAGATGGTTCCGGCCTCGCGGCCCACCGTGTACGCATCCTTCACCTGGCCCAGGATCTGGGATTCGCCAATGACCATCGAATCCAGGCTGGCGGCTACGCGAAAGAGGTGACGCACGGCAGCCAGATCGTGGAACTGGTAGATGTGCGGCGCCAGCTCGGCGGGATCGATGGCAAAGTGGCTGGCAAGAAAGCCGTCGATGGAAACATCGGGCGAGTCTGTGGAGGCGAGAATCTCCACCCGATTGCAGGTGGACAGGATCATGGCCTCATGCACGCCGGAGGTGGTTGCCAGCTGCCGGGTAACCTCCGCCAGATGGTCGCGTGGGATGGCAACGCGCTCGCGCAGCTCAATGGGTGCCGTCTTGTGGTTGATGCCAAGCAGAATGAGATTCATGGCACGGGGAACCTGTGAACCTGGCTGAACTGATTGGCCGCCCAGACGAGCATCATGACCACGAAGACGCCGCTGGAGAGAAATGCCGCCTTGCGCCCGCGCCAGCCGTTGCTGCGACGGATGAACAGCAGCGCGACATAGAGCATCCACATGGCAAAGGAAAGCAGCACTTTGGGATCAAAAAAGTAGGCCGGGCCAACACTTTCCTGGGCCAGCAGCGAACCGACAAAGAGCCCCAGCGTCATGCAGGGAAAGCCGAACAGCAGCGTGGCATGGGCAATCCGCTCCAGGGTGTCGAGCGGTGGGAGCCAGTCCTGAACAAAGCTGTCCGAGGGTGCTGCGGAGGATTTCGTGCGCGCCGTGAAATGCCGCTTGATGTGGCGCTCCTGCAGCAGGTAGAGAAAGCTGGCCACCATGCTGAAGCCAAGACAGGCATAGGCTGCGAGCAGAAAACCGATGTGGACCACCAGCCAGCCGATGCGGACGCCCGGCGACGGGAAGGTGTAACGATTTTCTCCAAGGGCTGGGACAAAGACCAGCAAAAACGCGGCTGGCAGGGCAAAGACGCTGAAGGAAAATGTCCCGTAAATCAAACGAATGACGAGAAAAATGATGGCGATGAACAGCGCAAGCAGGGATTCAATCTCCCCATAACCGACCGGAAGCCACCGGTGCGCCAGTCCCAGCATCTCCACGGCAGAGACAAAATGAAAGAGGATGGCCAGGGCTGCTGCTGGCTGCCAGATGCGGCGCAGGCTCGGAAATGAGTACAGGACTGCGGGCAGAGCCGCGAGGCTCGCTATCGCATACAGCACCGCCGCCACTCTGAGCCAAACGAGATACATGTCAATCTGAGAGTAAAAAGACCCTGTCTCAGTATACTGTGATGCCGGTCACAGCAGTTTCACAGGCTGGCCAACCGGTCGGAAGGCCCATGGACGGCGGATGCCTATCGCGGAAGGATGGAAGCAGTTTAATCTGGACTGCAAGCGTGACCAACCAGGGACCATCTGAGGCAGCATCGCCGGCCAGTCCGAAGCTCGATATCGGAAACCTGACTCCAGCGATGCAACAGTACATGGCGGCCAAACGGCAGCATCCCGATGCGCTGCTTTTTTTCCGCATGGGCGACTTCTATGAGCTGTTTTATGAAGACGCGATCACGGCCAGCCGGGAACTGGAGATCACGCTGACCGCCCGCGATCGCGAGCGCTCGGTGCCCATGTGCGGCGTGCCCTACCATGCGGCCGAAACCTACCTGCCCCGCCTGCTGCGCAAGGGGTTCAAGGTGGCCATCTGCGAGCAGATGGAAGACCCCAAGCTGACAAAAAAGATCGTCCGCCGCGAGGTGACGCGTGTCCTTACCCCGGGCACGGCACTGGATGCGACGCTGGAACAGGGCCGGAACAACTATCTGGCCGCGCTGAAACTGACGGCCACGGAAGCGGCTCTGGCACTGCTGGATCTTTCCACCGGCGAGTTTATCGCCATGGAACAGACGGGCGCTGCGGCCGGATCAGCCATCACGGCCCGGTCTGCCATTCTGGATGAACTGCAGAAGGCCCAGCCCAGCGAAGTGCTGCTGGAGTCCGGACTGGCTGCCGAGCTGGCCGCGGAAGTGGATCTCGTGCTGGATCCCGGCCTGGCGCGCACGCGGCTGGAGCCATGGGTTTGGGAGCCGCAGCAGGCGCGCACGCTGGTGGAGCGGCAGCTTGGTGTGCAGTCCGTGGAGGGATTCGGATTGGCGGACCACCCGGCAGCCACCAGTGCCGCCGGTGCCATTGTGCACTATGTGCAGGATACGCAGAAGCTGGAGTCGGTGCCGCTCGATGCATTGCGCTTTGTGGAGCGCACGAGCGGGCTGCAAATGGATCAGGTGACCGTGCGTAATCTGGAACTGGTGGAGCCGCTGGTGGCCGGGCAGGACCAGAAATCCACGCTCTGGCGCACTCTGGACCAGTGCATGACGGCGATGGGCAAGCGGTTGCTGCGGGCGACCATTCTGCGGCCATTGTCGGAGGCGGCAACCATCGAAGCCCGGTATGCAGCCGTCGAGGAGGCCACGCGGGATCTGATTCGGCGCGAAAGCATGCGGGCAACGATGCGCGGCATTCTGGACCTGGAGCGGCTGCTTGCGCGTGTGGCGCTGGAGAGTGCCGGTCCACGGGATGTGGTGGCCATTGCGGCCAGCGCCCGTCATCTGCCGGAGTTGCGGCAGCAGATGCAGGGCTGGCACACTGCGCTGTGGCAAAGGCTTGCCGGGCAAATGGACCCGCTGGACGATCTGGTGGCAGCCATTGAGCGGACGCTGGTCGCCGAGCCGCCGCTGACGATGACCGATGGAGGTGCGATTGCCGAAGGGGTGCATGAGGAGCTGGACCGGCTGCGCGGACTGAGTCGCGATGCCCGGCAGGCGATTGCCGCCATTGAAGAGCGCGAGCGGGTACGCACCGGTATCGGTTCGCTGAAGGTGCGGTACAACTCGGTCTTTGGCTACTACATCGAGATCAGCAAAAGCAATCTGGCACTGGCTCCTGCCGACTACGAACGCAAGCAGACGCTGGTGAATGCCGAGCGCTTCACCACGCCGGAGCTGAAGGCATACGAGCGCGATGTCTTGAGCGCGCAGGAGCGGTCGGTCGAGCTGGAAAAGATGCTGTTTGCTGCCTTGCGGAAGCAGCTGTTGCAGGCTTCCGGAAGAATCCGCGCCAGCGCCGCAGCTGTGGCGGAGACGGATCTGCTCACCTGCTTTGCACAGAATGCCAGCGAGCGCGGCTACGCGCGGCCGGAGTTGCTGGACGAAGTGGTGCTGGAGGCGCGGGCCAGCCGGCATCCGGTGATCGAGCAGGCCATGCGCACCAGCGGCGTGGAGCGGTTTATTCCCAATGACCTGTATCTGCATGCCGATGGTCCGGCGCTGCTGCTGCTGACCGGGCCGAACATGGGCGGCAAAAGCACCTATCTGCGACAGGCGGCGATGCTGGTTCTGATGGCGCAGATGGGCAGCTTTGTCCCGGCTGAGTCCATGCGTTACGGGCTTGTGGACCGGATCTTTACCCGCATCGGAGCCAGCGACAACGTGGCTCGCGGCCGCTCCACATTCATGGTGGAGATGACGGAGACGGCAACCATCCTGAATACGGCTTCGCGGCGCGCCCTGATCCTGATGGACGAAATGGGCCGGGGAACGGCCACCTTTGACGGCCTTTCGCTGGCCTGGGCAGCGGTGGAGTATCTGCACTCGGAGATCAGCGCGCGCACCCTGTTTGCCACCCACTACCACGAGCTGACGCTGCTGGCCGAAACCCTGCCCAGGGCGCAGAATCTGCGCGTGGCCGTAAAGGAGTCCGCCGGACGCATTACCTTCCTGCATGCCATCGAGCCCGGGGCTGCATCGAAGAGCTATGGCATTGAAGTGGCACGGCTGGCAGGCCTGCCGCGCAGTGTGCTGGAGCGGGCGCGGCACGTGCTGCGACAGCACGAAAAGCAGGAGCGACGCAGCGTGCAGCAGGAGGAAGTGTCCATGCAGATGACCATGTTCACCCCGCTTTCGCAGCGGATTGTGGATCGACTGCGCGCGACCGAAATCAATTCCCTCACGCCGCTTCAGGCTCTGAACTTGCTCGAGGAACTCAAGCAGGAGTTGCATGAAACAGCCGGCGTGGAAGGCGGCAGGGCATGACGGCCATGAGCCTTCGCGAAGCAGTGGGCAGCCTGCTGGTGGTGGGGCTGGAATCCACCACGCTGAGCGCCACCGAGCGCGCGTGGCTGCGCGTGGTTCGCCCCACGGGTCTGATACTGTTTCGCCGCAACATTGCAGACGCACAGCAGACGCGGGCACTGCTGCAGTCTGCCAGCGGCGAGTGCGCTGCCCATGCCATGCGATGCGTGGATCTGGAGGGTGGCACCGTGGACAGGCTGCGCGATGCACTGGCTCCCATGCCATCGGCACAGGCTGTGGCCCGGCATCGCAATGCAGCGCTGGCACGGGAGCAGGGGCAGCTGACAGCGCGTGCCGTGCGGCTGTTCGGAATGAACACGACGCTGGCACCCGTGCTGGATCTGGGCCTTGCGGAGTCGGCGCCGATTCTGGGAACGCGCACTGCCGCGCCCGATGCAACCGGCGTAACCGCATACGCGCGCGCCTTCCTGAGCGGGCTGCGAAGCATGCGCGTGACCGGATGCGGCAAGCACTTTCCCGGGCTGGGTGGCGGCACGCTGGATTCGCATCTGCAGATGCCGGAGATTGTGCGCAGTTGGGAGCAGCTGCAGGCTGAGGATCTGGAGCCGTATTGGGCACTGCGGCGGCAACTGCCGATGGTGATGATCAGCCACGCAGCCTATCCACGCACAAAGGGCGGCACGGTGCCGGCAAGCCAGTCCCGCTACTGGATGCAGGAGATCCTGCGCGACACACTGGGCTATCGCGGCCTCATCTTTTCCGATGACATGGAGATGGGCGGCGTACTGGGTGCGCGACCGATGGAGGAGGCCGTGCTCACCGCCGTGGAGGCTGGCATGGACGTGATGGAGATCTGCCATCGCGAAGAGCTGATCCTGCGCGGCTTTGAGTCGCTGCTGCGGGAGGCGGAGCAGTCCGCTGCATTTCGCCGGCGCGTGATGCGGCAGGCGCGGCGTGTGGCAGCGTGGCGCAAGCGGCAGTATGGGAGTTTGGCCAGCGCAAGCGAAAGCATTCCGGCCAGCGACCTGGCAGCGCAGGAAGCTGCCCTGCGCGAAGAGATTCTGGCATTTGGCCAACGCGTGTCACCGGAGCGTGCCGGATGATTGTGGCTGGAATCATGAGCGGAACCTCGGCAGACGGTGTGGATGTGGCACTGGTGGAGATCCGCGCCCGCAGCCGGGAGGGAGTCGGCGTCACACTGCTGGCACACCGCGCATTTCCCTTTTCCCGCTCCATGCGGAATGCGATTCTGGCAGCCATGCAGGGCGAATCGATGCCGGCGGCCGAATTTGCGCGATTGGGCTGGAGGCTGGGCATTGCCTATGCGGAAGCCGTGGAAGCGACGCTGCAGTCGCATCCCTGCGAACTGAAACTGATTGGCTGTCACGGGCAGACGCTCTATCACCAGTCCACACCGGAGCGTTTTCTGGATCGGAAGTTTGCCTGCACCTGGCAGGCGGGTGAGGCTGCGCTGCTGGCTGCGCGGCTTCGGGTTCCCGTGGTTTCCAATTTTCGTCCCGCCGATGTGCTGGCCGGAGGACAGGGAGCACCGCTGGTTCCGCTGGCGGATTTTCTCTGCCTTCGGCATACGCGGCGTGCCCGCGTGCTCCAGAATATCGGCGGCATCGCCAACCTGACGGCAATTCCGGCCGGAGCCACCATCCAGCAGGTGCTGGCCTTCGACAGTGGACCGGGCAACATGGTAATCGATGCGCTGATGCAGCGGCTCTACGACCGCAGAATGGATGCCGGGGGCCGCGTGGCGGCACGGGGTACGGTGCTGGAGTCCGTGGTACGGGAATCGATGCGCGCTGGATTCTTCCGCAGGCAACCGCCGAAAAGTGCCGGTCGCGAGGAGTTTGGCCGGGAGTATGCCGAAGCGCTGCTGCGCCGCTGTCGCAAGCTGAGCCAGCGCCCGGAGGATGCCGTGGCAACGGCCACAGCACTGACGGCCACATCGATTGTGGCGGCATATCAGCGCTGGGTGGCGCCGCATCTGGGTTCGGCAGCCGTGGATGTGGTGGTCTCCGGGGGCGGCGCGCGCAATGCCACCCTGATGCAGCAGATGCAGGAGCAACTGAAGCCGCTGCCATGGCAGCTGACGACCAGTGATGCGATGGGATTTCCGGCAGAGGCCAAGGAGGCGATGGCTTTTGCCCTGCTGGCCTGGCAGAGTTGGCGCCGCAGGCCCGGAAACCTGCCGGCGGCAACCGGCGCCAGCGAAGCTGTGATTCTGGGCCAGATCACCCATGCTCCGGTGCCGCATGCTTAGCTGGCGGCGCATCGGCTGGCTGGCTACGGCAGCCACATGCCTGCTGGTGGCCGGATGCCATGGAGCGCGGCGCGATCCGGGAACGATTGTCTTCCTGATTGAAAGCAGCCCGAATAGTCTTGATCCGCGCGTGGGTACGGATGCGCAGTCCGAGCGCATCGATCCGCTGATGTTTGATGGGCTGGTGCAGCGGGATGCACACTTTCACTTTCAGCCGGCCCTGGCCACGGACTGGACTCAGCCTGACCCGCTGACACTGATCTTTCACCTGCGCCGCGATGTTCGATTCTCCGATGGCCGCAGGCTGACCGCTGCCGATGTGGTCTGGACGCTGGAGTCAATGCGCAAGGGCTGGGTGGTCACGCCCAAAGCGGCAAGCTATGACGCGGTGGCGAGCGTGGACGCTCCCGACTCCTGGACGGTACGGCTGCGACTGAAGCATCCCGACCTCTTTCTGCTGGGCAATCTCTCGTCTTCGGCCATGGGCATTGTGCCTGCCGGCAGCGGTGCGGATTTCTGGCAGCATCCGGTCGGCACCGGTGCCTTTCGGCTGGTCCGGCAGGAGATGGACAAGGAGGTTCTGCTCGAACGGAATCCCTATGCCTGGCAGCAGGCAGCCGGGCCTGCAACTGGACCTGAAACCAAGTCTGGAACCAAGTCTGAAACCGGGTCTGAAACCGGGTCTGAAACCGTGCAGCGCGTGCGCTTTGCCGTGGTGCCGGATGCAACCACACGAGCCCTGGCGCTGCGCAAAGGCACAGCCGATATGGTCAGCAATGCCCTGCCCTCGGACATGCTCCCGGCGCTGGCGCAGGATCCGAAGTTGGTCGTCGAGGATTCGCCCGGCACCGAGGTGCAGTATCTGGCCTTCAACCTGCGCGATCCTGTGCTGAAGCAGCGCGCCGTGCGGGCGGCCATTGCCTATGCCGTGGATCGCAGGCTGATCGTCCAGACGCTGCTGGGCGGCCATGCCCAGTTGGCGGCCAGCCTGCTGCCAACCACGCATTGGGCATACACGCAGCAGGTGGAACAGTACGGATATGACCCCGGCAGGGCACGCGCACTGCTGGACGCGGCCGGATTTCCGGCAGGGCGCGATGGGGTGCGCCTTCGCCTGACGATGAAGACCAGCACCGACGAAGGCACGCGCCTGCTGGCCGTGGCCCTGCAGCAGCAGCTGGCGCAGGTTGGGATTGCGCTGGAGATTCACAGCATGGAGACGGCAACGTTTTTTGCCGACATCACCCATGGAGCGTTCCAGATGTATTCCCTGCGCTGGGTGGGCGGCAATGAGCAACCGGATATCTTTTCCTACGCCTTTTCGACCGCCAGAATACCTCCGCATGGGGCCAACCGCGAGCACTACTCCAACCCCGAGGTGGATCATCTGCTGGACGAAGCCGGCCGCGTGAACGACGAAGTAGCGCGCCGGGCAGACTATGTCCGGGTCCAGCAGCTGCTGGCCGCGGAGCTGCCGGTGGAAAATCTGTGGTATCTCGACTCCATTCTGGTCATGAACCGCCGGATTCACGACGTCAGGCCCAGTCCTTCCGGCGACTATCTCTTCCTGCGTACCGCAAAAGTCTCCACTCCGGAGTGAATTCTTTCAACTTTTTTACGGACTGATTCGTCACAGAAGACAGAGTGCCCGGGCAGCAGCGAGCAAGGCGAAGCCGCAACGCAGGCAGAGGCGGCAACGACCCGGAGCGAAGTATCTGGAGCGAAGGCAATGTCTGGCAAAGTTTGGAAAATGGCAGCGGGGACATGCGGCATCGTGCTGCTGAATCTGGCAGCAATGGCCGCCCGTCCACATCACGCGGCACAGGCTGCAGCAAATTCGGGAGCCAATCCCGGACATGTGGTCGGCGCCATCACGTCCCTGACCGGCAACACCATCGAGATTCGTACCGACCAGGGTACAAGCTATGCCGTGAGCATTCCTGCAGGAGTGAAACTGCTGCGCGTGGAACCCGGAGCCAAGACCCTGGGCAATGCACAGGCCATCGCCGTCGGCGACATGGGCATTGGCGACCGCGTGCTGGTGCGACTGGCCGCCGGCGACAGCGCGCCCTTTGCCGCCACCTCGGTGATTGATATTCCGCATGCAGCCATCGTGGCCCGTCAGCGGGAAGAACAGATGGAATGGCAGATGCACGGCGTGGGCGGGCTGGTAAAGAGCGTGGACGCAGCCAGCGGCACAATCGTGCTGACCACCGGTGCCGGCAAAACCTCCAAGGAAGTCACGCTGAAAACCAACACGGCCACGGTGCTGCGCCGCTATGCGGCCGACTCCGTCGACTATTCCAAGGCAACCGTTGCCCCGCTTTCGGCCATCCAGCCGGGCGACCAGCTCCGTGCCTTGCTGGACGCCACCGCTGCGGGCCCGGACAAAGTCGCGAGAGAGATTGTCTCCGGAAGCTTCCGGAACGTGGCAGGGCGCATCAGCAACGTGAACAGCAAGGCGGAAACCATCACACTGCGCGATCTGATGACCAGGAAGAACGTCACGGTCCACATCAACGCAGTCTCCCAGATGCGGCAACTGACGGCTGAACAGGCCAATCAGATCGCTGCTGCCACCAAGGGCATCCCGGCTGGCCATGGCATGGGGCAGGGTGCGGGAGCCATGCATCCGGGAGCTCCCGGCCAGATGGGTGCCGGGCAGATGGGAGCCGGGCAGATGGGAGCCGGGCAGGGACAGGGCGGCTGGCAGCGACCTGCCGGGATGGCCTCCGGTGCGGCTTCCGGTGCCATGCATGCCAAGGGAGCCGGTGCTGCGCCGGGCGGCATGGACCCGCAGCAGATTCTGCGCCGGGCGACCGTGATTCAACTCAAGGATCTGCATAAAGGGGATGCCGTGATGCTGGTGGGCACGGCAGGAGGCGACGACGTGACAGCCATAACGCTGCTGTCCGGCGTGGAGCCGCTGCTCGAGTCCTCGGCATCGACGCAGAATGCGCTGATGGCGAACTGGAGCATGGGCTCCGGCTCCGATCAGTCGGACGCAACACAGTAGGAAGCAGGCGGCAATCGTCGGTTCTGGCAAGCACAGGACCGGCGCAACGAGTGCCAGACCGAGACAAGGGAATACCATTCATCCCGACGCAGCCTTGTGCCGCGTTGCATACGAGGGGACCGCGTGTACGCTAAGCTGAGATTTTTCCTGATAGGGTTTCTGATTGCCGTGGGATGCTGCGGTGCGCTGCAGGCGCAAAGCGGCACAAGCCAAGCCGGAGGCGCCACCGTCCATGGCCAGGTCGCCGATCCCACCGGGGCCTTGATCCCGGGAGCGGTGGTCACGGTGAACAATGCCAGCGGCAAGGCTGTGGCCACGGCCACGGCAGACGCCAGCGGTGACTTCGCCATCCACAATGTGGCTCCTGGCAGCTATGTGGTCATGGTGACAGCACCGGGCTTTGCGCCCTTTGTCTCGCCTGCTCTCACGCTGGAGCCCGGCCAATCCAAAAAGCTCGATGTGGCCTTGGCCATCCAGCAGGCGGAGCAGAGTGTGGTGGTCAGCGACGATACGCCGACCATCAGCACGGAGGCCTCCAACAATGCCAACAGCGTCATCATCACGGGCAAGGATATCGATGCGCTCTCCGATGATCCGACCGAGCTGCAGAATGAGCTTTCGGCGCTTGCCGGTCCGTCTGCCGGTCCCAATGGCGGGCAGATTTACATCGATGGATTCGCCGGCGGGCAGCTCCCGCCCAAATCCTCCATCCGCGAGATTCGCGTCAACCAGAACCCGTTTTCCGCAGAGTATGATCGTCTGGGCTATGGACGCATCGAGATCCTGACCAAGCCTGGTACCGACCAGCTGCACGGGCAGTTCTTCATCCAGGGCAACCCCAGCCAGTTCAACACGGCCAACCCGCTGATCAGGACTGGAATCCCCTCCTATTACAGCTATCAGTACAACGGCACGGTGAGCGGATCCATCAAGAAGAACACCTCCTTCTTTGTCTCCGCGGAGCATCGGAACATCAACAACCTGAGCGCGTATGATGCGCCCTGCTCGGCCACCGGTGATTGCTCGGTCGGCGTCAGCGGCACGATCAACAACCCGCACGTCCGCACGAATCTCACGGCGCGGCTGGATCGACAGTTTGGCGAAAAGAATACGCTGACGGCGCGCTATCAGTACTACCACAACAACATTCAGGGAAGCCTGGGCGCAACCCAGTTGCCCACGCTGGCCACTGCCACCGCATCCAACTTCAACCAGATTCAGCTCGGCGACACGGAGATCATCAACGATCATTTCGTCAACGAGACGCGCTTTGAATACAATCGGTCGATTTCGACGGGGACACCTGTCAGCACGGCCCCGGACCTGATTATTCAGCAGGGTGGATTCTCCACCGGCGGCGCATTCAGCCAGTCCAGCCACGATCACTTCGACCAGATGGAGCTGCAGAATCTCTCCACGCTTTCGCTCGGTGCGCATGCGGTCAAGTTCGGCTTCCGGGCGCGCGACTTCCGGGATGCGAACTTCTCGAACTCCGGCTTCAACGGAACCTTCATCTTCTCCAAGAACAGTGACTTTACCAATGCTGTGCAGAATCCCGCCACAGCCAACCCCATCCAGCTCACCTACTCCACCGGGCAGCAGAATGCTCTGGCCAACGTCTTTGACGCAGCGCTCTGGGTCTCCGATGACTGGCGCGTGAGCAGCCGCCTGACCGTCTCCGGTGGTGTGCGCTGGGAGGCACAGAACCATGTGGCGGATCATAACGACTGGGCGCCGCGCGTCTCCATGGCCTGGGCACTGGATGGTCGCAACGGCAAGCCGTCGAAGACAGTTCTTCGTGCCGGCTATGGCATCTTCTATGACCGGTTCACGATCGAAAGCCTGTTGGGCATCAACCGCTCCCTTGAGCAGCAGCAGTACGCCGTGCTGAATAACAGCGCCGCCACGCAGGCAGCCCTGGCCAACTGCTTTGCCCAGAGCCAGACCACATTCAATCCGACGGCCTGCAACATCGGCCAGCCCACAACGCGCACCATCAACCAGGTCACGCCCAACTATCACTCGCCCTATGCCCAGCAGTTCGCAGCCAGCCTGGAGCGGCAGTTGAGCAAGGGCATGACCGGCACGGTGACGTACCTGCATACGACTGGCGATCATCAGCTGGTGGAGATCAACGCGAATGCACCGTACTTCCCCACCTACGATCCTGCGCAAGGCAATATCTATCGCTACCTGAGCGAGGGATTCTTCAAGGAAGATCAGGTCATCTTCAACGCCCGCGCGCAGATCAATCCGCGCCTCGGCTTCTTCGGCTTCTACACCCTGAGCATTGCCGATACCGACGGTGCCTCGCAGAACAGCGTAACGACCAACAGCATCTCCCCGGTCTCCAACTCGCTGAACATTCATCAGGACTACGGCCCGGCAGGCTTTGTCTCGCGCCATACCGTCTTCGTGATTGGCAACTATCTGGGTCCCTGGGGCATCCGCCTGAATCCCTTTCTGCTGGCCCGGTCCGGACATCCCTTCAACATCACGCTGCCGAACGATCCCTACGGAGATACCTTCCTGAATCATCGTCCCGGACTGGCACAGACCTCGGACTGCACGGTCAACTCCACCCGTTACAAGCAGACAGCCTATGGCTGCCTGGATACGGAACCGACGCTATCCCCGGGTGAGGCGCTCATCAAGAACAATGCCGGAAACGGACCCGCGGCTGTCGCATTCAACCTGCGTATCAGCAAGGAAATCGCAGTGGGACCGAAGGTCAAGAGCATGGCCCACTTCGGCTATCCCGGTGGCGGTGGACGCCGAGGCGGCGGTGTAGGCGGCGGCTTTGGCGGCGGCGGCTTTTCCGGTCCGGGTGGCCCGGGAATCTTCGGCGGACCTGGAGTTCCCAGAAAGTACCATCTGAACTTCAGCATCCAGGCCTTGAACCTATTCAACAACCATGACTACGGCACGCCGAACGGAACGGTCATTGCACCCGGCAACCTGGGCAGCGCGCCGGATCTCTTCGGCCACTCCCAAAGCATGGCGCGAGGACTCTACTCCAACGGATCCGCCGTAAGGCGCATCTATGCCCAGGCGGTCTTCACCTTCTAGGCTCGGACCACACCAAAGCAAAAAATCCCCGGCGCAGACTCTGCGTCGGGGATTTTTTCTGAAGCAAGTGCGGAATGCCGATTCTGGTCACAGCCTGGTCGAAGCGCAGGCTGTGCTTCCGTGCATCAGTCCGCTGCCTTTTTCGGTGCCTGCTTCTGCTTTGCCGCGGATGCAGCCTTGGCCTTGGCAGCGGGCTTGGATTTTTTCGCAGCCGGTTGATCCGGATTCAAAAAGCCAAACCAGCGAAGCTCCCGATATTCCACCGGCGATTTCTTCGCCTTCTCGATTGCCAGCGCCGCCACTTCCGAGACGATCCACTCGAAGTTCTTTTCACCGACCGAATGCAGATCGGCGTCGGGAGCGGGATTCATGAAGTCAATGGCGTAGGGAATGCCCTTTTCCACGGCAAACTCCACCGTATTCAGATCATAGCCAAGTGCCCGGCAGAGCTTCAGCGCGTCCTGCTCCACCCGGCGCAACAGTGCCTTGCTGTACACCGGCGGATTCTGCAGATAGCGCTCGGCATGCGGCAGGCGCGGGTCATAGGGCATGATGTGAACCTTGCGCTGCCCCACGACATAGCAGCGGAAGTACTCCTGAAAATCCACGGCCTTCTGATACATCATGCAGAGATCGCGGGACTGGTCATAGGCTTCAAAGAACTGCTGGCGGTTGTGGATGTGATAGACATCCCGCCAGCCGCCCCCATCGATGGGCTTCATGAATCCATGCTCGCCGACATAATCGAATACGGCGTCCCAATGAAGGGGGTATTCGAGATTGCGCATGGAGCGGTCCGTGGTGCCTTCCGGATGACTTTTGTGGGGCAGGATCACCGTGGGAGGAACCGCCACACCGATGCGGGCAGCGAGCGAGTAGTTAAAAAATTTGTCGTCTGCAGACCACCAGAATGGGTTGTTAATGATGGCAGTTCCCTGCAGCGCTGCATGCTTGAGCAGGGCCCGATAGAACGGAATGTCGTGGGAGATGCGATCCACGAGAACGGCATAGCGCGGCGGTGCATCGAGCCGGACAGCGCCCGTCTCCACAAACTCAGCCGAGATGCCCTCCACATGCAAGGCATTGATGCGCTCGACCAGCGCGCCGGGGAAGCTGTTTTCCATGCCAAAGAGGACACCGATCTTTTTCATGCTGAGAACCCTCCGGAAAGAATTGCATGCACACGCAGGAAGTCCGTACCCGTTCAGTGTATGTCAGTCCGTTCGGATTGCCGATGAGGCAGGGCTGCGAATCAGTGACTGGAGCCATGGGAAGTACCAGAGTGAGAACGGTCCGGAAAGAACGCGGAAGCCGCGATGGTGGTCAGCAGAATCGCGCCCAGAATACCCAGCGAGAGCACGATGGGAATCTCCACCCAATGGCGAAGCAGCATTTTGGCTCCCACAAAAACCAGCAGCACGGCCAGCCCATGATGCAGAAACCGCACGCGATCCAGCAAGCCGGCAAGCACAAAATAGAGGGAACGGAGTCCCAGAACGGCGGCGATATTTGAGGTGTAGACGACAAACGGACTGTGCGAGAGCGCCAGGACTGCCGGGATCGAATCCAACGCAAACAGCAGATCCGTCAGTTCCACTGCGAGGATGACCCAGAGGATGGAGGGAGCACGCTGCTGCAGTCGACGCAGCCAGTTCGGTGCAATCGCCTCCTCGGCCGGCTTCTGGCGCAGCAGGCGCATGGCCAGCACGATCAGCAGCACCCCGAGAAGATCATCCATCCATGCAAGCCGATGCAGCAGTACAATCCCCAGGCTGATGAAAAGCGCTCGCAGAACGATGGCTCCACCCACGCCCCAAAGCAGGGCCCGGCGCTGGCTGCGCACATCCAGCCCAAAGCTGCGAAACAGCAGGAGAAACACAAACAGGTTGTCGATGCTCAGCGAAGTTTCCACCAGATAGCCGCCCAGAAACTCCAGCGCCGGCTGGTGCCCCTGGCGTAGATTCAGCCAGAACGCAAAGCCCAATGCGCAGAGTGCGATGGCCAGGCTGGATAGCGCGGCCAGGCCTGTTGTGCGGCGTGCGGAGGAGGCAATGGGCAGCGCAGCATCCAGCAGGAGCAGCAACAGAACCACTGCATGAAAACCAATCCACCAGGACAATGGCGCACCGGCAATGGAGTGGGAAAGCATGGGATCGATGGTATCGCAGATGCTGCAGCCAGCCTATGGGCGCTGGTTCAGCAGATGGATCGACTCCAGCAGCACATCTCCCACAATGGTCAGGCTGTGTGCGCTGATCTTGTCCATCGTGTCCTCGGCGGTGTGATGCCAGCCATCCGGCATGGCCATCGTGTGCGGTCCGTAGTCGCTGTCGATGATGTCCACGGCCGGCACTCCGCGCTGCAGGAAGGGATCATGGTCGTCCCCTTCTGCGCCCTGCTGCTTGTAAAAATAGCGTGCGTGGCCTGTAATGCGCGCTGCCTGACCGACCAGATCAGAAAGCCAGAGCGTGGATGTGGTATCGCGCATGATATCGAGATCCTTGTCGCCCAGCATGTCGGTCAGCAGAAAGGCCTTGATCCGCGAGAGCGTCCCGTCCTGCGCCCACTTTGCAGCCAGATGACGGCTGCCATAGGTATGATCTTCGCCCTGCCAGCTTTGGAATGCCTCTTCCCCATCGAGGAAGACCAGCCAGACACTGTAGCCGTCGAGTTTGCCGCCAACCATATGTGTCCGCAACTCATTGGCCATCTCAAGCAGCAGGCCTGTGGTAGAGCCGCCATCATTGGCTCCTACGAAGCCGATATTGCGCAACGGATAATTCGTCTCGTAATGCGTGGCCAGGACGATAATGCCGTTTTTGCGTCCAGGGAAGCGGGCAATAAAGTTACGCATCGGAACCGGACCGATCACGGTATTGGCCGTGAAGGCATCCTCTTCCAGATTGTCGTGGCGAAGCTGTGCACGCAGGTACGCTTCTGCCTTCGCATGCCCGGGACCAAGACACCATCGCGGGCCAATGGCGACAAAATCCCGCGCATAGTCATAGGCGCGATCCCCGGAAAAATGCTCCTGCGCTGCGGCAAGCGATGGAAGAAGGGAGAGCAGCAGAAGGATGGACATCAGTTGCTTCATGCAGACTTCTCCTTTGCATTACGTCGCGATGGATGCACCCACCACGCCACAGCAATACTGATGAGATAGAGCAGCAGCATCGGAATGGCAAAGGCAAACTGGGTGGGAATATCCGGCGACGGGGTGATGATCTCCACAATGATAAAGATGATGAGAATCGCGTAGCGGATGTTCTTCCAGAGGAATCTGGGACTTACGATGCCGAAGAGCGCCAGAAAGAAGATGACGACGGGCAGCTCAAACGTGGCTCCCATGCCGAGAATCAGCGAGAAGAAAAAGCTGGTGTACTCCTCCACACTGATGATGGGATGAACCCCCAGATTGTGGCTGAGATCGATGATCAGGAACTTGAGCATTCCCGGAAACACGAAGAAGTAGCCCAAGCCAGCACCGGTAAGAAACAGTCCGACCGCTGAGCCCATGAATGGGATCACGAATCGCTTTTCGCGCTGATACAGTCCAGGCGCAATGAACAGCCAGACCTGAAAGAGGATATAGGGCGAGGCCAGAATGGCTGCGCCAACCAGCGGAATCTGAATATAGCGCAGGTTGACGAGATCAGCCGGGTGGGTAAAGTTGAGCTGAATGCCGATTCGTGTGAGCGGAGCCTGCATCAGGCTATAGAGCTGCGGCGCAAAGATGACAGCCACCAGGTAGCCCAGAACCAGTGCAATCGCAGAGTGAATCAGGCGTCGGCGCAGCTCGTCAAGATGCTCAAAGAGCGACATCCCGGGCAGCTCTGCCCGTTCGCTGACGGCAGCCTTAGCGCGATCAATGATGTCGGGATTTGGCGTGGAGCTATTCATGATTTTCCAGCGGTTCGGGGCTGAGCGGTGCCGTAAATTCCGCAGTGGCGACGATCGATTCCTTTGAGGAGTCCGTGCTGGCTGCAGACTGTTCTTCGACTACCGAAGGTGGCACAAGCCCACGGAAGGCGCGGGGCACAACACTGCCCTGGGCAGGCGGCTGAATGCTGGGAAATGCGGATGCCGTCGGCTCAGGTTCTGCCGTCAATCCCGCAGCATCTGCCTCGGCTGGCAGCAGAGCGCCGGACTCGGATACAGGCAGGGATGCACCTGCCTCCGTGGAGACTGCCGGCTGGCCCCCTTGTGCAAAGTCGGGAGCTGGCGGCGGTGTGTGCGGCGCTTCTGCGGTGGCGGCAGAGAGCTTGCGCTGGCGCTCGACTTCCTCGCTCAGCCGCAGCTCCTCTTCCATCTGGAATTTGAAGTCGTTGGAGATCTTGCGGAACTCATACATGAGCTTGCCGATCTGACGGCCAATCTCCGGCAGGCGGCGAGGGCCAAAGACCATGAGGGCAAGCAGCATGAGCAGCATCGTGTCGGGGATACCGATGCTGGCCGCAGATACGGCAGACGGAATGGCGGTTGGCAGTAACATCAACATTCGGGAAAGCCTGGGACAGGTGCTCCGTGCGGCGAAACTCTGGTTATCTTCCACTCCATGATACGCGGCAAAGTTGGCTGCCTCCAACTGCAGGATCTTCCCACTGCAGGATTGAGCGCCGCCATTGGAAATACGCCGGAATCAAAGCTCCGGATGGCTCCTCCTGCCGGACCAAGTTCTCTGGGCGGGCTCGGATTCTCGAAACCACCGCTATGATTCAGCTGCGCTCTGCCGCCAGAATCCGCTCCGCAGCCAGTCTGCCACTGACGAGAGCCCCCTGAATCGAGGGACTGGTCAGGTGATCGCCGCAGAGCACAATGCCGCTGTCCGTAGGCGCTGCTGAAACCACAGGCAGCACCGAGGTCATAGGGAGCGCGTACTGAATGGGGTAGCCTGCCAGAACCTGCCACTGATGCACGGCATTGCCGAACCAGCGGCGCAGGTGGTTGCGTGTCTCCTGCTCCAGCGTGTGCATGGATTCATCGGTCTCCGGAGCAGCTCCCACGATATTGGCGCAAATCAGATGCGCACCTGCCGGAGCGTAGGCTGCCGAGGCTTGCGACATCACCGCCAGATGGTTCACCGGGCCAGCCGTCGGACCCTCCCCGTTGAGCGCCAGCACCGGCTCCTCCAGCGGGGAGTGGCTGGCTGCGTAATAGAACGTGGTGGTGCGGTTCCAGATGCGCGCCGGAGCCACGCCCGGCGTACGGACAGAGGCCATCAGCTTGCGGCTGACGGGTTCCGGCGTGGCCAGAATCAGACGCCGCGCCGCAATTGCCTGCCCCGAATCCAGATGAACGATCCAGGAATCCACCCCTTTTCCCGCAGCCGTTTTGCGCTCCAGCCGCTCCACGCGCTGGCCGCACTGCAGCATTCCCGATGGCAGCGCATCGGCCAGTTGCTGCGGGATTGCCTGCATGCCCAGCCGCGGCACCACCGCATTGCCCGTGGCAAAGAGCCGGAAGAGCCAGCGAAACCACCGCGACGAGGTGCTGAGATTTCTCTCCAGAAATACCCCGCCGAAAAACGGGGAGAAGAAACGATCCAGAATCGCGGAAGAGAACCCTCGGTTACGCAGAAAGTCCCGTGCCGACTCGTCAAATTCGGTATTGTCCGTAAACGGATCGAAGCGCAGCACATCCCGGCGCAGACGCGCGACCAGCAGCTTGTCCTGTAGTGGAAGAATGGGATCGATGGCAAAGCGCAGCGCGCGTGCCGGCTCGCGATAGGGATCGGCAAAGCGATGAAATCGCCCGCCGTGAAAGACCATGGCGCCCGGGCGAAAGGCGCACAGATCCAGCGCCTGATAATCCAGCACCGCCTGCGCCTCCGGATATCCGGTAAGCAGAACCTGAAATCCGCGATCCAGCCGGAAGCCGTTCATCTCGTCGGTTCGGACGCGTCCGCCAACGGAAGACTCCGCCTCGATCAGCTGCACCCGCAGGCCGGAGGCGGCCAGTCGCCGCGCACAGGCCAGACCGGCAATGCCGGCACCCACAATGACAACATCCTTGGAATCGGCAGCAGTCAGTTCAGGTTGCGATGGGGTTGTCATCGTCCTGAGTATACGATGCGGGGTTGCTGGTTGCGTTTGCGCAATATAAAGCCGAAACCTATGATGAGGAGGCAGGAATTGGAGGGTAGACAATGTCCAGGATTCGTCGTGTGGAACGGGAAGAAGTATCTCCGGAGATGGTGGCGCTCTATGACGAAATTTTCGCCCAGCGCGGGAATGTGCCCAACATGTTTCGCACCATGGCGCATCGACCGGAGATCTTCCGCACCATGATGGCGCATTTCTCTGCCGTGCTGCACACCGGCACGGTCTCCACCGCGCTGAAGGAACTGATCATTGTGCGCACCTCGCAGATCAACGAGACGCCCTACTGCCTGGCGTCGCACACGGTGCTGGCGCGCAACCTGGGCTGGTCGGACGAGCAGCTGAGCCATCTGGCGGAGTGGCCGGAGCGCAAGGATTTTTCTGCTGCAGAAAAAGCAGCGCTGCGGCTGGCTGAGACCGTCACGCGCAATGCCCATGCGCTCACCGAGGAGCAGTTTGCCGAGCTGCGCGAGCACTTCTCCGAGGGAGAGATTGTCGAACTCCTCTGCGCAATCGGGCTGTTCAACTACTTCAACCGCTTCAACAACGCCCTGCGCATGGAGCCGACCAAACCGGGCGAAGGTGCGCCTGCAAAGCCGCAAGCCGAGACGCAAACGGCCTGAAGCGCGACGCAGAGGCAAAAACAAGAGCGGGAGACGCCATCACGTCTCCCGCTCTTGTTTTGTCGCCAGCGAATCTCGTCAGTTGACGGTGACGGTGATGGTCGTGGTGGGTGCAGGGGTGATGGCCGGATTGCCTGTGCCAGTAACTGTGAAGGTATAGGAGCCGGCTGTGACGCCAGTGCTGCCGCCGCCGCCCGATCCGCTGCTGCCACCACTCCCTCCGCAGGATGCCACGCCACCCACGAGGCCCACCAGCAGCAGCAGGCACCCCAGAAGAGCTGACCATCCCCGACGGCGACGCGGCACACCCAGCAGCGCCAGGATGCCGAATGCCATGCCGCCAACCAGCACGCCTGTACTGCGGCGGCTGGCGGGTGTGGTGGTCGTGGTGCTGATGGTCACAGTTCCGGTGCTACTGGTCGCCGAACTGGAGAGCACAATGGGAGTGGTGGAAGCCGAACAGGTGGGCAGTACCGTTGCTCCGGTGGGAGACGCGGTCAAGGCGCAACTCAGGTTGATGTAACCGGCGTAACCACTGGTGCTGGAGACTGTAATCGTGGATGCGCCGCTGGAACCGGTGTTGATGGTTCCCAACGCGGAAGCGGCCACAGTATAGGTCGCTGTGGACGGAGTAATGGTGATTGAGGGCGTCTGGATGAGGCTGTTGTAGTAGGCATCCCCGCCGTAGCTGACCGTGAAGGTCTGCGTTCCTGTAGCAAAGGTGAAGCCCGGAATCGTCACCGTAACAGTGCCGCCACTCAGGGTTCCCCCATACGCGTAGGAACCTGCGCTGATCGTCACTTGTCCGGTAGGCGTGTTCCCTGCCGCGGAGGCTACGGTGACGGTGACTGCAAGTGCAGTGTTGGCAGAGATGCTGGTCTGCGCCGTACTCACGGTCATCGTGGGATTGGAAAATGCAGCCTGGGCAGTTGCCGTGCGGCTTGCCGCAGCATATGAGGTGTCCCCACTGTATTGAGCCGACAGGGTGGAAGCGCCGCCGAGGAAGAATCCGGCAGGCGCGCTGAAGGTGTATGTACCGGAGGCAAGCGTTCCGGTCAATCGCATGGAACCTGGCAAGGAACCATCCATCAGGGTAAGCGTCCCTGTCGGAGTTGCGCCCGAGCCGGTCACGGTGACCTGTACCTGTCCGGATGTCGTGGTGGTCAGCGAGGACGTGAGCACCTTGACCGTCACGGTCGGGGTAAGCACAGTCGCCGTGATCTGGACGGTTGCAGTGGCACTGTTGTAATTGCTGTCGCCGGAGTAGCTTGCCGTGATCGTATCCGTGCCATTGGTGAGTGTACCCGTGAATGTTGGCGTGCAGGAGCCACTGACCAGCGTGCAGGGCTGGAAGGTCAGTCCGCCACCGGAAAAGGTGATGGTCCCTGTGGGTGTCGGGAGCGTACCGGTTCCGCTTCCAGCGACAGCTCCACTAATCCGGAAGGCCTGATTGCCTGTGATGGTCGTCGAGTTGGGAGTCAGTGAAAGCGTGGCCGTGAACTTCATGACGTTGATGGTGACGGTCTGCGTTTCCAGCGGATAGTTCGCATCTCCGGAGTAGCTGACGGTGAGCGTATCGGCTCCTGCGGGCAGGGTTCCCGACGCCACCGAAAACGTGTACGCCCCGTTCGTGAGCGGTTGCGCCTGCGCCGTCAGTCCCGGCCCGGAAAGTGCCACCGTACCGGTCGGAGTTGTGCCCTTTGCGGAGACTGCCACCTGGATCGTCAGCGACTGACCCAGTTGGATGGATGTGGCCGAAGGTGTAAGCGTGAGTGCGGCCGATCCACTCCCAAGCGCTGACGTCCACGCATTCACCACATTGGCAACGTTCAGTGAGCCAAGACCGGTCGCATTGTCAAATCCTGTGGTTGCGCTGTAGCCATTCAGCACGCCATAGCCGTCACCACTGGTTTTAATAGTGCAGTCGTGCGAGTTAACGCCACAGGGCATGGCATTGGTGCCGGTATCAATGTCGTTGAAGTAGCAGCTTGTGCTTGTCGTCAGCCCTTCTGTTCGGCAGGCCGAATAGGTCTGCTTGGCACCCAGCCGGTAAAGCTCCGGATTGGCCAAGCCTTGTGCCGAGCCGGTTTTCTGGTTGATGAGCGCCATCACACCGGCCATCGCAGGTGACGCTACTGAGGTCCCGCCAACCTCATCGCCTGAATACACTACATTTGAAGACGCAGAGCTGACGCAGCTGCCGTTGTCGGCGACGCAGATCAGATACGCGCTGCCGAGGAATCCGTTGGAGGCAAAGAAGGAGACATCCGGCAGATCACGTGCACTGTCTGAGGGAATGCCCGTGACTCCGCTCTGCCACGCGGGTTTGGCGTAGCCTCCGGAGCAGCTGATGATCGACTGTCCATCACTGGTTGTGCAACTGCTGGCTCCGCCGCTTCCACCTACAGTGTCGATCAGAAAGGAAAGATCCACCTGGCCGTTGGTATCGTTTTTGATTGTCGTGTAATACTGCGAGACGAAGTTACAGGCAGACTCCGCATCCGTGGGGCCGGTGGCGTTGACACCTATTTTTTGCAGCTGGCTGGCATAGTTTTGCAGCGCACCCAGAATCAGCGGATTGGTGCAGGTATCATTCCACGGAACTTCCGGCATGTAGTTGAGTGCGCTGGCTCCGGTGGTGGAGTTGTTGCTGGTGTTCCAGTAGGGCGAAGCCGTGGTGCCCCAATTCAGATCTGTGCCACCCACTGCCGTGTTATACGGCGTGGAGGCAAAGCCGCTGACCGTGGTGCCAAAAAGCGCGCCATAGGGCAGGCTGGTTGCCAGTCCCTGATCACAGCTTGCCGACCCGGAATCTCCGGCGGCCACAAAAACGGAGATCCCCTCCGTGGCTGCCGTCTCCCACTCGCTATTCAAAGCAGCGTTTCCACTTGTCCCCAATTCCAGTTCGCAGGCACCATAGCTGACGTTCATGATCGGTGCCGTGCGGTTATCCACAATGTACTGAATGGAGGTAAAGAGCGTATCCGTGGTCTGAGATTGCTGGCCGGAGACGACGAGTACGATCTGCGCGCCTTTGGCGACGGCCCCGGACCACTCCACGTCGAGCGAATTTTCAATCTGGTCGTCAATGGTGCAGCTGCCCGTGGTTCCCCTGCAGATCCCAGGATCGACTCCATTGGCAACGATTGTCTGGGGCGGAGAGCCGGCAGGCAATCCGAATACACTGCGGAAGGTGGCCACGTTATAGTTGCTGATGTCGCTGGTTCCGGCAATGGCGATGGTCTGGCCCGTACCGTCGATGTTGTTACTCCACAGCGGCAGCACGTTGTAGATGGTCGCAAAATCGTAAGGCGCAATATCTTCAATCTGGATGCTGTTGGAACCGGATCCATATCCAAACTGAGGAGCAACCTTCATGTCTGGCTGCGTGGCGGATACAAGCGACGGTGTCTGGTGCATCCAATGTCCGGTATGAGGATCGAAGACTGCCGTTCCGCCCAGGTGATGCGCCGGTCGCGGAAAGAAGTCGTGCAGAGCCTTGACGCCCACGACCACCGGTGCCAGCGCCGCGGGAAGCGTGGGATTCGTCATGTTGGCGATGTGGGGTACACCGCCCACGGAGAGCCGATGAATGCTGGCACCAAAGGCGGACTCCACCTCGGACGCAGTCCCGCTGAAGTGCAGCGTCATGTGGTCGCGGCTCATGCCATCCACATGGAGCCCATGCGACCCAAGCCAGCCGGTAACCACGGCAATATCCGCAGGTGCCGGCCCATAGAGCTGCCCGACGGCATCCGGCGTGAGCCAGTGATGATAGTTCGGAGAGGTCGGATCGTACTGGCTGGCGACATAGGCATCAAAGGCTGCCTGCTGCTGCGGTGCGCGGCGCAGAACGAGCACCAGATCGGTCATGGGCATCGCCGGATCAACCGCTCCGCGATCATTGGCCGCAATGGCAGCCGGCGGAGTGTTTCCCGGGAGCGTGATGCGCTGCGCATCATTCCATTTTGCAGTAATCTGCGGGGTTGCCACAGGCAGGGTCTGAGCCGACAGGGGAAGCACAGCAGCCAGAGCGAGAAGGCAGAAAGTGGGGAGGCAGCCAGAGGGGATGCGAAATGTCATGCAGAGCAGCCGAGCCTTTCTTGGCTTTCCAGCACTCCCGGACACAGTCGAACTTCGCAGCATTCCGGAATGGAACTGGAAAGAATCTGGCAGGATTCTACCCTGAAAATGCCAGCGCTCGACAGAGATATTTCTGTGCACCCCCCGCAATCGATTTACTCCATCAACAGCTTGGGTGGCGACTGGCTGTTCCTCGGCCGGACTTCAGTACAGCAGGACGGCAACGCGATAGGCCGTGAATGCCGCCTGCTCCTGGGTGGGGGCGGCGTGGGGAGCGCACGCACCCACGGCCGCGCTCTGGTAGTGCCCCGAACGGATGCGCTGCACCAGTGCGGAAGGCAGTTGACGCAGCGACCCACTCTGCCAGCGCATCACAAACAGCGGCTGCAGGCCGGGCGATGACGGAACTCCGGAGCCGGATGCGCAGGCGGCACGCGCCTGCTCCAGGGCCTTGCCGGTGCTGCGCGTGGCAATTCCCAGCGGCGTCAGCTGTTGGGCGACCATCGACTCCTGATCCTCGAAGGTCAGCGTTCGTACGGCCTGCGCATAGTCGGCAACCGTATAGAGCACACCGCGGGCGGCAACCACAGCCACCCCAATGCGGTTGATCTGCGGATTCATCAGGTTTGCGTGATGCTCGGCGGAGTGCATCCAGAGCGTATGAATCTGCTGGGCGGAATCACCGATGGCGATGTTCTCTTCCACCAGATCAAAATGGGCTCCAGCTGCAGCCGCCCGCTCGGCCAGCGACATTTCGCCGCCGTAGCGATGCGCGATCGGGCCTTCGGCAGCCATGCGGACAGCATGCGCGTGAGCCGCCACCGCCAGTGCATCGTCCCACTGCAGGGGTGGCAGTCCTGCCTGGGCGCGGGAGGCATTGGCCAGCGCTGCAATTTGATCCGCCACAGCGGCAAGCTGGTCTGGCTTCGGGGCACGGGCAGCCTGCGCCGGAAGACAGGCAAGCAGCAGGGACGCCAGCACCGCGAAGACAGCGTGCCAAGAAAGAGTCCGATGGCCGGATCCGGCCCCTGAGAACGGGAAAATGATGTGGAATGGGCGCAAGCAATACCTTCCGTACACGAAGAATCCCATCAACAGCTATGCTTGTGCAAGTGAGCTTCCGGAATCCCATCGCAAGCCAACCGATGCGACAGCTGCTGCAGCGCCTGCGCCGACAGCCCGTCGGCGCTCTCGGCGTGGTGCTGCTGGGCATCTTTGTGCTGTGCGGACTGCTGGCACCGTGGATTTCTCCCGGCAGTCCGGTGGCGATTGATCTGCTGCATCGGCTGCAATCCCCATCTCTGGCTCACTGGTGCGGCACCGACGAGCTGGGCCGCGACGTGCTGAGCCGTCTGCTTTGGGGGGCTCGACTTTCGCTCGCCGTTTCCGTCTCGGTCGTGGCCATTTCTCTCGCGCTCGGCCTTCTGGTGGGTGGCATCGCCGGATACTTCGGCGGCTGGGTGGATACGCTCCTCACAGTGGTTGCCATGAACACCTTTCTGGCACTGCCGGGCATCCTGCTGGCAATCGCCTTT
>JAJZGG010000095.1 GCA_021804965.1 Acidobacteriota bacterium
TCTACGCTTCCCTGCTGCCGGGCAGCTTCTATGAGTGCGAAATCACCGAATCCCATCACTATGACGTGGTGGCCAGAATCGTAGCCTGAACCCGCTCCGTGCCGACCGCGCGGAGCCCAACCGTACCGGAAACATCCATGACCGAACCCCGTAAAACCCGCCGCCGCGCACAGGTGCTGCGCTGCCCCACGTGCGCAGGGCTTGTCGCCTCCGGCAGCGAAGATTTCCCCTTCTGCAGCGACCGCTGCCGCAAGATTGATCTGGGCAAGTGGGCCATGGGCGTCTATCGCATCAGCTCCCCTGTGCTCGACCCCGATCTGCTCGAAGAGCTGGAAGGAAACCCGGCACGCAATGAATGACGGCGGCAAATTTCGTCTGCGCGATCTGAAGGGCAAGCGCATCACGCTCTGGGCCTGGGTGGTGGCCACCTTCTTCGGCTCCGGACTGCTGCGCCCCGGCCCCGGCACGTGGGGATCGGTGGCTGCCACGCTGGTCTACGCCGGGCTGTCTCTGCTGCTGCATCCGGCTCCCACACCGCTGCTGGCAGAAACGCTTGTGGCACTGGTGGTGGTTGTGGCACTGGGTGTTCCGGCGGCCACGCTGGCCGCGCGCGAAAGCGGGCGCAAGGACCCCGGCTTCGTCGTCATCGATGAGGTGGCCGGCATGGCCGTCGCGCTGCTTCCTGCCGCAGCCCATGCCCATGCAGGCTTTGCCTGGAAGCCGATGCTTGCCGCACTGATTCTCTTTCGCATCTTCGACGTCTGGAAGCCCTATCCTGTTCATGCGCTGGAAAAGCTTCCCGAGGGCTGGGGGATTGTCTTCGATGATCTGGCAGCCGGATTGTATGCTGGAATCTGCCTTCAACTGCTGATGCCTTGGCTCAGCTAGGACTTGCACATCCTATGCCACGCGCTCGAACCTCCCAGACTCCCGTACTTTCGCAAACGCAGCCGGCAGCCGCACTGCCCGGCGCGGAGATCACGCTGATTGGCAGCGCACTGGGTGCTACCGCAACCCAGACGCCCACGGCTGTCCTCGATGGCCACTCCGCCGATCTGGTTTACAGCCGGCAGAATCGGCTCGCCGTGCGGCTTCCCGAACAGGCCCGCACCGGGCTCATCGAAGTCCAGCGGGACGGGGAACGCAGCAACCCCATTCCCGTCATCGTGGGCAGGCAGCTTTCCGATGGGCTGCATCCGGTCACCAGCCCGGTCGTCAGCCGCTCCGGCATGATCTACACGACCATCTCCGGCCCGCGCGGCAAGCAGACCCCGGTTTCGATTGTGCGCATCAGCCCGGACGGCGAGGGAACGCCGTTTGTCAGTGGAATCCTGAACCCCACCGGACTGGCCATTCATCCCGACGGGGACCTGTACGTCTCCTCGCGCGCGGAAGGCACCATCTATCGCATCGATGCCGGAGGCGATGCCGTGCCCTACGCCGACGGCATGGGCGTGGCCACGGGAATCGCCTTTGACGCCGCCGGCAACCTCTTCGTCGGCGACCGCTCCGGCACCATCTTCAAAATCGCACCGGGACACACCGACCGCGACCGGCAGATCTTTGTCTTCGCCACCATCGAGCCCAGCGTTGCCGCCTATCATCTGGCCGTGGGCCCCGATGGCACGCTCTATGTCACCGCGCCCACGCTGGCCTCGCACGATGCCATCTGGGCCATCGATCAGGATGGCGCCGTCAGCCCCTGGTATCGCGGGCTTGGCCGTCCGCAGGGCCTGGCCGTCGATGCGGAATCGAATGTCTATGTCACCGCATCCCTCCATGGGCAGCGCGGCCTCATCCGGATCGATGCCGAGGGGCAGGCGGAACGGGTGATTGCTGCCGAGAACGTCGTCGGCGTGGCATTTTCTCCGCTCGGCTCCACCATCCTGACCACGCACAATGCGGTCTACGAAGTGGAGTTTGCCGTCCAGGGCCTGTGAACACACAGCAGACGCCTCGCGCGATCCATCCGTGGAAGGGCGCAGATACGATCCGGGAGAATTTCAGGCAGATATGAACTGCGAGATCATTGCAATCGGCACGGAGCTGCTCACGCCCTGGCGGCAGGACACCAACTCCCTCTTTCTCACCGAGGAGCTGAACGCGCTCGGCATCGTCGTGCGTTACAAGACCATCGTTGGCGACCGTCGGCTGGATCTTGTCCGCGCCATCCGCACTGCCATCGCCCGCACGGACATTCTGATCGTGATGGGCGGGCTTGGTCCCACGGAAGACGATCTGAGCCGCGAAGCTGTCGCCGAGGCACTCGACCTGGGCCTGCGTCGCGACGGCAGTCTGGTCGCAGCGCTCAGTGCGCGCTTTGCCGCCCGACGCACTCCGATGACAGACAACAATCTCAAGCAGGCCGACGTCATCGAAGGCGCGGAGATTCTGCCCAATGCCAATGGAACCGCACCCGGCCAGTGGCTGGACACGGCCTTTGAAGGCTATCGGAAGCTGGTGATGCTGATACCCGGGCCGCCCGGCGAGTGCCGACCCCTGTTCGTGGAGCAGTGCATTCCGCGATTGCGTGCGCTCATTCCCACGCGGCACATTGCCCGCCGCACGCTGAAGGCAACCATGATCGGCGAATCTGCCGCCGATTCCCTGCTGGCACCCGTCTACACCACATACACCGATGTGGAGACGACCATCCTCGCCGGCAACTGCGAGATTCAGCTGCAGCTGGCCTGCGCCAAGCCCACGCGCGAAGCAGCCCAGGCACGCGCCGATGAACTGGCCGGCAGACTCGAAGAGGTCCTGGAGGAATATCTCTTTGCTTCGCAGGGCGAGACCCTCGAGCAGATTGTTCTCTACTACCTGGAGCTGAAGCAGGCCACGCTGGCTGTGGCGGAAAGCTGCACCGGCGGCATGCTCGGCGAACGCATCACCTCGGTGAGCGGCAGCTCGCGGTCCTTTCTCGGCGGCGCTCTGGTCTATTCCGATGCGCTGAAGACCGCCTTCTGTGACGTTCCTCCGCAGCTGATTGCCAGCCATGGTGCGGTCAGCACAGCCGTGGCCCAGGCCATGGCGGACGGCATCCGCCGCCGCACCAGCGCCACCTACGGCATTGGAATCACCGGCATCGCCGGGCCCTCCGGCGGCACCGAGGAAAAACCGGTCGGCCTTGTCTACATTGCCGTCAGCGACGCACAGGGAACCGAGTGCAGCGAGAACCACTTCCGCGGCGACCGCCAGAAGGTCCGCCAATGGGCCACGCAGAAGGCTCTGGACATGCTGCGCCGCCGCCTGATGAATTAGGGCCGGTTCCCGCTTCCGGGAACTGGCCCTAGCGGGGCAGCCAGTTCATGCCGCGCAGCCAGGCTTCCAGCAGCACCGTCCACTGGTCCAGTGCCGCATCCCCTTTGCCCAGTCCCGATCCATGGCCGCCATGGGCAAAGATGTGCATCTCGGCGGAGACGTGGGCATCGAGCAGCGCCTGATAGAAACCCAGCGCCTGCTGCACCGGAACCGTCTGGTCTTCCGTCGTGTGGTAGAGGAAGGTGGGCGGCGTCTGCGCGGTGACGAAAAGTGCGGGAGTGAATTGTTTTTGCAGTTCGGCGCAGCGATCCATCACGTCCATCAGCTTGCAGTAGCTCAGATGCGACGTATCCGGCGAGACTCCACCCAGCCACCCATAGCCCAGGATCAACAGGTCCGGTCGGCTGCTGACCCGTGCAACCGGATCACTGGAGCCGGGATCGCCATTGACGAACTGCGTACCGGACAGCGCCGCCAGATGTCCTCCGGCGGAGAAGCCAATCACGGCGATGTGATCCGGCGTGATCTTATAGGTGGCTGCATCGGCGCGGACCATCTGAATGGCGCGACGGGCATCCAGCAGCGGGACAGGAAGCAGATAGTTTTTCCCAAGGCGATAGTGCAGCACAAAGGCCGTGAAGCCCCGCGCCGTGAACCAGTCTGCAACCTCGCGCCCCTCCAGGATGGAGGCAAGACCAAGGTACGCTCCGCCCGGCATCACGATGACCGCATTGCTGGTCTTGCGAACATACTGCGGACGGAAGACGGTCATGTACGGCGTGTCTTCGCAGGTATCTCCCTTGGCCTGCGGCGCAGCACCGTCCCACAGCCGCACCGTGGAAATTCCCAGAAACGCGCTGCTGGTCTTCAGGTCCGGGCAGTCGGCATGCAGCAGTGGCGCGGCAAACAGTGCCAGAAGCAGCAGACCCGGCACAAAACGGAGGCGGGAAAGAGCATTGCATCTCTTCATGGTTTCCTCGATTTGGAACAATGGAATCGGCGCAGATTGCGCGCTGCCCATTATAGCCAAAGCAAGGTATGGCCCGGCTGCAGACTGCCGGCTGCCTGCACCACCTGCTCCAGAAAATCGACTCCCGCAAGCGACAGCACCGAGGCCGCAGCCAGCACGCGCTCCTGCATCGCCTGCCGGGGAGAGAGCATCCGCACCATCGCCTCGGCATCGCGCGCAATCGAGCTTTCGCGCTGCAGCTGGAAGTGGGCGGCCATTCGGCGCAAACGATTCATCTGGTAACGCATCTTGCTGGCGGAAACCAGCGCGGCGCGACCCAGGTTGGCATCCATCGCAGCCAGGTGAGCGGTCAGCGCCGTCAGCTCGCCGTCCAGAGCGTTGCCGGCCGAGGCCAGCATCTGCTTGGTCTCCACCGGCATGGCGCGAGCGGCCAGCCGTTGCTGCAGGCTGTCCACCTCGGCGCCCAGCATCCGCTCCGCGCTCTGGTCATACCTGGCCAGCAGCGCCGCCGTTGTCGCATCCACAACCGTGGCGGAGAATCGCGGAAGCACCGGCGTCAACCGGCCCAGAATCCTTTCGTAGAGCACTGCGGTCTGCGCAAAATAGGCCACCTCAGCCGGTCCGCCCACATAGGCCGCGTTGGGCAGAATCCAATCCTGAAAGACCGGCCGCAACAGAGCCGAGGGCGAGATCCTCTCCGGCTCAGAGTCCAGAATTCCCAGCAGTTCCCCTGTCGACAGGCTGGTCTTCCCCGCATGCCAGGCACCCTCGGGCTGTGCCGCCGTTGCCGCCGTGCGCCGCAGGGCCACTCTGGCTCCGGTGCTGCCATCGATCAGGAAAAGCAGGCTCGACCGATCCCCAACCGCAACCTGCGCATGGTAGCCGGCCGCCTCCAGCTCGCGATTCCGCTCCAGCAGTGCCGCATGCAGTTCATCGGCGCGCTCAATGGCCGCCCGCAGCACCGGAGCGCCGGCACGATGCGCTTGCCTTCCCGCCGGGTCCAGCGTCAGCAATCCAAAGCGGGCAAAAATGCGCGCATAAAAGCTTCGGAAGGCCTCTGCCAGCGTCACGCCGGGCCGGTACGCTGCGGCCAGGTGCTCGGCTGCCTCAGACCAGCCCAGAAGCGTCTGCGCCTGCTCCACCAGCGGTTCGATTGCTTCGGTCAGCACCAGCCGCCCCACCGGAACAGCCTCTGCCGGTGCCGACTCGTAACGCAGCGTCGCAAGCCCACGTCGATCCGGGAAGACCAGGTGGTCAATCTCTGCAAAATCGTGATCCTCGCTCGCCAGCCAGAAGACCGGCTGATGCGGAAAACCATGGGCGCTGGCTGCAGCCGCCTGCGCAATGGCCGTCGCTGCCTTGTAGAGGATCATCGCCTGCCCGCCAAACAGCACCACCTGCTGCCCGGTGACCACGGTACGCACACCGGCGCGCAGTCGCTCCACCGCCGCCGGCTGGCCGGGATTCTGCTCCGCCAGCAGCTGCAGCATGGCTTGGGAGATGGGCTGGATTGCGCTGCTTTGCGCTTTGGCCGGATCCCACTCGCCATACATGCGGGCCAGCGGGGATCCTGCATCGGCGACCCCGCCCTGCAGGCTCTGCTCACGCCGCTGGCAAAGGTCCAGAAAGATTCGCTGCATTCCGGGCACTTCGGCCAGGGACAAGAATTCCGTTTTCAAGGCTCGGTGTCTCTTGCTTCAAGGTATGCCTGCAACAGGAGGCTCGTACTGAGTCTACAGACTTGGTGGCAACCATGTCCTGCTGCGAACAGCTATTGGATGAACCATGCCCCGGCCGGGATGCAGAACTCCGCCGCAGTTCCCTGCCCCGCGATGCGTGGCTGCCCGCGGCGCAGGCCCGGCAAAGTGATACCGTAGGGGAGGAAACGCAGTTCCCGGGAGGCAGAGCGAAATGGCATCCAAGGCGAAGTCCGCATCGGCAGGCAAACCCACCACGGCATCCCCGGCAAAGAAGACAGCCGCTCCTGCAAAAGCTGCCCAAACCGCCGCTGCGAAGATTCGGAAATCGGCAACCAAACCAGCCGCAACCACCCCAGCCGGAAGCAGCAAATCCGGCAAGGCAGCCGTCAAGGGTGCAGGCAAGACCGCCGCAAAAGCCACCAGGCCATCTGCCGCCAAAGGCAAGGCCGCCGCGAAAGGCAAGGCCCCGCTAAAAGCTGCCACCAAATCGGCCAACCCATCCGGTGCCCGGCTGCTTGAATCCAAAGTAGCCTTCGAGGGACCGCTGTTCCGCATCCATCGGGATCGGATCGTCGAGCCCAGCGGCCACCATGCCCTGCGGGATGTCATCCGGCACAACGGCTCGGTGGTCATCCTTGCCGTCGATTACGGCAAGGGCAAAGGCAAGGACCGCAAGGATCCCTGGATCGTGATCGAGCGTCAATATCGCCATGCGACCGGGCAGTTCCTCTGGGAACTGCCCGCCGGCAAACTCGATCCCGGCGAAGATCCGCTGCGCGGAGCACAGCGGGAACTGGCCGAGGAAACCGGCTATGCCGCCCATCACTGGAGCAAGCTGATTTACTACTACCCCAGTCCGGGATTCCTCGGCGAAGGCATGCACATCTTCCTCGCCGAAGGACTCATCCCCGGCGACGCGCATCCCGAGGAGGACGAGGCCATCGATTTTCGGCTCGTCCGGCTCTCCGACCTGCTGGAAAAGATTCGCAAAGGCAACATTCTGGACGGCAAGACGCTGGTCGGTGCCATGCTCTTTGAGCAGATCCAGAAGCGCAAATCCCACAAAAAGTAAGATCTGCGGCATCCCGGGCAGCGCGCCCCGGATGCCGCCTCCTGCTCTGCCGCGCTGGCTCCCAGCCAGCCGTCTGCAACCCGCCTCTGCCCGTGGCAGTCTTTGCATCGGTTTTCAGATCGCAATCAACCTTTCGTCCGATTTTTGCGTCATAGCAATAGCGGCTCGCTCGTTTGTCGCGATCACCGGATGAAGGATGGTGCAGAACCTGTGGCGCAATATAAGGGCACGGTCAAGTGGTTTAACAACGCGAAAGGCTTCGGATTCATCGGTCGCGAAGACGGCCCGGATGTATTCGTGCATTACACAGCCATTCAGGTGGATGGATACAAGTCGCTGAAGGAAGGCGATGCAGTCGAATTCGACATCATTGTGGGCCAGAAAGGCCCGCAGGCAGATGCGGTCGTTCGCTACAAATCCTCCTCCAAGGATGAAGCAGCCTGAAGTCGATCCCTTCGCATGCAACCTGAGCCTGCGATCGAATGGGTCTTCGCTGGCCCATTCGTCAGGCCGGGTGTTCTCAGGCGGAATCCTCGATTGCTGCCGAAGGATATCTCCGGAGCAACTCCGTCATGCGCGCTATGATACTTCTGCAAGCCTGCGCTGCAGAAAGTTCCGCACATGACCAATCAGAATCTCGCCCAACTGCTCGAGGAAACCGCCGATCTTCTCGAGATTGACGGAGGAGATTCCTTCCGCATTCGCAGTTACCGGCGCGCTGCCGAAGCCGTTGCGCAGTGCACCGTGGCCATTGCCTCGCTCGTGGAGACTCCGGAGCTGCTGCTGGAGATTCCCGGCATCGGCAAAGGCATGGCTGCCAATCTCCAGTCTGCTGTCCGGGATCAATCCATTCCCCTGCGCGACGAGTTGCTCGCCCGCTATTCCAGCCGCATTCTCGAACTGCTCCAGCTGCCCGGCATGGGCCCCAAAACCGTGCGCATGCTCTGGGACGCGGCGCAGATTGCCAGCATCGACGCTCTGGAAGCCGCCATTCAGGAGGGTCGGCTGAGCGGACTGCCGCGCATGGGAGACAAGCAGCTGGCCAAGCTGCTCAAGGGCATCCAGGACTACCGCAAAAGCTCCGGCCGCTTCCGCATCGATCATGTGGAAACGGCCTGGCAGGCTCTGCAGTCCTATCTTTCCGCATTCCCCGGGGTGGAGCGCGTCACCGCCGCCGGCTCGCTGCGGCGCGGCCGCGAGACTGCCGGAGACCTGGACATTCTGGTCACCGGTCCTGCCTGCGAACCCGGCGCCACCGCTCCGCTGGTGGAGGCTGTCGCCCAATATCCCGGCATCCGCGACCTCATTGCCCGGGGAGACAACAAGGTCAGCTTCTATCTGCAAAACAGCCTGCAGGTCGATGTCCGCCTGCTGCCGGCCAGCTCCTACGGCGCAGCGCTGCAGTACTTCACCGGATCGAAGACCCACAATGTCGCACTGCGGCAGCGGGCTCTGCGCATGGGCTACACCCTGAATGAATGGTCGCTGGCCCGCGTGGACGATGGCAGCGTGGTGGCCGCCGCCACCGAGGAGGAGATCTACGCCGCGCTCGGCCTGGACTGGATTCCCCCGGAGCTTCGCGAAAACATGGGCGAGATTGAAGCCGCACAGGCCCACACCCTGCCGCATCTCATCACCCTGCAGCATCTGCGTGGCGATCTCCACATGCACACCCAGGCCACCGACGGCCACCACTCCATTGAGGAGATGGCGGAAGCCGCACTCGCCCGTGGCTACGGCTACATCGCCATCACCGACCACTCCAAAAATCTGGCCATGACCAACGGCCTCAACGAAGAGCGCGCGCTGCAGCAGATTGCCCGCATCCGCGCCGTGGACCGCAGTTACGCAGGTCGCTTCCGCGTCTTTGCCGGCATTGAGGTCGACATTCTTGCCGACGGCACACTCGATCTTCCCGACGCCGTGCTGGCTCAGATGCCGGTCGTCATCGCCAGCGTCCACACCGGGCTGCAGATGCCACGGGAAGCCATGACGGAGCGCGTTCTGCGGGCCATCGAGAACCCGTATGTGCGGATCCTGGGCCACGCCACCGGCCGCCTGCTGCTGCGTCGCGAGCCCTATGAGCTGGACCTGACCGCCGTCCTGCGCCGCTGCGCCGAGCTGGGCGTTGCCATCGAACACAACGCCGCTCCGGAGCGACTCGACCTCTGCGACCGCGATCTGCGGCTTGCGCTTGAGCTGGGCTGCCGGCTGATCATCAATACCGACGCGCATGACACGCGCCACCTGGACAAGATGCACTTCGGCATTCGACAATTGCGCCGCGCCTGGGTGAAGCGGGAGCACGTGCTCAATACCCTGTCAGCGGAGGAGTTGCTGGCGGCGCTTCGGCCTCGAAACGAAATGAGGAGA
>JAJZGG010000096.1 GCA_021804965.1 Acidobacteriota bacterium
ATGTAACCCTGACACTTGGCGTCGCCGCCGAGTTCCGACCCGGCAGGGAGCCATCGCTCCAACTGCTGGAGCCAGCCGTGCAACCCACTCCCCGGCCATCCTCATGAACGCATCCTCCCGCCATATCCATCTCAGCGGAATCTGCGGCACGGCCATGGCCTCCATCGCCGGGCTGCTTCGCGCACAGGGCCATCGCGTCACCGGCTCCGATGCTGCTGCTTACCCGCCCATGAGCGACCTTCTGGCTTCAATGGGCATTCCCGTTGCCCAGCCCTACGCGGCTGCCAATCTGGAGCCGAGGCCGGATCTGGTAATCATTGGCAACGCGCTTTCCCGCGGCAATCCGGAGGTGGAGCGCGTTCTCAACGAGCGCATCCCGTTCACGTCCATGGCTGCCATTCTGCGCGAGGAGTTTCTGGCTCCGGCGGACAGGCCAGCACGCAATTCGCTGGTGGTGGCCGGTACGCACGGCAAGACGACAACCACCAGCATGCTGGCATGGATCTTCGAGACGGCAGCCTCCGTGGATCCCGTCTTCGCGCCGTCGTTTCTCATCGGCGGAGTGGCGGAGAATTTCGGATCCAGCTTTCAGCTTCGGGCCACGCAGCACTTCATTCTGGAGGGGGATGAGTACGATACAGCCTTCTTTGACAAGGGGCCAAAGTTCCTGCACTACTTTCCCGATGCACTGATCCTGACCAGTGTGGAGTTTGATCATGCGGATATCTATGCCGATCTGGCGCAGGTGAAAACGGCCTTTCGCCGCTTGGTCAACCTGATTCCGCAGCGCGGCATCCTGCTGGCCTGGGATGGCAGCGCCCATGTGAGCGAATGCGTGGAGCGGGCCTTCTGCCCGGTGGAGCGCTACGGCTTTGCGCCGGAGTCGGATTGGCAGATCACGGACCTGCACTTCGACGGCACGTACAGTCGTTGGCGCGTTGCCCATCGCCACACGCATTGGGCCGATCTTGCCCTGCCCGTGGCCGGCGAGCACAACGTGCTGAATGCCACCGCGGCCGCAGCTCTGGCCTGGCATCAGGGCGTGGAGATTGCCTCCATCCAGAAGGCGCTTGCCAGCTTTCGCAGCGTGCGACGCCGTCTTGATGTCCGGGATCGCGTTGCAGGCATCACGCTGGTGGATGATTTTGCCCACCATCCGACGGCCATTCGCGAGACGCTGCGTGCCCTGCGCCAGATGTTCCCCGCCGCAGACGGCCAATCGGCGCGGCTGTGGGCCATTCTGGAGCCGCGCTCGAATACCTTGCGGCGCAATGTCTTTGCCGAGGAGCTGGCGGCCAGCCTTGCGCTGGCCGATCGCGTGCTCATGGCCGGTGTCTATCAGCAGGAACGGATTCCGGAAGGCGAACGACTGCAGCCGGAGCAGGTGATTGCCTCGGTGGCCAGCCGCGGAGTCCCGGCGCAGCTTTGCACCTCCACGCAGGAGATTATTGCCGCCGTGGTGAAGGAGGCAAAGCCCGGCGATGTTCTGGCCCTGCTCTCGAACGGCGGCTTCGATGGCATCTACCAGTCCCTGCCTGCAGCCCTGCGCACGGCCCATCCGGAGAGCACGCTGTGATTGCCTCGCTCCTTCTGCTGGCCACGCTTGTCCTGCTCGGGTTGCCGGCCGCTCTGGTGCTGATTCCGATGACGCTGTTGACGCGCCGCGTGTTGCCGCTCTACCGAACCGGGATGTGGATCGCGCGCATCGGGCTGCGGATGGCAGGCATTCGTGTGGTGGGCAGGGGCCTGGAGCATATCCCTGCGGACCGAGCCGTGATCTTCATGGCCAACCATGTCTCGAACCTGGATCCGCCGGTGCTGCTGCCGCTGCTGCCCGGGCGTACGTCCATCTTCCTCAAGCAATCACTGATGCAGATTCCCCTGCTGGGCGCAGCCATGCGTCTGGGCGAGTTCATCCCGGTCTCCCGCGACGGCAGTCCGCAGACGGCACAGCAGAATGTCCGGCTGGCCTCCAGTCTGCTGCGGCGGGGCATTCATCTCACCATCTTTGTGGAAGGCACCCGCTCGCGGGACGGTCGATTGCTGCCCTTCAAAAAGGGGCCGTTTTTTCTGGCGAAGGAGTCGGGTGCGCACTGCATTCCGGTCACCATTCACGGCACGGCTTCCATGATGCGGAAAGGCAGTCTGCGCATCCACCCAGCCACGGCGGAGGTCACCTTCCATCCGGCGCTCGATCCGGCCGCATTTGCCACCCGCGACGCACTGATGGATGCGGTACGTCGTGCCATTGCCAGCGCACTTCCGCAGGAGCTGCAATAGCGGCTGGGGGCTGCCGCTGCACGATCACTTCACGATTGCGTTGTAGCCATCCTGCAGCAGCTTCTGTCGCATGCGCAGGGCATCGGCACGCGTCGAAAACGGGCCCACCTGCACATGCATCAGCTTGTCGGTGGCGGCATGCGTCAGGGCAACGCTGTAGCCGCGCTTGCGCAGCGCATCCAGCAGCACCTGGGCATCCACCGGATCGCTGACAGCGGCCACCTGCACCATGATGTGGCTGACGGCGCTCTCGGTCGGCAGTGCGGCCTGCGGAGCCGGGGCAGGCTGTGGCGGCGGGGCAGTCTGAAGCAGCGGCAGGGCCGGCTTCACGCTGCGACCGGCAGCGCCACTGGCAATCTGCTCGGCCTGTTGCAGGGCCTGCTGGCCGGTGGCAACGGTTGTTTGCTGGGAGCTGGTCTGGGGTGCTGCTGGCCCAGCGCCTGGCCCGACGCCTGACCCGGCACCTGGCGTGGCTGCCGTCAGATCCTCGGCGATGGGTGCAGCGCTGGTTGCCGGTGCCGGGCTTGCCACGGGTGACGGCTTGTTGTCGGCATGCACAGGCGTTGGCATGGCCGAGGCGGATTGTGCCGTGCCATTCCGGGCGGCTGCGGGAAGGGATGCACTGCGCTGTCCCAGCGAAAATCCCACGCCGAAACAGAGTCCGCAAAGCAGGACGAGGGCAAAGAAAAGCAGCAGCAGGGTGCCGGTTCCAAGCGTAAACTCACGGTCCGGCTGCACCGCGCCGCCTGCTTCCTCCTCGTCGTCATCAAAAACCGCACTGCGCAAAGTCCAGCTCCTGCGCGGTTGCTGCTTCGGCACCGCGCATCCTCAGTCTACGATGCAATCTCTCCGCCGGAGGGCTTGGACGCCTGTTCGGCTGCAGGCCGAGTTCCTTTCATTGCAACATCCCGCAGCATGGACAGAACATCCATCGGCAGCGGAAAGACGATGGTGGTGTTTTTCTCCACGCCGATCTCCGCCAGCGTCTGCAGATAGCGCAGCTGCATCGTCAGCGGTTCGGTGGCCAGCTGGCTGGCGGCCTCCACCAGCTTCTGTGCCGCCACAAACTCCCCTTCGGCATGGATGATCTTGGAGCGCTTTTCACGCTCGGCCTCGGCCTGCCGGGCCATGGCACGGAGCATCTGCTCGGGCAGGTCCACCTGCTTCACTTCCACGCTGAGCACCTTGACCCCAAAGGGCTCGGTGCGGCGGTCCATGATCTCCTGAATGCGAAGGTTCAGCTTGTCGCGATGGCTCAGCAGTTCATCCAGCTCCACCTCGCCCAGTACCGATCGCAGCGTCGTCTGGGCAAATTGCGAGGTCTGGTAGGCGTAGTTGGCCACCTTGACCACGGCGGAGATCGGTTCAAAGACCCGCAGCGTGACCACGGCATTCACCTTGATCGTGACGTTGTCCCGGGTGATGACATCCTGCGGCGGCACTTCCATCACTTCCTGACGCAGCGAAACGCGCACCATCTGGTCCAGAGGCCGAAATACCAGGAACAACCCCGGACCCTTCGGTTCGGACAGTGCGCGGCCCAGCCGGAAGATCACGGCGCGTTCGTACTCCCGCAGGATCTTGATGGAGTTGAACAGATAAAACACCACGATGACGACCACCACCAGAACAGGGATGCCCATAGCCATTTCGTTCCTCTTTCTCATCCCGCGGAAGATGCGGGGATGCAGCACCTCGGATTCTACTCCTGTTGCGGCTCGAATCCGTTTCCTAAGCGCGCTCCACGCGCAGTCTGTCGCCGCTTGTCCCGGTCACGCGCACCGGTGTTTCCGCAGCAATCGGGCCTTCTGCAACCGCCTCCCAGATTTCGCCGTCCACCATCACGCGACCACAGCGGGATTCCGCATCGGCTGCGGGGGTGATTGCCTCCATGGCAACTCCGGTGGACCCGACCAGAGCATCAATGCCGGTCAGCACCTTGCGTTGTTTGGCCCGCATGGCCAGCCGCAGCAGAAACACAGTCATCCCGCCCAGAGCCACGCTGATGCCGATGGCCACGCCGGGCTGCACGCGCAGCTCCGGCACGGGCGCATCCACCAGTGTGAGCAGGCCGCCGGCCAGGCAGGCGACACCCGCCAGCGCCAGCAGTCCGTGGCTCATGGTCTTGATTTCCAGCGCAAGCAGCACGATTCCAGCGACCAGCAGTGCCAGCGCCGTATGCCGTACCGGCAGCAGGTTCAGCGCAAACAACGCCAGCAGCACCATCACGGTGCCGGTTGCCCCGGGCACAATCGTACCGGGCAAATGAAACTCCACATAGATCAGCAGGACGCCGGCAGCCAGCAGAAGCAGGGCAAGGTTGGGATTCTCCAGCGTGCCCAGCACGCGCTCGCGCAGAGTCGGGGCCAGAGTGACCACCACGGCATGGCTCAGGGAAAGCCGCTCCGTGCTCCCGTCCATGCGCATCAGCGTGCGCCCGTCCAGTTGCTGCAGCAGGGCCCCATCGTTGGCTGCCACCAGGTCGATCAGGTGCGCGTCCAGAGCCTCCTGCGCGCTGTAGGCCTTGGATTCCCGCACAGCCTGCTCTGCGGCATCCACATTCCTTCCGCGACGGCTCACGTAGGAGCGCAAAAATGCCGCAGCATCGTTTTCCATCTTCTGCCGCATCGTTGCGTTCGGCTCGCCGCCTTCCAGCACAGGATGTGAAGCTCCGGCATTGGTTCCCGGTGCCATGGCGGCAATATCGGCTGCCTCCAGCAGAAAGAAGCCCGCCGATCCGCCGCGAGCACCATCCGGTGCAATGTAGACCGCAATCGGCACACGCGAGCGCAGCATGGCGCCGACCATCTCCCGCGTGGCATCCAGCAGTCCGCCGGGCGTGTTCAGCTCAACCAGCAGCAGGGATGCTCCATCGGCATTGGCGCGTGCAATCGCGCGCTCCAGCCGCGCCGCGCTGACCGGCTGAATGGTATCGTCCAGCGCGATGCGCTCAATCAACGGGCGGCCCGATGCCTGCGCCCTCGCTGCGATGGGAGCAAACAGCAGGGCCGCAAAAAGAAAAAACGCCGCAAGCATCTGCGGCACTGCTCTCCAGCCTCGTCCTGTTTGGAAACCGGATGTGTTCATGAGGATCTCCTCACTGCGGATTCTCGCGCTCGGCAGCGTTTTTGCGGTTTTCAATCACCTTGCGCAGATCACGGGCAGCGCGATTTCTGCCATCCATGTGCAGCGCCGCTTCCACGTCGGCCATCGCCGCATCCAGATGATTGGCTGCCAGGTCCAGCCGCGCGAGCACCAGCTCGGCATGCACGTCCCCGCCATTGGCGCGAGCGGCTTCCGCCTGCCTGCGCGCACCCGCCACGTCGCCGGCGCGCTCCATCACTTCCGCCATGCCGCCATGGGCCTGCGCACACGAGGCATCGGCCTCCAGAGCCTTGCGGTACTCGCTTTCAGCTTCCAGAAGCAATCCCGCATCGAGTTTTTCCCGGGCATCGGCGCTCAACTTCACGGCCTGCTGCGCCGGCGGCAGTGTGGCAATTCGTGCGGCCTCCATCGAATTCAGCATCATGGCTGCCTGCCGGAATGCCGCCCCGTCGTATTGCCGCTTGATGCGTTCCAGCGCCTCTGCAGCATCGCTCGCATCCGGGTTGGCCGCAGTTCCAGTCGGGTCTGCCGTCGGCGTTTGCGCACTTCCATCCGTGGCAGGTGCTGCCGGGGCAGGCAGCGGATCGCCCCAGCTGGCCAGTAGATTCCGCGCCTCTGTATCGGTGCTCTTCAGCTTGATGGCCTGCTCCAGCTCGCGCCGCGCAGCCACTGCTTCGCCTTTCTGGTGCAGGCTCAGCGCCAGGTTGAAGTGGTAGTCCTCGTCCTTGGGATCACTTCCGGCCGCCTGCCGATACAGTGCCGTTCCATCAGCACCGCGGCGGCTCATGGCGACGCCCTCGTTGTTCACAATCTCCGGCAGGGGCAGGACGCGCGCCATGGCTGCAAAGGCTGCCTGAGCCTGTTCGTATCCGCCGGAGTAGAGCAGGGCCAGACCGCGATAAAAATCGGCTTCCAGTGCGGAGGGATGCCCGGCGTGGATATGGCCAAAGGACGCGGCGGAGCTTTCGTACTCCTGCTGCTCAAACTCTTCCCGCCCCAGCGCCATCCAGGCTTCGGTCAGCTCCGGACTCAGCGCCACGGCGCGCTTCAGGTGCAGCTCGCGCTCGGCCGGATCGCGTTCCGTTACGCCGCGAATATATTGTTCAAAGGCATCCAGACGCACGCCCTGGCTGGCGGCCACAAACGTCTCCCGACTCACATCCAGATCGGGATTCAAGGTGTGCGCCACCTGCCAGGCAAGCCCGTTCAGCAGCGGCAGCAGCTGCGCAACCTCTCCATCCTCTTCGAGCGTCGGACTCATATGCAGCCGTGTGCCATCGATGACGCGCGCCGTCAGGTGCAGCCGCGTGCCATCGGCTTCAAAACTGCCAATCACCACATATCCGGCATCCAGCGTCTCGGCCACGCGCATGGCTGTTGCCCGGCTGGGCTGAAAGTTTTCCGGCAGGCCCAGGTGGTCGAGGGCATACTGCCGATCTTCGCGCGTGAGCGCCATGAAGCCGACGGAAGTCAGGCGCCGATTCAGAATCTCTGCAGCGGCCTCCCGAATCCAGTCCAGATTCACCATCTCACTGGCCTGGCTTACGGTCGGGCCGCCGGATTGCTCTGCGCCTGCGGCTCCCGTGGCTGCTTGCGTGTGCTTGCCGGGCTGCATGGCTGCCGGCATGGTTCGCGTGGCATCGGTCAGGTTGTCAAAGGGAAACACCAGCACGATGGGGCGCATGGCAGGCATGGTCGCCGCCCCGGATGTTGCGGCCGTGGCGCTGCCGGTCTGGGCCCATGCCGCAGTGCCTGCTGTTGCTGCAGCCAGCAGCAGCAGACCGATTGCTCTGTTGATACGCATCTCTCGCTTCCCGTCTCCCTGATTATAGGCCGCTGCCCGGAGCCGCACTGCTGTGCTGTCCCGCTGCGGCAGGCCTGCGAACGGCTGCATCGAATGAGCGCGGAAAGCGCAGGATGGCCGCCCACTCCAGCCCATCCCTCTGCTGCCACACAACCGTGCCATGCAGCCTGGCGGCCACCTGCTGCGGCGTCAGATCATGATGCAGGCCAAAGTAGCGTTCCTCCATCGCGCCGGAGTCCAGTATGCTCTCCAGCCCGAAGGGAAGTGCATGCGGGTCCAGCTTGGTGGAAAAGACCAGCGCCGCCGAGTAGCCGCCTGGATCCTGGGCCGCGCGCTCGATCTGGGGCAGGGAAAAATCCTCGATCCGATCCACGGCAAAGGGCTCTTTCACATATCCAAGTTCGGGCCGGGTCAGCTCATCGGTCGCCGGCCACGCGGTCAGCACCACGGCTCCGGAATCATGCGCCTCCAGCTCCTGCACGGCTGCCTGCTGCACGCGAATCATCCGGGCGTAGCTCAGGTTATCCTCCGGTGCAAATCCATACGGCGGATCGAGCAGAATGCCGGCGATAAAGGCCACCGCAGAGAAGGCTGCCATCGCCTGCCACCATCGCGTTCGACGATGAAACGTGGAAACCGCCACCAGCAATACCAGCGGATACATGGGAAGCAGATAGCGGGTAAGCAGTGCTCCGCCAAGCAGGGAAAATGCCACAGCGTTGGCCGCCAGAATGGCATAGATTCTGCCTTGCGCCCCCAGGGGGATACGTACCCGAAGTTTTCCGCGACCATCGGACACCGGCTTCAGCATCATGGCCGCAGCCGTCAGCAGCACCGGCACAAACAGGTTCATATGCGCGGTCAGATGGAGTATGCGATGCCCGAGCGCGGCAAGAAATCGCAGGGGCGTCAGCGTGGTGGTGGCGTTGTAGCGAACGAACTCCGGGTTGCCGAAGATGTATCCGGTTTTGGCCGCGTGATAGGCATACCAGGCTGCCAGCGGGAGCACGCATGCGGCATAGCTGGCAGCGCGCAGCCAGCTCCGGTTCCGTGCTGCCCGATCGCCTGCACGCAGCGCCAGAATGCACTCCAGCGCCACCAGTGCCAGCGGCGTTGCGAGGGCCGTCTCCTTGGCCAGCACGGCCACGCTGAACCAGATGCCGGCGATCCATGGCCGTGGCTCGTCCTCCACCAGCGCATAAGTCAGCGCCCAGAGCGTTGCCGCCGCTGCCATCAGGTCGGCATGGGCCAGCGTGCTTTGCGCAAACCAGACCGGATAGAGCCCCGTAAGCACCACCGTCCAGAAGGCCACCGCCGCGCTGCCATTCAGCCGCATCGCCAACCGCCAGACTGCCAGCAGGGCAAAGGCTGCCACCATCAGCATGGCCTCGCGCGTCACCACCGGAGCAAAGCCGCCCAGCTTCCACCACAGGGCCAGATAGAGCGAGGGCAGCGGTGGATGGGCATTGGAAACGGTCGTGAGTGGAATCAGGCTGCCGGTCCGGAAGAAATCCCACGCGGCCGGAATGTAGTATCCGGCCTCATCCCAGAAGTAGGGTAGATGCAGCAGATTCCAGTGCGCCAGGTAGAGCGCGGCAAAGAGCAGGGGAAAGATGCGCCACAGCGGCATGGCGCCGGGCTGGCGCGACCACAGCAGTTGCTTCCAGCCGCTGCGCGCATGGCCACTCTGCCGACGCCCCGGACCCTTGACCATGGATGCCCTAATTCACAGCGCCGTGGGGAAACTCTCCCACGCGCGGTTCCAGGTTCAATTCTCCAAAAGCCTGCTCATACTGGGCCAGATTCTGCCCCAGAACATTCCACAACGCCTTGGCCTGCTGCGGGCTGAGATAAATGCCCTGCTGGTTCTGGATGCTCACCTGCTCGGGATTTTCCGAGCTGGCCTGTCCAAAGACCAGGTGGAAATCCCACACGCTCACGCGAATCTGTACGCTGTTGGCATAGATGTCGCGATAGTTGGCGTCGTTGACGATCTGCACGCGAGGCGTGGGGCCGGTGCCATTCATGGTCATTCTCCATTCGTTGGGTGCATCTGATCCAGATCG
>JAJZGG010000097.1 GCA_021804965.1 Acidobacteriota bacterium
AAGCTGATCGAGCCGCTGCGTGACCTCTTCAAGGACGAGGTGCGGCGCATTGGCCGCGATCTGGGGATGCCGGAGGATATTCTGGGTCGCCAGCCGTTTCCCGGGCCGGGACTGGCCGTGCGCATCGTGGGCGAGGTCACGCCGGAGCGGGTGGAGATTCTGCAGAATGCCGACGAGATTGTGGTGGCCGAGATCAAGGCAGCCGGTCTGTACTCGCAGATCTGGCAGAGCTTTGCCGTGCTGCTGCCGGTGCGCAGCGTGGGTGTGATGGGCGACCAGCGGACGTATGCCTACACCTGCGCGATTCGCGCCGTCCACTCCGAGGACGGAATGACCGCCGATTGGACGCCGCTGCCCTATGAACTGCTGAAGCGGATCTCCAACCGGATTGTGAACGAGGTGCGCGGGATCAACCGCGTGGTGTATGACATTACATCGAAGCCGCCAGGCACGATTGAGTGGGAGTAGGCATGGTGATCCTGAGCCACCCCACGGGCAATCAGAACATGGCAGCCGTGGCGGCTGGTCTGGAGCAGGAGGATCTGCTCACGGCCTGCTTTACCTGTGTGCATTGGCGAGCCAACGCACCGCTGGGAAGACTGCTTCCGGCAGGCCTGCGGGCAACGCTGGAGCGGCGATCACGGCTCGGGATTCCCGAAGAAAAGATTCATACGCGACCTACTCGGGAACTGGTGAGGAACCTGCTGCCGCGGTTGGGCAAAACACGGCTGACACAGGGCGAGGGTCAGCCGTTTTCCATCGATGCAGTCTATCGCGATCTGGACCGGCACGTGGCGCGGCAGTTGCCACGGTTTCCGCAGGTACGGGCGGTCTATGCGTACGAGGACGGTGCGCGGGAGCAGTTTCGTGCGGCGCGAGAGCTCGGCTTGCGTCGTATCTATGATCTGCCGATTGGCTACTGGCGCGCCAGCCGCGCCATGGCTGCCGAGGAAGTGGAGCGGCGGCCGGAGTGGGCACCCACGATGCAGGCGCTCACCGACAGCGCGGAGAAGTGTGCGCGCAAGGATGAGGAGCTGGAGCTGGCGGACACAATCCTCGTTGCAAGTCGTTTTACTCGCAATACGCTCATGCAGTATCCAGGCAAAGCCAAGGATATCGTTATCGTCCCCTATGGAACCCCGACGCATTCCTCTGAGCCGCGTAAGATGACGGATCGAAATCATCCACTCCGGGTTATATTTGTCGGATCACTCTCGCAGCGCAAAGGGATTTCCTATCTTTTCGATGCAGTGCAGCAGCTCGCCGGATCTGTGAAGTTGACGATCATTGGCCGCAAGGCTGGAAACTTGGCACTCCTCGACCAGCAGTGTCAAATCCACCGATGGATTCCATCTCTTTCGCATGCAGAAATATTGAACGAGATGCGCAGCCACGATGTTTTAGTGTTCCCATCACTTTTTGAAGGTTTTGGTCTGGTGATAGGGGAGGCGCTTTCACAGGGGCTGCCTGTCATCACCACTCCCAACACAGGTGGACCAGACATATTGCGGGATGGAGTGGATAGTTTCATCGTGCCCATCCGGGATGCGAATGCGATTGCGGCACGATTGACGGACTTGCACGAGGATCGCACGCGGCTGAAGCAGATGAGCGATGCAGCGCTGGAACGCGCCCGTGAGCTGACGTGGGCTGCCTATCAGCAAGGCGTGGTGGCTGCCGTGCGCGAAGCCATGACCATCGGTAAGGCCTAGCGGGCCGCAGCGGTTGCGCTGCCGAGCTGGGGCTTCAGAATGGGCTCGGTCAGCGGCGCGGTGTCAATCACGATCCGTGTGCCCTGGGGAAAATCAATCTGGTGGCCGGTGCGCAGCCAGGTGGAGCTGACGCTGAGGCCGACGGCATAGAAGCCGATGGCCGCAGCCAGCGGACGCGATCCGGCGGTGAGCCCGGCGACGCGACCGGCCACGCCGAAGCCGTTCGAGGCCACTCCGGTCTGCGCGGTCATGTTGCCGTCGGTGTCCAGCGCGTGGCCGGCGAGCAGCCCGAGTGCAATCGGTGCCAGCACGCTGCCGTTGCTTTTGCCGGAGACATTGCCCTCGGCGTCCATGCTCATCTGTTTGCCGCCGCCGGCCAGTGCGCCGGTCACCGAGCCCTGCACGGTCCGGGCCGGCTGTGCCGGCAGCTTGAGCTGCTGGAAGCTGAAGCGCAGATGGCCGTTGCGCCCGAAGGAGCGTGCCGGCTTGCTGGTGGTCACGCGGCCAACGAGAGTCGCTCCCTGGGGGATGGTCAGGTGGTGCTGCGCGTCATAGACCGGCTCGACGACGCGTGCCTGAATCGGGTCGCCAGTCTTGGCGGTGCGGGAGTTCAGCGGGGTTTCCAGCTCGGCATGGATGAGCCAGTGCGGCTTGGCATTGGCAGGGCTGGCTGGGCCGGGCGTGGAGGTGGGCGCAGAAGTGGTCTTGGGCGCGGGTGCGGGTTTCCTGCGCCTGCTGCGGGGCGCAGCAGCCAGCCGGGGCGCTCCGGCGGCCTGGAGCTGGCCGACGGCCAGAGCTTCGCTCAGCGGAAAGCTCCAGGTGGTGTCGGCGTTGATCTGCTCGGGATGGTAGGGCAGCTGGGAGTAGAGCAGCAGCTTGAGGCGGTTGCCGAGTCCGGGCGAGGTGAAGTAATCGCGCGTGCTGGCCACGCGCTGCTTCATGCCGTTCCAGGCCTGGACGATGAGGGCGTGGCGACGGCTGCCGGAGCTGGCCTGGAGGTTGACCATGGGCAGTCCGGCCTGCGCAGGCTGGGCCTGGATGGACACGGGCTGGCCGCTGGTCTCAATGGCCTGGAAACGGACCAAGGGGTGATGGAAGGGCGTGAAGTCGCCGTTGAGCCGGGCCCAGAGCCGCGCGGAGCGGTCCGGGGTCAGCGATTCGACGGTGCCGCGCAGCAGCGTGCCCTGGGGCAGCACCAGCGTGTTCCGGACGTAAAGGGGCGCGAGCAGGCGGGCTTCCACCGCCGTGCCGGGCTTCATGGGATAGACGCGCAGGGAGGCGACGGTGAGGTAGGTTCCGCGAGCCAGCATGGCCGGCCCTGCTGCGTCTGGCCCTGCTGCGTCTGGTTGGCTCGCAACCGGCAGCGCTGGCCGTGCAACGGGAGCCGTGGGCTGCGCCGCCGCAGGACGCGTGTGCAGGGACTGGGCAGGCGCGGCAACGGGCACAGCCATGGCCGCCGCGGCCAGGGCTAGAGCCCAGATTGGTTTTCCGGTTGGCACGCGCGAATCCCCCAGGTGCGGTTCAAGGTATCAGACTGCACGGAAGCGGCAAAGAAAGCAAATCGCAAAAGAAGCCAATCGCAAAGAAGCCGATGGCGGATCGGCGACTGTGGGTTGGCTATGCCGCCCGTGGACCGATTTCCGGATCCGATCTGCGAAGCCGCACGCGGAACCTGCGACGCGGTGGGAACGTTTAGACTGGAAAGGTGACTACCCCTGTGAAAGCTGTGCGCGGCACGCGCGATCTGCTGCCGCCGGAGACGGCGCTGTGGAGCCGGATTGAAGCAACGGCGCGCGAGGTCTTTGCGCGTTACCACTTTGGCGAGATTCGCACGCCGATCTTTGAGGAGACGGCGCTTTTTGCCCGTGGCGTGGGCGAGGAGACCGACATTGTCTCCAAGGAGATGTACACCTGGGAGGACCGCGCGCGGGCGCAGTCAGAGAAGACGCAGAGCCTGACGCTGCGGCCGGAGAATACGGCCGGGGTGGTGCGCGCCTACATCGAGCACAAGCTCGGGGAAAGCGGGCAGTTGCAGAAGCTGTATTATATCGGCCCGCAGTTTCGACGGGAGCGCCCGCAAAAGGGCCGCTACCGGCAGTTTTTCCAGATCGGGGCCGAGGTGATTGGCCCGCCGCATGCCGGGTCGGAGTCTCCGCTGCGCGACGCCGAGGTGCTGGAGATGCTGGCCAGCCTGCTGGATGCGCTGGGGATTGAAGGCTGGACGCTGCGGCTCAATTCCGTGGGATCGGCGACGGACCGTCCGGCCTATCTGGCGCGGCTGCGCGAGGCGCTGCAGCCGGTGGTGGGGCAGATGTGTGCCGACTGCCAGCGGCGGGCGGAGACCAATCCGCTGCGCGTGCTGGACTGCAAGGTGCCGGAGGATCAGCCGATCATTGACGCGCTGCCGCGGATTGCCGATTCCCTCGATGCGGCCAGCCGGGAGCACTTTGCGGCGGTCTGCGCGGCGCTGGATGCGGCCGGGGTGCCCTACACGCGGGATCATCGGCTGGTGCGCGGGCTGGACTACTACACGCGGACGACCTTTGAGTTCACGCATGGCGGGCTGGGCGCACAGAATGCGCTGCTGGGTGGCGGGCGCTACGACGGGCTGAGCGAGGCGATTGGCGGACCGAAGGCTCCGGGCATCGGCTTTGCCATTGGGCAGGACCGGCTGGTGCTCACGCTGCAGGCGCAGCAGGCTGCGGCCAGCGAACGCGCCGATGCCTGCGTGGCTCCGGTGGGCGAGGCGCAGAATCCGGCGGCACTGGCGCTGGCGCGCGAGCTGCGCCGGGCCGGGCTGCGGATTGAGCTGGGCGATGGCAGCTTCCGCGTGCGCAAGTCGATGGAGATGGCCGACCGCGTGGCACGCAGCATTGTGCTGCTGGGCGAGGATGAGCTGCAGTCGGACGTGCTGACGGTGAAGGATTTTGCAACAGCGGAACAGAAGAAAATTCCGCGCGCGGAGCTGGCGAAGCATCTGCTGGCAGCCCGGGCGCAGGTAGAGAAGGGTCAATGAGCGGACTGGATTATCTGGGAGAGCGGAAGCGCACACACATGTGCGGCGAACTGCGCCGGGAGCATGCCGGGCAGGACGTGGTGGTGATGGGATGGGTGAACCGGCGGCGGGATCACGGAAACCTGATCTTTCTCGACCTGCGGGATCGCAGCGGGATTGCCCAGGTGGTGCTGGATCGCGACCTGACGCCGGACGGCCACGCCAAGGGCGAGGCGATTCGCCCGGAGTATGTGGTGGCCGCTGTGGGCCGGGTGCGTCTGCGCGATGCTGCCGCCATCAATCCCAAGATGGTGACCGGCGAGGTGGAGATTGTGGCCAGCCAGCTGCTGGTGCTGAACGATGCACGCCTGGCGCCGTTTTCCCCGGCCGAGGAGGCGATTGCCAACGAGGAAGTGCGGCTGAAGTATCGCTACGTGGACCTGCGTCGCGCCGAGATGCAGCGCAACTTCTGGCTGCGGCACCGGATCACGCTGGCCATCCGCGAGAGCCTGTCGGAGATGGGCTTTCTGGAGATTGAAACGCCGATCCTGACCAAGTCCACGCCGGAGGGCGCACGGGATTTTCTGGTGCCCAGCCGCGTGCATCCGGGCGAGTTCTATGCGTTGCCGCAGTCGCCGCAGATCTTCAAGCAGATCCTGATGATCTCCGGCTTCGACCGCTACTTCCAGATTGCCCGCTGCTTCCGCGATGAGGATCTGCGCGCCGACCGCCAGCTGGAGTTCACGCAGGTGGATCTGGAGATGAGCTTCCCGCGCGAAGAGGATGTCTTTGCGGTCGTGGAGCGGTTCCTGGCCGCGGCCTTTGCAGCGGCCGGCATTCACCTGCCGGTGCCGTTTCCGCGCATTCCCTGGGATGAGTCGATGCGGCGCTTTGGCGTGGACAAGCCGGACATGCGGCTGCCCGGGCTGACCGAGATGCGCTCGGCGCTGAGCGATGCGGACATGGCAGCGTTGCAGCTGGATCCGGATCTGCCGGTGGTGGCGCTGCGCATTCCCCGCGTGGGCGCGCTGAGCCGCAAGGAGCGCGAGGACAACCACCCGCTCTTCGACGCGCGCAAGGGAGCCAAGTTCATTGACGATCTGAAGCGGCTGGAAAAGGGATTTCCGCACATCGTGGCCGCGCTGCGCGAGCGCACCGGTGCCGACGAAGAGGATTTCGTCGTGCTGGTTGCCGGCGATCCTGCGCATCCGATCAAAGCCTCGGACACAAAGATCCCGGGCCGACTGTCCGAGCGCGAGATTGCCGTCTATGCGGCTGCGGGAGCCTTCCGCGTGGAGCTGGCAAAGAAGTATGCCGACCGGCACGGAGCCTTTGCCGTGACCAGCTCGGTGGTGGCCGAGGCTGATCCGCAAAGCGGCACGATGACCGATGGTGCCGCCGCATTCCAGCCCATCTGGGTCACGGATTTTCCGATGTTCGAGCACGATGCGGAAACTGGAAAATGGGTGCCGGCGCACCATCCCTTCACCTCGCCGCATGATGCCGATATTGATCGCCTCTTCAGCGATCCGGCGACCGTGCGCGCGCGCTGCTATGACCTGGCGATGAACGGCCTGGAGCTGGGTTCCGGCTCCATCCGCATCCACCGGCAGGATGTGCAGCGGCAGATCTTCGATTCGCTGGGCATCACGCCGGACGAGGCTCGGACGCGCTTCGGATTCTTCCTGGACGCGCTGGAGTATGGCACGCCGCCGCACGGTGGCATTGCGCTGGGGCTGGACCGCATTGCGATGCTGCTGGCCGGTGCGCCGAGTCTGCGCGAGGTGATCGCCTTCCCCAAGACGGCGCGCGCCATTGACGTGATGGTGGATGCGCCGACGCCGGTGAGCATGGAGCAGATGCGCGAGCTGCACCTGCGCGTGGCGACGAAGAGCTAGGGCCAAACAGGCAGCGCCAAACAACAGGCGGTGCCAAAAAAAGCAGGGCCGGACATTGCGTCCGGCCCTGACTGTTTCTGCTGTGGCTTGCAGCCGCCTAGCGGGCGCTGAGCCAGGTGGCGAGGTTGGCCTGCTGGTTGGCACGCAGCGTGGCGCAGTCGTTGATCTGGTCGGTGGCGCGGGCCAGTGCGTGCGCCGACGAGGGCACCACGTGGGTCGCGAAGAAGCTGGCAACCTGCTGCTGCTTTTCCGCCGAGCAGAAGTGGCCGGTGGCGCTGACCATGTTGGCTCCGGAGCTGGACGTGAGCTGGGCCAGCACGGCCGGGAAGTGGCTCTGGATGAAGCTCCAGGCACGCTGCCGGGTGTTGTGCTGGGTCAGCTCGATGGAGAGCATGGAGGCAACATCCTGGTTGCGGACGCGACCGGAGACGGCGTAGGCCAGTGCCCGGTCTTCGAGGGTGGGATCTTCAAAGCGGGCCAGCGCGCGCAGCGAATTGGCGCGGATCTGGGGGTTGGGCGAGTCTTCGCTGAGCTTCTGCAGGCGGTTGAAGAGTGCCGCATCGCCGAAGCGGGCGGCCACCTGCAGCGCTGCCGGAGCCAGCGTGGCATCAACGGAGTCCGGCTGCGCCAGCGCAGCCTCCGTGAGGCTGCGGGCCTGCGCAATGGCCTGCCGGTCGCCACCGGTGGCGGCCACAAAGCGCAGCAGCGCTGCCCGCATTTCGAGCTTGTCGGGCGAGTCCTGCGCGTTGGGTGCGCCCAGGCGTGTGTAGGCCGGGCCAAAGGTGCTGCGAACCCAGGCGGCAAGCTGCGTGCGCTGGGCGTCGTTGGCCGCCACGCGGTCGGCAATGGTGTTCACGTCGTCGATCAGGCTCTGCAGAACTTCAGAGTTGGGATCGGCGGCAAGCTGCGCGGCGAGGTTGAGGAAGTCGCCAACCGTGAGGATGTTGGCCTGGGCCAGTGCCCAGCTGTCGCCGAGCAGGCTGATGCGCTCCTCAGGCGTGAGCGCGGTTTCTGCGTGTGCGGTCAGCCGGGCCAGCATGGCGGCCGGGTAGCGCGTGCGGTAGTAGCCCTTGCCGCCGGCGTTCAGGAAGCTCACGGTGGACAGCGTCTGCGTGGGCTGGCTCAGGATCTGGCAGTGCGGTCCGGCTGCGGTGCTGCTGCAGACGGGAATGACCCAGGACTGCGGCGCAGCGGTGACGCCGGGATTCAGGAAGAAACGATGCTGGGAGACCGAGCCGGAGTCACCGACGCGCAGCAGCGGCACGCCGGGCCGGGCCACGAAGCTGGCCATGATCCGGTCGATGGGCTTGTGGCTGACGGCGGCCTGCGCGCCCCAGAAGTCCTCGGCCGTCGCGTTGCCGTAAAGGTGCGCGGCAAGGTAGTTGTGCACGCCCTGGCGGAAGACCTCGCTGCCCTCGTAGTTTTCCACCATCAGCAGAACGGCACCGGCCTTGCCGTAGGTGATGCCGTCGAACATCTCATTGATTTCGTCGGGAGTGTTGGCTTCGGCGCGGATGGTGCGGGTGACGCGACGGGCGTCGAGGTTGAGCGTGGTCTGGGTGTCGGCGGCAACGGACTGGCTGATCTTCCACTCGGGCTTCCAGGCTTCGACCGGCTTGTTTTCCATCCAGGTGGCAAAGCCCTCGTTGAGCCAGAGGTTGTTCCACCACTGCATGGTGACCATGTCGCCGAACCACTGGTGGGCCATCTCATGAGCCACCACGGCGGCTACGCGTTTCAGGGCATCGACGGAGGCGTGCTGCTGGTCAACGAGCAGGTCGGTTTCGCGATAGGTGATGGCGCCGAAGTTCTCCATGGCACCGGCTTCAAAGTCGGGCAGCGCGATCATGTCCAGCTTGGGCATTGGGTAGTGGATGCCGAAGTAGTTGTCGTAGTAGTGCAGGACGAACTCGGCGGCCTGGAGCGCGAAGCGGCCATACTGCACCTGGTCCGGCGTGGCGCAGGCGCGGATGGGCACGCCGTCGCTGGAGCCGGAGACGCACTGGAAGTCGCCGACGAGGAAGGCGACCAGGTAGGTGGACATGCGCGGCGTGCGCGCAAAGTGAATCGCGTGGCGGAGTCCGTCGGCGGTGGGGGTGTCGGCGGTGATGTTGGTGTTGGAGATGGCAGTGTCGCCCTTGTCGACGACGAGGGTGACGTCGAAGGTGGCCTTCATGGCCGGCTCGTCGAAGCAGGGAAAGGCGCGGCGTGCGTCGGTGGATTCGAACTGGGTGACGGCGTAGTTGCGGCGCGCGGTCTTGGAGAGATAGAAGCCGCGAAGCTCGCCGTTGAGCATGCCGGTGAAGGCGATCTGCAGGGTGTGGCGACCGGGGCTGAGCGTGTGGGCGAAG
>JAJZGG010000023.1 GCA_021804965.1 Acidobacteriota bacterium
GACCAGAACGCGATACTTGCCCTGATTCTCGACGAAGAGCAGATAGTCCCCGGCCGAGCGTGCATGGTAGTAGCCCGTCCAGCGATCAAAGTGCTGCGGCGCACCGCCGCCCATGAACATCTTCATCGTGTTGCTGTCGATGGTGTTGATGAGGTCGGCCATGTCGGGATCGGAAAGCGCCGACTTGCCGGAGTTCATGGCCAGCTCATTGCGCGTGGCAATCGGCTTGCCGCTGAAGTCCGAGGAGGCAAAGGTCTCCACCGTCACGCCCGGGCGATAGACATCGGCTGCGGGGGTGAATCCGGTGGTCATAGCCAGAATGCTGAGCTTGGGCAACCCGCGATCCCAGGTGACCTGCCCCTTCAGGCCAAGACGGTCGCTGATTCCCTTCAGGATGCTGACGCTGTCAAAGGTGGGCACCATGCCGCTGCCGCCTGCCTCAGGATTGGCCGGGAAGGCATCCGGGCCGATGACGGCGATGTGCGTGGTGCGCGTCGGGTCAAGCGGGAGCAGGTGGTTGGCGTTCTTCAGCAGCACGGCGCCTTCGATGGCCCCCTGCAGGGCAACCTCGCGTCCCTGCTGGTTATAGCGCGGAATCGAGCGGTCGATCGGATCGTGATAGGTGCCATCGGGACCAATCCAGCCGAAGCGGTAGGCCACGTCGAGCAGATGGCGCACCTTGGCATCGATGGTGGCCTCGGAGACTTTGCCCGCCTTGACGGCAGGAATCAGCGTCTGGGCATTCATATACCAGCCGAAGGGCATCTCCAGATCCAGACCGCCGTTGGCTGCCGCCACGCCGTCATGGGTGGCCGTCCAGTCGGACATCAGCAGCCCGTCAAAGTGCCAGTCATGGCGCAGAATATCGATGTTGATGTGCGGATTCTGGGTGGCATGGACGCCGTTGATGAAGTTATAGGAGTCCATGACGGCACCCACATGCGCCTGCTTGACCGCTGCCTCAAAGGCCGGCAGATAGATCTCGCGCAGTGCCCGCTCGCTGACCACCGAATCCGACGTGAAGCGGGCGTACTCCGAGTTGTTGGCCACGAAATGCTTGATCGTGGCACTGACGCGCTCGGACTGGACGCCGCGAATGTAGCCCACGGCAATCTGGCCGGAAAGATAGGGGTCTTCGCCAAAGTACTCGAAGTTGCGGCCATTCATGGGGGCGCGATAGATGTTGACGCCGGGGCCGAGCAGGAAGCTGACTCCGCGCGAGCGGGCATCGCGGCCAAGCTGCACACCGATGCGGTGGGCCAGATCGCGATCCCAGCTGGCGGCCAGTCCGATGCCGGCTGCAAAGGCCGTGGATGGCGGCGGAATGTGTGCCCCGACCGGACCATCGCTCATGCGCAGGGCAGGAATGCCCAGGCGCGGAATGGGTGCCGAGTCCATCATGCGCGAGCCGGAGAGCAGGGTGATCTTTTCCTCAAGCGTCAGCTTCTGGAGCGTCTGCTCGATCGAGCTTTGAATGCGGGCCTGGGTCTGTGCATCCGGAGCTGCGGAGCCAGATGCTGAGCCAGCAGCGTGGCCAGCCGAAGCCGGAGATGGAGCTTGCGCCTGGACAGCCACCGAGAACAGCAGCGCCAAGCAGGCAGCGGACACCACGGCCCGGCCAGGCAAACGGCGCAGAGAGATTGAATCGATCAACACAATAGCCTCCCGAAAATGCAAATCCGTCCGGAGGGAAAGATGCTGGGAAATGGCCCGCAGCAAACGAATGTCTGCGTTCCCGATGCTCCGCACAACCGTTTCCGGATCGCCTGCAAGCATACGCTCTGTGAGCATGGGCTGCCTACTCCGAACCTGAGCCAGCCCGAAGCCCCGAATCGGTGGATGGCCTGCCCATGTCGCCAGCCCCGGCCGGCTGCGGCCGAAGAAAATCGAATCACTTGGCGCAAATGGACGTGTTGAGGGTAGAATTGCCGCCTATTCCCGGGGAAACCATTCGGCGTTCTGTGAGCGTATCCGGGACTGGACAACTGTTGCCATGCCGCACTCTGCGGACGACTCTGCTGTGAGGTAAAAGGAAATGAAAATGCATAAAGTGTGTGTGACTCTGGGAACTCTGATTGCAGGAGTGCTGCTGCTGGCCGGAAGCGCTCAGGCTCAGGTTCCCGCGGACTGTGTTCCCTCAGCGCTGAATATTCCAGGCGCCCCGTTTCCGTGTATCTTTCCGGATCATCGGGTCATGTTCCGGGTATCGGCACCGGAGGCCCATAGCGTGACCGTGCGGGTGGGCAAAGGCTTTCCGATGACGCATGAAGCCGATGGCCTTTGGTATGCAACGACCACGCCGCTGGTGGAGGGATTCCACTATTACATGGTCCAGATCGACGGTGCTTCGTTCTCCGATCCTTCGACGGCAACGTACTTTGGCGGAGGCATGTGGAGCAGCGCGATTGAGGTGCCGGCCTCCGATGCTGCCTTCTATAGCAACCAGCAGGTGCCGCATGGCGATGTACAGATTCGCTGGTACTACTCGACGGTTACCCGGAAGTGGCGGCGCTGCCTGGTCTATGTTCCGGCCGACTACAGCCAACACCCCAGGCAGCTCTATCCGGTGCTGTATCTGCTGCATGGCTGGGGCGAAAATGAGCTGGGATGGACCTTTCAAGGGCATGTGCAGCAGATCATGGACAATCTGATTGCCGCGCACAAAGCCAAACCGATGCTGATTGTGATGGATAACCTGAATGCAGCGAAGCCGGGCGAGGATGGCCGCATTTATGATGCCCGGGGCGTGCTGACCGAGGCCAATCCCGAACCCCAGGCGCCCATGGGCGGAGCACCGGGCATGCCGGGAGCCGGACCGGGCCACAAGCCAGGGACACCCGTAGCCAGGCGGCGACCGATGTTTCACCTGAGCAACACCTTCAGCGAGATGATGTTCACCGATCTGATTCCGATGATTGAAAAGGAGTATCGTGTGGCTCCGGGACGTGACAACCGGGCGATGGCTGGACTGTCCATGGGCGGGATGCAGACATTCACGACTGGTCTGCAGAATCTGGACAAGTTTGCCTACCTCGGTGGCTTCAGCGGAAATTGCAACGGCTTCTCCGGAAGCTTTGATCCGAAGACCAGCTGCTTTGGTGCCTTTGCCGATGCGGCCAGCTTCAATCAGAAGGTCAAGGTGCTGTTTCTTTCCACCGGATCGGTCGAGGGACCCCGCGTGAAGGCATTCAGCGATGCCCTGACCCAGGCCGGTATTCACAATGTGTACTTTGAATCCCCGGGTACGGCTCATGAGTGGCTGACGTGGCGTCGGGCGTTGGCGGATTTTGCCCCCAGGCTTTTCCGCTGATGAAAATCGGCCAGCGGGGCAGCGCCTGGAGAGGCCTGCCCCGCAGGCCACAAATGCATGGACGAAATGAATGCGCGGGCGAAGCTGGCCGGCTGCAGGCAGAGTGACAACATCGGGAGGATCGAATGCAAGGTCTTGGAATCAAGCAGGGACGCACGGCAGGACGATGGGCGCTGGCGGCGGCCTGCCTGGCGATGACGATGGGGGCCGGCATGGCGCAGCAACGGCCACAGGGAGCATGCGATCTGTATGCCGCAGCGGGTGATGCCTGCGTGGCCGCGCACAGCACGACGCGGGCGCTGCTGGCCAACTATCACGGGCCGCTCTACGAGGTGGTGCGGCAGTCCGACGGGAAAAGCCTGAAGATTGGAGTGGTGGAGCCGTCGGCAGCCGGCGATGGCGGCGGCTATGCCGATGCTGCCGCACAGGATGCCTTCTGTGCGCAGACCGTCTGCTGGATCACGCGTATCTACGATCAGACCGGAAGGCACAATGACCTGACGCAGGCTCCGCGTGGAGGCTTCAGCGGTCCGGCGTTGGGCGGATTCAACAATGTGCCGCTGGCGGATATGGCCCCGGTCATGGTGATGGGTCACAAGGTGTACGGCGTCCTGATTGAACCGGGAATGGGCCTGCGGAATGATGATCCGCGCGGCACGGCGGTCGACGACCAGGCGGAGGGACAGTACTGGGTGATCAATGGACACCACTTCAACTCCGGCTGCTGCTTCGACTATGGAAATGCAGAGATTGACAGCCGCGACGACGACAACGGAACGATGGAGACCACCTACTTTGGGGATGCTCCCTACTGGTATCACGGAACGATGCCAGGACCGTGGGTGATGACCGACCAGGAGAACAACCTGGTGGGATGCGTGAATCCGGACGGCTCCAAGGAGTGCCGACTGCCCAATATCTCCTGGCGGTTTGTGACGGCGATGGCCAAGGGCAGGCCGCATGCCTGGAGTTCGCTGGGCGGCGATGCCCAGCATGGGGCACTGCAGACGATGTTTCGCGGGGAACGCGTGAATGCGACCTATGATCCGATGCGCAAGCAGGGCGCGATCCTGCTGGGCAACGGAGGCGACAACAGCAATGGCTCCCAGGGCACCTTCTACGAAGGCGCAATGACGGAGGCAGGCAGCTATCCGAGCGATGCGACCGATCAGGCCGTGCAGGCCAATGTGGTGCAGGCACACTATGGCGAAGTGCCCTTGAGCGTGGCTGCGAACGTGGCTGCCCATGCGGAAAAGCCATCCGGAGTGCAAAGCTTTGTTCCCAGCCAGACACGGCAGACGACGGTCACCTTCCGCAACACCCTGGGGCAGACGGTGACGGGAGTCAAGCTGAGCCTGGCGGTACCGCAGGGATGGTCTGCCAGGCTGGCGAGCGGCCAGTTGGAGGCCGCAACTCTGGCGGCTGAAGACAGTCTGCAGGCCACCTTTCTGGTGACTGCGGGAGCTGCACCGTGGAATGGCGACCTGAAGAGCGAAGCGACCTGGAACATGGGTGGGAAGCAGCATCGGATGGCGGCAGTGGAAAAGGCGCGCAGCAGCTGGCCGGTGAAGATCAATGAGTTTCGCATCCGCTCCGGACCGCCCATGAATGCGACGAATTCCTTCATCGAGCTGTACAACGCGGCAGATGCAGCAGTGGATCTTTCCGGATGGAGCCTGACAGTGCATCCCACGCAGCAGGCCGTGTTTTCGCGGATCACCATCCCGGCGAAAACCACGCTGAAGGCGCATGGATTCTATCTGCTGGGACTGGCAGACTCCGGACTGGCCGTGCAGGCAGCAGCCAGCAGCCGTACCCTCTTTGTCCGGGATGCGACGGGCATGAAGGCGGGAGATACCATCCAGATCGGATGGGGTTCCCATGCGGAAAGCCATCGGATTGCAAACGTGGGAACGGCAGCCAGCAACCCGACAACCGTGTGGCAGCCGCTGCCGGATGGCCCCGTGATTCACATTCCTGTGGGTGCTCGGAATCTGCCGGTGATGGATGTCTCCGGCTTTGCCGTGGGGCAGAAAATGGCCATTGGGTATGGCGCCACCTACCCGACAGTGCCGGAAGGCCGGGAACGGATGGAAGTGGTGACGGTGACTGCGGTGGGCAAGCCCGGTTCGCAGCAGTATCTGGCGACGGATGCAGCAGCCGGAAGCCGAACTCTGCAGGTAACCGATGCGGACCGAATCTCCGCAGGTGACCACATCCGCCTGGATATTGCCAGCAAGGGGCATGGAATGGAAACGGTGACGGTGGCCAGCGTGGGAACCTCAGCCGTACGCAGCAACCTGACCGCGGATGCGGCGGCAGGAGCCACGGAGATTCACGTCCGCAGCGCGAAGGGATTCCAGGCCAACAGCGGAATGCTGGTGGGTCGGCCTGGAGCCGTGGAACGGGTGAAGATTCAGGCCGTGTTCGCGGAAGGCATGCGCGGCGGCAGGATTCAATTCCAGCCTGCCCTGCAGTCCTCGCACATCCGTGACGAGGGCGTGGTGGAGCCAGGCACCGGCGTGGAGCTGACGGCTCCTTTGCGATTCGCGCATGCGGCAAATCTTCCGTTCAGTGATCGCGGAACCGGCATCCGCTTTACTCCGGCAACACGCTTTGCGCACGGGAGCAATGAACCGGTGCAGGCGCTGGGAACCGGCATCACGCTGGATGCTGCTCTGGGACAATCGCACGGGATCCACGCAGTGGTCCGGGATGCAGCCGTAACCACGGCGGGATACCAGGACAGTGCGAAACCGAACCAGTGGTTCGGCGGACCGGAACTGACGACCGAATCCCCCCTGTTCGGACGCACGATTCCGGTCAGCGAAGGAAGTCTGATCCTGCGCGATGCCCGTGGCAACGTTGCCGACAGCTTGAACTATGGCGCACTCGTTGACCCATGGGCCGCGGAGGGATACCAGTCAGCCTCCGGCGTTGGTCGCAGCGGATGCTTTGCACCCGCCCCCAGCGCAGCAGGAGCATGGCCGATGGCCGCTGCTGCCGATGTGAGCACCGGGCGCTATCCGGATGGAGCAGATACCGACAGCAATTGCGAAGACTTCCGCAGCGCTCCGGCAACCCTGCTGTCACTGGCTGCCAAGGCGGGCGCAAGCAACCTCAAGGTGGCCAGCGTGAGTGGATTTTTCCCCGGGGAAACGGTGCGCGTTGACTCCGGCTCCGCGCTGGAGACGGCAACGATCGCATCGGTGGGCACGGCAGGAGGGACAACACTCACGAGTGCTGTGGAAGCCGGTGCGACCAGCCTGGCAGTCGGCAGTGCAGCAGGATTTGAAGAGGGCGAAAGCATCCGGATCGGCAACGGACAGGAGACCGCTGTGATCGCCGCCGTACGCAGATTCCCTGTCGCTGCCATCCTGCTGCGAAAGCCGCTGACCAACCACTATGCCGCAGGCGAAACGGTGAGCGGAAGCGGCATTACCCTGAGCACGGCAATGCGCCACAGCCACGCCAGCAGAACCAACATCACCGGCGACCTGGCAACGCCGGGCGCTCCGAACTCCTACCAGAGCAGCCAGCCGTAGTGGGACTGCGGCGGAACGGCAATACTGCTGTTCCGCCGCGTTCCTCATGCGGCAATTCCCTGCCCCGGACACTACCGCGAAGAGCGGCGCTCTTCGATCAACTGCGACAGACGTTCCACTCGACGCTCCCAGAGCGTGCGATGGCTGCGTGTCCAAGCCTCCAGGAGATCGAAGCCGGCAATATGTAGACGACAAACTCGGACCCGACCAGATTTCTCACTGATTGCCAGTCCGGCAGACTCCAATACAGCGAGATGCTGCCCGACTGCGGTGAGTGTGATCTCAAGCACGCGTGCCAGCTCCGAGACGGAAACCGGACCATGCGCAAGGCGCTCGACGAGTGCGCGTCGCGTGGGGTCACCGAGTGCAGTGAAGATTCGTTCGATATTTTCAGATTTATTCCCAGTCATGCTGCCGTTCCGTGCGTGTGTGGAAAATACCTGTGACTAACGACCATGAACCAGCCGGACCAGTCGGTCAAGAAGAATATTCCAGCCCTGCTCACGCATGGCGGGGCCATCCGAGCCTTCCAGGAACACGCCCTGGTGGGTCAGGATCAGATCGGTCCCGGTGGCTGTTTCCTGCAGCTCAAAGGTCACCTGGGAGGCAGAAAACAAATGTTCTCCCAGTCGCATGGTGGAGACGATGAGAATCCGTGAGTCCGGCACGATGTGCTGAAAGCAGCCATCGCTGGTGAGGATCTGTCCGGCGATTGGAGTCTCCGGACCCATTCGATACTGGAAGCGCTCGCTGCCGCCTTCGCGAAAGTCACAGGTGAAGTCGAGCAGTTCGGAGTGGTCATCGCCGCCCATCCACTGGCGAATCTGTTCCGGCTGGCTGAGCGCGGCAAAGACGACATGAGGCGGACGGGTAAAGCTACGCTCGACTGTGCAGGTGGCATGAATGATTGTGCTTTGTTTCATTGCTGAATCCTCCTGGGCTGCATTCTTACTGAAGCCACAACTTGAGTATTTGCCTTGTGCGAGCGTTTGTCAAGTCGCGACTTCAGTATTTATCAGAAATGCATGGCAACACATTTCCACCTCCCGGTCTGGCCGAAGAAACGTGTTCCAGATTTCGCCTATCGGGATGCGCATAAAGATTGCCCATGCAGGACCGATGAAATAGGGGTGAGGCTGGATATGACAAAGACAGGCGCGACAACTCCAGAAGATCTCAGGCTGAACAATGCATATCTGAAATGTGAACAATGCCTGGGAGACCGGGTGATGGCCTGCGTGTCGTGGAGTCTTTTGGGGCTGGCCCTCTGCCTGGCACCGGTGCATCATACCTGGGGATTGGCCGTACTGGTCGGGATGCTGCTGGCGGGATCGCTGCAGGTGCTGGTGCTGACGCACCGAGGCGCGAGGCTGACCCGTGTCTGGAGTGCCGTGGTGTTCATGGCATTTGCGGCCCTGCTGATCCAGCAGATGCACGGAATGATCGAGATGCATTTTTCGATCTTTGTGCTGCTGGCATTTCTGTTGTTCTACAACGACTGGTTGCCGCTGGTGGTGGGTGCGGGCGTGATTGCGGTGCATCATCTGGTCTTTCATCTCCTGCAGCATGCAGGATTTCCCGTTTGGGTCTTCCCTACGATGTGCAGCATCCGGATGGTGTTTATCCATGCGGCGTTTGTGGTGTTTGAGACCGGCCTGCTGGTGTCGATGGCGGTGCAGCAGGAACGCGCCAAACTGGAAACCGGCGAGGTGATGACCATGCTGGACGCGATGCTGGCCGATCACCAGGTGGATCTTCGCGTGAGGACGCATATCGAAAGCGGATCGGCAGGAAAGTTTGGCAGGTTTGTCGCATTTCTGCGGGAGCTGGTGCAAGGGATTGTGGGCAATGCGGAACGCATTGCCACAAGCGGAGACGGGATCACGGCATCTGCCGCGGCAGTGGCGCAGGCAAGCAGTGAGCAGAAGCAGCAGATTGAGCATGCGGTTGTGGCCATGCACGAGATGCAGAGTGCCATTTCCGAGATCAGCCGCAACAGCCAGCAGATGGCAGCAAACATGGGCCAGTTGCGCGATGGGGCGCAGAGCGGTGGTCAGGTGGTGTCGGCAACCATAGCTGCCATTGAGGATGCGGCGCAGACGGTGCGCGAATCGGCGTTGATGATGGAGGAGCTGGAGCGTGCAAGCCAGTCGATCGGGCAGATTGTGGCCACGATCAACGAGATTGCCGAACAGACCAATCTGCTGGCTCTGAATGCTTCGATTGAAGCGGCGCGAGCCGGTGAATCCGGTCGTGGCTTTGCCGTGGTTGCCGGTGAAGTGCGGCGGCTGGCCGAGCGCACCTCAAAGGCAACGCACGAAATCGATGGAATGATCACGAGCATCCAGGGCAAAACCGGAGAGACGATTCAGACGATGCGATCCGGCAAGGAAAAGTTCAGTCGGACGGTGGAGACGGCACAGGAAGCCGGTGTGGCCATGCGGGAGATTCTGGAAACTGCCGAACAACAGAGCCAGATGGTGGAGCAGATTGCCGGAGCCTCCACCGAACAGAAGGCCGTAACCGATCGGGTGAGCGAGATTATGCAGAAGATCGTTTCGATGGCCGAACAGTCATCTGCCGGAGCCGCAGAATCCGCCGAGGCCAGCGCAGGCCTGCAGACCCTGGCCGTGGAACTGCACCGCATGCTGGGCCAGTTCCAGACGGATGGCGCAAGAGAAGAAGCACCAGCCTACATTGGCAGATCGGGAGCGACATCGAGGATGGGATCGGCCGTGCCGCAGTTCTCCTAGGGCGAGACGAAAGCAGATTGCACTTGCAGCGGGTGGCAGACCGGGCCATACACTCGGAGTATGTGCAGCCGATTTCAAAGAGGCTCCGGAACCAAGGCACTGGTCCATGCGTTTGCATCGGAGTTGCCAGCGGAGGCAATCGATGCGCTGGCCGTCGTCGATGACGGAAAGAGTGAGGCGGCGCCAGGCTCCGTTCAGCCGGTGGTGGTGAGCGACAGGGACGGTCGGCGCAAACTGCTGCCCATGCGCTGGGGATTTCGGCTGCCGGATCGCTTCCTGTTCAATACCCGATCCGAAGGCGCGGAGAGTTCACGCTTCTGGAGGGATGCATTCCAACAGCGGCGCTGCCTGATTCCGGCAGATGCCTACTTTGAGTGGTCGCAGGGTGCTGACGGCAGGACGAAGTATCTGCTGCAGGTTGAAGACGAAAAGCTCTTTGCGATGGCAGGACTCTGGTCATCGTGGGCGAACCCACAAAGCGGCAAACTGGAAGAAACATTCTCCATCCTGACATGCGAAGCTGCTGCCAACATCCGCCACATCCACGAGCGGCAGCCTGTGATACTGACGCCGGAAGAGTATGCGGCATACCTGACGCCGGAGATGCTCGAACCGATGCGACTGTTGCGTCAACGTCCGCGCCCCAGGCTGGTGGCGCGTGAAGCGGAGAAGCCCAGGCAGTATTCCCTCTTTGACGCAAAGAGCTGAGTGGCAGCGGTCGCAATCCGGCAAGAAAGAAATTCCATTTCAGGATTGACTTTTTCTATTTGTACATTATACATATACAAATAACAATGAGACCCGAACCCAATCTCGTGATCGATCCTGCATCGCCTGTGCCGGTGTATCGGCAGGTTGTGGACAATCTTCGTTCCCTGCTGGTGGAGGGTGTGCTGCAGGCCGGGGATTCCCTGCCAACGGTGCGGGAACTGGGGATGGAGTTGGGTGTCCATTTCAACACCATTGCAGAGGCGTATCGACAACTGGCTGCCGAGGGCTGGCTTGAGTTGAAGCGAAGACGGGGTGCTGTCGTGATGGCGCGCTCGACGCCGGTGGAGCAGGCCGAAGTGGTCGAACAGTTCCAGCGCAATCTGCGGCAATTAGTGGCGCAGGGCAGAGCGGATGGCGTGTCCAACAAAACGATAACGCGGAAGTTGAAACAGATGATGGAGGAGTTGAGCGCATGAGCAGCCCATGGCATTGGGGGATGGATCTGGGAGCGGTGGCAACCTATGGCGCGGTGGCAGGACTGAATGCCTACACTTCGCGCATGAATGCATTCTTCTTCTTTTCCAAGACGGTTCCGGAAGAGTTTCGTTCGACGGACGAAGCGCGAACGATTGAACGGAGATACAGGCAGGAGTTGCTGTGGGCCTTTGCGGTTGCGGTGGGATTGTATCTGCTGCTGAAAATGGCCAGCCCATTCTCCTGGCTGCTGTGTTTGTGCGCGGGGATCATGGCGCAGACACTGGCAGCTTCCGTTGCCTTCGCTCGCGCAAACGGACAGGTGGGGCATGCGCTGCGCAGGATGACCAACGACAGTGAGTCGCTGGTGACGCAGCCAGTGAGCATACCGTTGCTGGAACAGCGCTCGACTGCGAAACACTCCGTGCTATGGATTCTGCTGGCTCCTGTTGCTGGACTGCTGGGAGTGTATGTTGCCTTTGCAGGCTCACACATGGGGTTGGGTGAGTTTCTGCAGGCGATGAGTCAGTCCCGTGCGGATGGCATGCTGGGATTGGGCGTCGGAATGGAGTTTGGCGCCATTCTGCTGTTTCTACAGTTGAAGTATTTTTCCCGCTCGCGATCGGAGATGGGCCGGTTTACGCTGGAAGGCGCGAGATGGGTGGTCTGGCTTGGCGCACTGGCTGCCATCCTGAGCGCAACCACCGTTCCACTGCACTGGATGGTGACTTCGCAGATACGCATCGGCGTGCTTTGCGCTCTGTTGGCCGTGATTGCGACCCGCATACTCTACGCGTATGCACGTTCAAGCCGATTTGCTCCGCCGGCTGCCGAACGCGGAGGCGATGCATTCTGGCGATGGGGAATGTTCTATTACAACCCCACGGACCCGTCTGTTTTTATTCAGCATCGCTGTGGCCCAGGATACACCTTGAACTTTGCGCGGGCTGTTTCCTGGGTATTAGCGCTGGCATTACTGGCGGATCTTGGATTTGTACTCTGCCGGCACCTGTGGAGGTGAAAGTCATGTGTCTATGGAACAGGAGAACAACGGAGGAAGGTCCGGAAGCAGCGAGAGTGCGGCGGCGCGGGGCTGCGCTGGCAAGCATGAGCGCTTCTCTTGCCGGGGTCTGGGCCATGGCCAGTACAGAGCATATGCACCGGCAACATTGGGTGATGGGGATTCTGCTTGGAGTCCAGATTGTGCTGCTGGTGAGCGCTCTGATATCGCTGCGACAGGCGAATCTGGCCAGGGAAAATAACCATACGGAAAATAGCGACGGAGTCATCTGAACGAGACGATGGGGATTTCAGTTTGCCAACCAGAACCGGGGAAACTGTGCTGTTTGCTGTACGGTTGAGCTGCGGAATCATGCGATGGGAATGTCCATCCGATGGACACTTTGCAACTCCAATGGATTCCTTCTCAGAGATAGAACAGATGCCAGCCAACCGGTTTGATTGCGGTATTCCTGACAATACCTGCTGGCCTGAATGCCGGCTTCGCGCTTTGGTGTAGCGGTATTCTCATTCCCTGTCCTGCTTTGGACACCGCAGTGTCCACACCCGAAAAATGCACCCATGATATCCATAGGCGTACGCACGAAATGGTGCGCCGGAATCGTCCACTTTGGACTTTTACGCACACGGAATCATCGTGAATGGCTGAAGATATTCAGAATTTTGCGGTGTGAGGGAATGCGGGGAAGTGAGGAATTGGCTGCCCCCAGGGATTCGTATACGTTGATTTTTACTGCAGCTTACCTCAATCTCTCGTCGTCATACCCTCTTCGATACCCCACCACATGGTTGGCTTCGCTCGGGCGAAATCGGACCGCAACAAACGTCCTCATCCCTAGATGAACGCCAACACTTGAAATGAGACACTGACGTGCGCAGTGGGAATCGCGTGCTTCTGGCGCAAAACCTCGTCTTCAGGATCTACCTGAAATCTGCCCCGACATCATTCAGGATGAACGAGTGACGCGCTTCCTCCGTCTCTCCTGATGAGTGTCCGAGATAGCGACTCTAAGGAGTTGAGCTTCGGCTACTGAGCTCTGTGACAATCGATGCCCTCTGCGCGAAAAAAGTCTCTCAGTCTCCCTGCTCCCAGCTCTTTGCGATGTGTAATACTGCATCCTGCACAACCTTATGATTTTAAAGTGCATCATATTTCCTGGCTCAACTGGACAATCCAATCAAGGCCATCTTGAACCCCATTTCATGACTTTAGCCAAAAGTGTAGGAAGCGATGTGTCGGAGACCCAGTAGCCGGGGATCCCTGAGAGCGTCGGATATAGCACAGCCTAAGGAGTGTGAAGATGCGTGCCACGGTGCTTGTTGTTGACGACGAGCTCAGTCAACGAGAACTTCTGACCGAGCTGCTCGAACTCGAAGGGCATGAAGTTTTTTCCGCAGGCGACGCTCTTCGGGCCAGCCAGATGATCGGCTCGCAGCCGCCGGATATCATCCTCCTCGATGTCAATCTGCCCTACAAGAATGGCCTTGAGCTTTGCCGCGAACTGAAAGCTCAGGAGGAGTTATGTCTGATCCCCGTGATTATGGTCACTGGGATGACCGAGGCGCAGGACCGGATTCGCGGCATCGAGGTCGGTGCGGACGATTTTCTCACCAAGCCAGTTGACCGCTTCGAACTGATTGCCCGGGTCCGTTCTTTGCTCAAGCGCAAGGAATACACGGACGAACTGGACCGTGCCGACAACGTTCTGATGGCATTGGGAAGCAGTATCGAGGCCAAGGACCCCTACACCGAAGGCCACTGCATGCGCATCGCCCTATACTCGCAGGAGCTGGGGCGCGCGATTGGCCTGCCGCGCGAAGACTTGCGCGCCCTGCGCATCGCCGGCTGCGTTCACGACATCGGGAAGATCGGCGTCCCCGACGCCATCCTCCTCAAGAAGGGGCCGCTCACAGCCGCGGAGTGGGACATTATGCGCTCCCACACGCTCATCGGCGAGCGTATCTGCCGTCCGCTGCGCTCCTTCCAGCCGGTTCTGCCCATCATCCGCAACCACCACGAAAAGCAGGATGGAAGCGGTTATCCCGACGGCCTGCGCGGCAGCGAAGTCCCGCTGCTGGCGCGCGTCATGCAGATCGCCGATATCTTTGATGCACTCACGACCGAGCGACCCTACAAGGCGGCGCTCAGCCTCGATGCCGCACTACAACAGATGCAGGTTGAGGTGGATCGCAGCTGGTGGGATCCGACGCTGTTTTCGATCTTTTCCGAAATTGCCCACCTGGAGGGTTTGCCGCGTGTCGACCTGGCAGAGTTCAAAAATGATCAAGACCATGAGTGACCAGGTTGGCGGCACTGCCCACCCGGAACGCAACATCGGCATCGGAGCCATACTTGCCTTTGCGATCGTCGGGGCCGTCATGATCACGGCAGTACACGGCATCGCGCGCATGGTCAACGATGCGAGATGGGTGGAACATACCCAGCAGGTCATCAATGTAATCAATCAGATCGATGGCCAGATTACGCGCCGGGAGGTTGCGTTGCGCAACTTCCAGCTCACCGGCTCCCCCGCGGCCCTGGCGCGGTTCCAAAACCTGGCGCAGGATGTGAATGAGACGCTGCGTCAACTGCAAAGGCTCACCGTCGACAATCCCAGCGAGCAGGATCGGGTTCGCCAATTCGACGATGTGCTGCGCCAGCGGGAGATGCAGATCTCGTCCAGCGCGGACCTGGCGGCCGCCCTCGAGCAGGCCCGCCGTCTTCCCCCGGTTCTGAGCGATCCTTTTCCGAAGAGGGTAGACGATGTGCTCAGCAGCATGCGCCTGGAAGAGATGCGCCTGCTGGTCATCCGGCGCACCGCGCAAATCAACGGTGTACATTTTACTTACGCCACGCTGATCGCTCTCGGCATTCTGCTGATGGGCCTGCTGGTAGGCACTTACGCGATCTCCCGGAACGCGCTCGTGGCCCGCCAACTAGCGCTGGAAAAGAGAGATCATCTCAACGCCGAGCTCGAAAAGGCCAACGCCGCTCTCGAACTGAAAAGCGCCGAAGCCGACCATGCGAACAAACTCAAAAGCCAGTTCCTGGCCAGCATGAGCCACGAGTTGCGCACCCCCTTAAATGCCATCAGCGGGTTCTCCGAGCTGCTCGCCGAACAGCTTGCCGGACCGCTCACCAACAAGCAGAAGCGCTTTCTTACCCACATTCGCGAAGCCTCGGCGCACCTGCTGCAGCTGATCAACGACATTCTCGATCTTTCCAAGATTGAAGCCGGAGAGGTGCGGCTTGAGCTGACACCCATGACGGCGGCGCCGGTGGTGGAGGAGGTGATCGCGGGGCTGAGCGCAATTGCCCAGAACAAGGCGATCGCGATCCATTCCCAATGCCCTGCCGCATTTGTAGTGCAGGCCGATCGCCGGCGCTTGAAACAGATGCTCTATAACTTGTTGAGCAATGCGCTCAAGTTCACGCCCGAGAATGGGCGCATCGACGTAACTGTCGAACAACGAGAGGGCGGGTGCCTGTTCGAGGTGGCAGACACGGGACCGGGAATTGCAGAGGCTGACCAACAGATCATCTTTGAAGAGTTTCGCCAGGCGGCAGCACCCGCAAACGGGGTGAAAGAAGGAACCGGCCTGGGCCTCTCGATCACCAGGAAGCTCGTCGAGCGCCACGGGGGATACATGGAGCTCGAAAGCAAGTCGGGCGAGGGAAGCCGCTTCCGGTTCTGGCTTCCCGGCGCTATCTCGGAGAGGCACCGCGCCGCCACCGAGGCGAACCAGCCTCAACCTGTTCTTGCAAGCTACAGCCACCGGTCTTCGCCGCTCATCCTTGTGGTCGACGATGATGAGAACGCCTGCGAGCTCATCAAGAACGTTCTCGAGAGCGCCGGCTACGCCGTGGCGACGTCCAACTCCAGCGCCGGCGCCCTGCAGGCAATGCGCGAGCTCAAACCAGATCTCATCACCCTCGATCTGCTCATGCCGGGTTGCAATGGGTTCGGCACCCTTTACGAGTTAAAAGCAGCCCACAAGGATAGCCTGCCGCCGGTCGTCATCGTCTCCGTGGTCGACGACAAGGCGACGGGGTTTGCCCTGGGAGCTGCGGACTATCTGCTCAAACCAGTCAGCCGGGACAACCTGCTCAACGCTGTCCACAAATATCTGCCCTCGGCCAGTGCTTCGGTCTTGGTCGTGGACGACGATCCCGCCGTGCTTGAGATCGCCAGAGAGGTGTTCTCCCAGCCATCGCTTACCCTTCACCTGGCCGCCACAGGCAGAGAGGGGCTCGATATCCTTCTGACCTGTCCCGTCGACGTTATCGTGCTCGACCTGATCATGCCCGGGATGGATGGGTTCGAGTTTCTCACTGCGCTTCGCCAGCACGATCGCTTGAGCAGCATTCCCGTGGCGGTTCTGACGTCGAAGGATTTGAGCAAAAGTGAGCTGGAAAGTCTTAGAAGCAGGGTGCGTTCGGTGTTTCATAAGCACGACGACTGGCGCCCCGGTCTTGTGCTCGAAGTCGAGCGCATCCTCGGTCGTAACTTGCAGAAAGGAGCTTCGACATCATGAAGACCGTGCTGGTGGCAGAGGACAACGCGGTCAATCGGGAACTGGTTACGGAGATGCTGGAAATGCTGGGCTATGGTGTCCTTGAGGCGCGCGATGGCCAGGAGGCGCTGGAGCAGCTCGCTGCGCAGTTGCCTGACGTGGTGCTTCTCGATCTGCAGATGCCCCGAATCGATGGTCGCGAAACCATCCGCCGCATTCGCGATAATCCTGCCTGGAGACATTTGCCGGTGATCGCCTGCACGGCATTTGCCATGCAGGGCGACCGGGAAGAGATCCTGAACCTGAGTTTTGACGGGTATATCTCCAAGCCGGTCTCCTTCGCCGAGTTGATGGCGGTACTGCAACATGTGATCTGACCGCTTTGCTGCCTCTATGCCCCGTGGCGGCCTATTCCTGCAATCCTGTGCCGGTTACAATGCAATGGGTTCTTCCTCGCTTTTGGTGAAGGGAGGTCCAGTACTTCATGTTGGTGCGGGATGATGTTCAAGCGGCATGAACGACGCGCAGGCGCAGCAGGTCGAAGTTGGCGCGGCCGTACATGGAGCGCTTAATGAGCTTTAGCCGATGAACATTTCCTTCTAACGGGCCGTTGCTCCAGGGTTGTTGCATGGCGGCCAGCAACGCAACCTCGTCGCGGAAACTGGACACCCGTCGATGTGCATTGGGAACAATATCCGCAAGCCTTGAATTCGCGGAGTCGATATCCCCAAGACTACACCCAGAAATAGAAGGCTTCCAGACAACCATCGAAGACATCGTTTGGCGCAAATTGTGATGAGATCAGTGCTTTACCAGAGGAATGGGCGTTCTATCGTGCTGCTCCAATCACTTTTGGGAGCATTTTGGCTGCTACACGGCATTCAAATTTGATACTGTAAGCTATTAATACTAAATTACTTAAGAACATTGGCTGCCCCCCAGGGATTCGAACCCCGATAGACTGCTCCAGAGGCAGTTGTCCTACCATTGAACGAGAGGGCAGTATTCTGTTGACTTCCCCATCATACTGGGAAGGTCGCGGTGCGGTCAACGGCTGGCATTGCGGAGTTGGGCCTGAATCCAAACGCAAGGAACTGCGGCCGTTGTTTGGGGCCGGATGGAAGATGCGAGGGCTGCAGCGAGCCGGAGACACAGTCCAGCGGAGCCTGCTCGAACGCTTCACTCCGCCCTGGATTTGCAATTGCGAAAACAGTCTGGAGCTGTCTGTCATTCCTATGGTTTGCTTATGGAAAACTTATCTGCGACATGGGAAGTTAAGGATACGAAATTCAATCTCAGGTAGAATCAGGGGAAATGATGGAACTGATGCTCAATCTGGTGTGGGCAACCACGGCGCTGGCGATGCTGGTGGCGTGGCTGCGCATGCCAAGACATGAGCATGCCAGTCGGACGCGACAGATTCTGTGCCTGGGGATTGCGCTGCTTCTGCTGCTGCCGGTGATCTCGCTGAGCGATGATCTGGTGGCTGCGCAGACGACGACCGAAATGGACGGCTGTGTGCGACGTGCGCACGAGGCACACGCGCATCCGCCGCATCTCTGCACAGCGTCCTGTACGCAGGCGGCCACTGCGCCGTTCGCATTTGAGCTCCCGAGTCGTTGGGAGTTCCTGCCATTGCCGCAGGAATTCCGCTCCGCGCACTCGGCTTCCGTTCAGTTGCCTTTCAGCAGACCGCCGCCGGCGGCCTGATCCTTCGCGCAAAACTTTATTTCATTCTTTCTGCATTCCTATCCGGCCGCTTTGTTGCGCGGCGAAGAAGGCGTACATGAAACGATCCCTGCATGTATGGGGCGTTTGTGGCGTACTGGGGGTTGCGATTCTGGCAATTCCTGGCGATGCGCAGACGACTGCCCCCAAAAGTTCCGCAGATGCAACCGCACCGAACAGCACACGGCAGACGATGACGTGGGAGCAGGTGAAGGCGCGGTTTGAGACTGCCAATCCCACGCTGAAGGCCGATGCCTTGAACGTGGATGAGATGAAGGCGAACGAGATTACGGCCAATCTGCGACCGAATCCCACGCTTTCCTTCACCGAGGATCAGACCTATCCCTTTGCGCCGCACATTGATCCCAACACCAACACGACCAACTATCGTCCGCTGACCGATGCACTGACCACAGGCTCCATCAGCTATCTGCACGAGCGGCAGCACAAGCGGGAGTTGCGACTGGAAAGCGCGAAGGAAGGGACGCGGATTGCCGGCTCCCTGCATGAGGACCTGCAGCGCAACCTGATGTACAACCTGCGTGTGGCGTTTGTGCAGACGCTGGAGGCCAAGGCGGTTCTGGATCTGGCGCATGCCGATCTGGACTACTACGACCACATCATTGCCATCAGCAAGGCGCGCTTCCAGGCGGGCGATCTGGCGCAGATTGATCTGGACCGGATTGAGCTGCTTCGCGTGCAATACGAAAGCGAGATTGAAGCGGCGACGGTGAACCTGCGATCACAGAAGATTGCCCTGCTGCAGATGCTGGATGACCGCACGCCGGTGGATCGGTTTGACGTGACGGGGGCGTTTGATTTTGCGGATTCGATGCTGCCCTTGAATGATTGTGAGCAGTCTGCACTGCAGGCCAGACCGGATCTGGCAGCGGCGCTGCAATCCGTATTGCAGGCCAGGACAAACTACAAACTGGCAAAAGCAAATGGCACGGCCGACCCGACGTTTGCCGTCGATTCGGGAGCCAATCCTCCGCTTCCAACCTATGTGGGCGTGAACATCAATATTCCGATTCGCATCTTTGACCGCAATCAGGGAGAGAAGCAGCGCACGCAGATCGACATTGCTCGCAATCAGCAATTGACCGAGGCGGCACGCGCACAGGTCTTCAGCGATGTGGACAGTGCCTACGAACAGGTGCGCAGCGCACTGACCCTGCTGAAGCCCTATCGCAACCAGTATCGCGGACAGGCCACGCGGGTGCGCGATACGGTGACCTATGCCTATCAGCATGGCGGAGCTTCGCTGATGGATTTTCTGAATGCGCAGAGTGATTATCGTGCCGTGCAACTGGCCTATCTGCAACTGGTTGGAACGTATTTGACAGCAACGGCGCAGCTCAACCTGGCCGTGGGACGCGAGGTGATTCCTTGAAGCAAATTCTGACAAACTTCCGCAATCATGCGTGGGCACCCACGATCACAGTGACCCTGGCCTGCATGGCTTGTACCACAAGTCTTCTGCTGAATGGATGCAAGAGTGCTCCCAGCAAAAGCGCTGCCACCGGACCGCAGAAGGTGATCCATCTTTCCGACATGAATCTGATTACGGTGGATCCCCATAAGGCAGATTTGTTTCCGCTGGCGGAGTCGCAGCCTTACATGACACCCGCGCTGCTGAATGCCACGGGAACGGTGATGCCGGATGTCTCTCGCACAGTTCCGGTCATTTCTCTGGTAAGCGGTCGGGTGGTGCAGATCGGTGCGCATCTGGATGACACGGTGACCAAAGGTCAGCTGATGATGCGTCTGCAAAGCCCGGATGCAACCGCTGCGCTGGATGCGTATCGACGTGCCGTGAACGACGAGTTGCTGACGCGCAGGACACTGGATCGAACCCAGCAGCTCTATGACCACGGAGCAGCGGCGAAGTCCGCACTGGAACAGGCACAAAATGGGGAACAGGATGCGCAATCGGTTCTGACTGCGGCGCAGGAACAACTGAAGACGCTGGGACTGGATGCCAGGCACCCGAGTGACATCGTCTCAGTCTATGCACCGGTAAGTGGCGTGGTGATTGCACAGAATGTGACCAACGCCGCAGCGGCAGGTGTGACCTATGCCGGATCGGCAACGGCCTTTACAATTGCCGATCTTTCCACGGTGTGGGTGCTCTGCGATGTGTATGAGAATCAACTTGCTGATCTCAAGCTGGGACAGGCTGCCACGATCCATTTCAATGCCTATCCGGATCGTACGCTGAGTGGAAAGATTGATGATATTGGTCCGGTTCTGGACCCCAGCATCCGGACAGCCAAGGTGCGGGTGGTTGTGCGCAATCCCGGCTATCTCCGGCTGGGCATGTTTGCGACGGCAACCTTTCGCAGCCTGCATCCGCGCACGTATACCGAGGTTCCAGCCAATGCCATTCTACATCTGCATGATCGTGCCTGGGTGTTTGTTCCGGCAGGTCCTGCGCAGTTTCGTCGCGTGGAGGTGCAGGCCGGCGACATGCTGCCTGGAGGCCAGCAGGAGATCACCGATGGCCTGACTCCAGGAACGAAAGTGGTGAGCAATGCGCTCTCACTGGAAAGTGCGGTGAGCGAATAATGATTGCCGCCGTGGTGGATTTCGCACTTCGCAATCGATGGCTGGTGATGGGCGCGGTGATCGTGCTGACCATTGCCGGCATCCTGTCCTATCGGGCACTGCCGATTGAGGCGTATCCGGATGTGGCCAACAACTATGTCACCGTTATCACGCAATGGCCTGGGCGCTCTGCGGAGGAGATTGAGCGGCAGGTCACGGTGCCTGTGGAGATTCAGATGGCAGGCATCCCGCATCTGCAAAGTCTGCGATCCTTCACGCTGGCCGGCCTGTCCACTGTCCTGCTTACCTTCGACGACAGCTCAATTGACACCAAGAATCGCGAACTGGTGCTGGAGCGCATGCAACAGGTGACCCTGCCGCCCGGGCTGGTTCCACAGATGGGTACCGACTGGAGTCCGGTGGGACAGATTTATTGGTACACCGTGGAAAGCACCAATCCGGCCTACGATGCGATGGAAAAAAAATCGCTCGAAGACTGGACGCTGGAGAAAACCTTCAAGCAGGTCCCCGGCGTTGTGGATGTGTCGAGCTTTGGAGGACCGACGCGGGAGTATCAGATCAAACTGGATCCGGACAAGCTGGTGAGCTATGGGCTGAGCCTGGCCCAGGTGGAACAGCAGGTGATCAACAACAACACCAACGCCGGCGGCAGCTTCATCGAACAGGGAGCGCAGCAGATCAACGTGCAGGCCATTGGCCTGTTTACGAGTATTCAGGATATTGAGAATACCGTCATCAAGACGCAGGCAGGAGCTGCCCTGCACATCCGCGATCTGGGCACGGTGTCGCAGGGATCCAAGATCCGCCTGGGCCAGATTGGCCGCACCTGGCACCATGCCGATGGAACCCTGGTGGATAATCCTGACACGGTGGAAGGAATTCTTGCACTGCAAAAGGGCGATGACTCGGATCCAGTTCTGAAGGGCATTGAAGCCAAGGTGGAGGAGCTGAACAACCACATCCTGCCCCATGGCGTGAAGGTGATTCCCTTCCTTGATCGTTCTGTGCTGGTGCACTTCACGGTGCATACGGTGGAACACAATCTGACGGAAGGCGTGATTCTCGTCTCGCTGATTCTCTTCCTGTTTCTGGGCAATGTGCGGGGCGCGATGATCGTCGCGCTGACCATTCCCTTCTCCCTGATGTTTGCCTCGATTCTGCTGAAGTTGAATCACATTCCCGCCAATCTGCTCTCGCTTGGCGCTTTGGACTTTGGCATGGTGGTGGACGGAGCCGTGGTGATGATCGAAAACATTATTCGACATCTGAATCACAGCTCCGATCTGCATACACCGCAGCAGAAGATTCGGGACGCAGCCCAGGAGGTGCAACGCCCAGTCTTCTTCGCAATCGCCATCATCATCACGGCATACCTGCCGATCTTCACGCTGCAGGCGGTGGAGGGACGGCTGTTCCGCCCGATGGCGTGGACGGTTGCCTTTGCACTGCTGGGCGCGCTGACGTTTTCGATCATCGTGGCACCGGTGCTGGCGAGCCTGCTGTTCGGCAAAGGCGCAACGGAATGGGAGAACCCTTTGATGGGCTGGCTGGTTCGGCACTACCGCACCAGCGTCCGTTGGGCCATCACGCATCGCAGCGTGACGCTGACGGTTGCCTGCTGCATCTTTGCCCTGGCATTGTGGCTGAACTTCGGAGGCGTGATCGGATCGGAGTTTTTGCCGCACCTGGACGAGGGATCGATCTGGGTGCGCGGGTCGCTTGCCCCAAGTACGGGACCGGGCGCAAGCATTGACTTCACCAACAAGGCGCGGCTGGTCATGGCTTCGTTTCCGGAAGTGACACAGGTGGTAAGCCAGACAGGGCGTCCGGACGATGGCACCGACTACACCGGTTTTTTCAATACCGAATATTTCGTTGACCTGAAGCCAAAGGAGCAATGGCGACCGATCTTCCACCAGAACAAGGAGGAGTTGATCGCAGCCATGGATGCAGCGCTGGAAAAGTTTCCCGGGGTCATCTGGAACTTCTCGCAACCCATTTCCGACAACATGGAAGAGGCCGTCTCCGGCGTGAAAGGGCAGCTTGCCGTGAAGCTGTATGGCAGCGATCTGCGCACACTGGAGGCGAAGGCCGATGCCATTGCCGCAGTGATGCGCGGCGTTCCCGGCGTGGCGGATCTGGGCATTTTCCGCATCGTTGGACAGCCCAATCTGAATCTTACGGTGGATCGGGAGGCAGCTTCGCGGTTTGGAATTAATGTGGCCGATATTCAGGATGCAATTCAGACTGCCGTGGGTGGCCAGCCGCTGACACAGGTCCAGCAGGGCGAAGCACGCTATGACGTCACGGTTCGCTACCAGCCGCAGTATCGCGACACCAAGGAAGCGATTGAGAACATTCGCCTGCTTTCACCCAGTGGGGAACGGGTTTCGCTTGCGCAGGTGACCCACATTACCGAGGATGATGGCGCGGAGGAGATTTATCGCGAAGGCGGAGAACGCTATATCGCCATCAAATACTCCGTGCGCAACCGCGACCTGGGATCAACGGTTCGCGAGGCCATCGAAAAGGTGAATCGTCAGGTTGCGCTGCCGTCCGGATATCACCTGCAGTGGGCGGGCGAATACCAGAGCCAGCAGCGCGCGGACAAGCGTCTGGCGCTGGTGGTACCTGTGACGCTGGCGGGAATCTTCCTGATTCTCTACACCATGTTCGGATCGCTCAAGTGGGCGTCGCTGATCATGGCCAGTGTCTTCATGGCATCCATCGGAGGACCGCTGGCACTCTTCCTGACGCATACCAACTTCAGCGTCTCGTCCGGAGTGGGATTCCTGGCTCTGTTTGGAGTCTCTGTTCAGACGGGCGTGATCATGCTGGAGTACATCAACCAGCTGCGCGCGCGCCGCAAGGGAATGGAGGAGGATGGGAAGGACACAATCGTGGAAGCAGCGGTGGAGGGTGCTGTGCTTCGCCTTCGCCCGATCATGATGACCATGCTGGTGGCAACCCTCGGACTGATGCCGGCTGCAGTTTCGCACGGCATTGGCTCGGACTCGCAGCGTCCGTTTGCCATCGTCATTGTGGGCGGACTGCTGGCCAATCTGGTGATCGGCGTCTATCTGCTGCCCACCCTCTATGTGCTCTTCGCTGGCGAGAAAGACCGCCTGCCAAAGGTGGATACGGCCGAGGAGTTCTAGGCCCAACCGACCGGGCATACCCTGCCGAGCTTCGCCAAGTGCGGGGCTCGGCTATTCTTCGCGCAGTATCTCCAGCGGACGAAGGCCCAAAATGCGGTGACTGGCCAACCACCCAGTGAGCGTGGCCAGCAGCGCCGTGGCCGCGATGGCAATCAGGGTGGGCAGCCACTCCATGTGCCAGTGGATCTGCAGACGATGCACGAGCACGCGGCTCAGGATGTTCGCAAAGGTGACTCCGACAACTGCGGCAAGCGTACCCAGCATGCAGAACTCAATGGAGTAGACGGCGAGAATGGATCGCCGCGTGGCACCCAGAGTCTTGAGCACGACCGTCTCCCGCGTGCGCCGGAAGCGCGTGCTGGCAACCGAGGAGGCAAGGATCACCAGTCCGGCAAAGATGGAAAATCCGGCGAGGAAGCGGATGACAAAGGTGATCTGCCCGACGACAGACTCAATGCGCGAGAGCACGTCGGCGAGGTTGATCACGCTGACCGTTGGATACTGCTGAAAGAGCATGCTCTCGATCTGGGGAACACGCGCGGGATCAACTCGCGCAGCTCCGTACCAGATGGTCGGCTCGTTGCGCAGCAGCGCAGACGGAAGCAGAAATCCGGAACGCCCGGAGATATGTTCCCCGTCCTCGCGAAAGAAGGCCACCACAGAGAGATGCAGCGTACGGGAGCCAACGGCAAGGTCGACCGTGGAGCCGATGGACAGATGCAGGCGATCCGCAATACCTTTGCTGACGGCGATTGAGTTACTGTCCGGCTGTGTCCACCACTGGCCGGCCGTCAGCTTGTCGCCTGCGGGAATCTGATCAGCCCAACTGAGCGTTGCATTCTCCAGCATGCGATGCGGAAAGTGCTCGCCATGCATCTGCTCCAGCGGAGTACCGTTGATGGCCAGAAACCTGCCACTGACCACTGGCAACAACTCCAGCGTCTGCGGCTTCCCGGTCTGATTGCGGAAGAACTGCTTGATGCCTGCAAGCTGATCCGTGGTCATGTCCACTAGGAAGAGATTGGGCAGCGTGGGTGCGGCTGTCTGCTGAATCTCGGTGAGCACCTGGCTCTGCATCAGAAAGACGGAGAGGATCAGCATGACGCCGGTGCCAAGCGCAGCCAGCACCGCTGAGGACTGGTTCCCGGGCCGATAAAGATTGGCCAGGCCCAGGCGCAGAGCCTGCGGCAGATGCAGGCGAATGCGATTGAGCAGCGCGCGCAGCAGCCGCAGAAAGCCGGCTGAAACCGCCAGCAACACCGCCAGAACGGCAACCAGTGCCACGGCAAAGTCCCGCGCAACGGTGATGGAGTCTGTGAGCCACAAGGCGATCAACGCCAGTCCCAGCAGTGTCACAACCGCAGTCAGCAATTGCAGACGCCGCGCAGACAGCCGCTCAAGCAGGCTCCTGCGCTCCTCGGTTGCAGCCACGGTGCGGCGCAGAACCAGAATCGGGCGAATGCCGCGTACATCCAACAGCGGCGGAAGGCAGAAGAGCAGCGTCGTCAGGATTCCGGTTGCAAAACCGGAAAGCACAGAACGCCAGGGGATCGACAGGCTGGCATGGATGGGCAGCAGCGAACCGAAGACATAGGGCAGCATGGCCATCACGGCCAGCCCTGCAAAGACGCCCAGAAAGGCTCCCAGAAAGCCCAGCCCCAGTGTCTGCAGCAGGAAGATACGCAACAGATCCGAGGAGTCTGCGCCCAGCGATTTGAAGATTGCCAGAACCTCCATGCGCTGGCCCAGATGCGCGTGCATGGACATGGCCACACCGATTGCACCCAGCACCATGGCCACCAGGCAGATGAGGCTCAGAATGGCAGTGGCACGATCCAGCCCCTCGCTGAGAGCCGGATTGCCCTCGCGATAGTCGATAACCTGCGCCTGGGGAAGAATGGCTTCCAGCTTCTTCCGCAAGACCACCAGTTGCTCCGGAGACTGCAGCTCCTGCGGCACCTGAACCAGAAGGCGTTCCGTGGCCCGGCTGCCGGGAGCGAGCAGTCCTGTGGACTGGAAGGCGCGGCGCGAAATCATGACCCGCGGACCAAGGCCGGCGCTGGAGCTGATGCGATCCGGTTCCTGCTGCAGGATGGCGGCGATGCGGAAGAATTGACTGCCCAATTTGACGCGGTCTCCCACATGGGCATGCAGGCGGATCAGGAACTCTCCGGCGACAACGATCGAGTTGTCCGTGAGAGCCGCGGCAAGCGGCTGCGCCGGCTGCAGCTGGACGCTGCCATAAAACGGATACTTTGCCGGATCGACCACCTTGAGGGAGACCAGAAGCGGCACAGGATCCGAGGGAACGGACGCCATGGAGACCATCTCCGTGACCCAGGTCGCACGAATCGACTGCTGCTGGAGCGCCCGTATCGCGGCAGCTTCCGCATCCGTGGGCTGCTGGTTGATGCGTGCGCTCAGATCCCCGGCCATCAGCGAGCGTGCCTCGCGGCTCAGCGTGGCGCGGAAGAGTTCGCTGAAGCCGCGAACCCCCACCAGTGCTGCCACTCCGATGGCGACGGAGAGAATGACGAAGAGAAACTTGCCCGGCGCCGAGCGCAGGTCACGCACGGCAATGGTGGCTGCGCGTCGCCAGGAAAGGGCATGGCTGGCCATCAGTGCATCTCCCGGGAGAGAAGAACGTCTTCGACAATCCTGCCATCGCGCAGCGTGATGCGGCGATCGGCCAGCGCAGCGATCTGCGAGTCATGCGTGACCAGAACCAGAGTGGTTCCGGCATCGCGATTCCGGCTGAGCAGCAGCTCAAGCACCCGCTGACCGTTGGTTGAATCCAGATTGCCGGTTGGTTCGTCGGCCATGACAATCGGCGGATCCAGAACAAAGGCGCGCGCCAGGGCAACCCGCTGCTGCTCGCCGCCGGAAAGCTGCACCGGATAGTGATCCATGCGCTGCTCCAGCCCCACCTGCGCCAGCAGGGAACGCGCACGGCTCAGTCCATCGCCGCTGGCATTCAGCTCGAAGGGCAGCAACACATTTTCCAGCGCCGTGAGCGTGGGAATCAACTGGTACGACTGAAAGACAAACCCAAGCTTGCGCCCACGAATGCGTGCCAGCGCAGCCTCGTCCAGCGATTGAATCGGAGTCCCATCAAGCAGAATTTCCCCTTCGCTGGGTGTGTCCAGGCCGGCAAGCAGACCGAGCAGGGTGCTTTTCCCGCTTCCGCTGGCGCCGATGATGGCAACAAACTGGCCGCGCGGAATGAGCAGATCAATGCCCTTGAGTATCTCCACGCGACGGTCGAGGTGCTGAATCCATTTGCGCACTCCGCGCACTTCTATCATCGGTTGCTGCTCCTCTGCTGCATGGTCGGACATGGGGCAATGCGCACAGGCTCACGATACACTGAATTCCGTGACGATGCTCCGCACCCGAATCCCATTCATCCTTGCCATCTGTCTTCTTTGGACGCAGGTGTCTGCACTCCGGACGCAAAAGACTTTGATCTGCTTCGGAGACAGCATCACGGCCGGCTATGGCGAACCGGAGAGTGTGAGTTATCCGGAGCGACTCAGCCAGTTGCTGGCCAGCCGTTCCCTTCCCTATCGCGTGGTGAATGCCGGAGTTCCGGGAGACACCACCACCGATGCGCTGACGCGATTGCCTTCCATACTGGCCCGGCACCCGCAGGTGGTGGTCGTGGAGTTTGGAGGCAACGACGGCCTGCGCGGCATCGATCTGAGCCATACGCAAAGCAATCTGACTGCCGTGGTGCACCGGCTGCGCGCTGCCGGAATTCGCGTGCTGCTGGTTGGGATCACACTACCGCCCAACTATGGACCGGACTATATCCGCAGCTTCCAGCATGTCTTTGCGCAGGTGGCCCGCAGCGAGCACGTGCCGCTGATGCCGATGATTTATGACGGTATCTATACTGTTCCGGGCACGATTCAGGCTGACGGCATCCATCCCACCGCCAAGGGCTCGCAGATGATTGCCGAGCACATGCTGCCCTATCTGCTGCCGCTGCTTCGCTAATGTCCTTGTGTTAGTCTCATCGGGAGTTGCAGATGGGGCTTTTCAAACGATTGTTTTCAGAAGGACAGGATCATGCCGAGGAAACGATTTTCCCTGGTTGCCATGCTGGCGGCAACCTTGCTCTGTGCCATGCTGGCGGCAACCTTGCTCTGGTTGCCGGCACAGGCAGCCGTACGCACCGACTACCCGTTCCGAAATCCAAAGCTGGATCGCGAAGCGCGCATCCGTGACCTGCTGAGCCGAATGACCCTGCAGGAAAAGATTGCGCTGATGGGCGGACAGCCCCGGATTCCGCGGCTCGGACTCCAGTTCAGCGGTCAGGTGGAGGGTCTGCATGGACTTGCTCTGGGCGGCCCGGGACACTGGGAGGGACGCGGCAAAACAGTGCTGCCGACCACAACCTTTCCGCAGGAGCGCGGACTGGGAAACACCTGGGATCCGGCGCTGATGCAGCAGGTGGGAGCGCTCGAAGGCTACGAGGCCCGGTACATGTATCAGAGCCCCCAATATGACCGCGGCGGACTGATTGTTCGCGCACCGAATGTGGATCTTGCGCGCGATCCACGCTGGGGCCGCAGCGAAGAGTCGATGGGGGAAGATCCTTACCTGGTGGGCACGATGGCGGTTGCCTTCCAGCACGGATTACAGGGGCCGGATGCGACACACTGGCAGGCGTCCTCCCTGATGAAGCATTTTCTGGCCAATGAGAATGAGGATGATCGCGAATCCTCCTCCTCAAACTTTGATGAAAGGCTCTTTCGCGAGTACTACTCCGTACCGTTTCGCATGGGCTTCCAGCTGGGTGGATCACGGGCTGTGATGGCTGCCTACAACTCATGGAACGGCATCCCGATGATGATTCATCCCGTGCTCAAGGACGTGATGGTGAAGGAGTGGGGCAATGACGGCATCATCTGCACCGATGGCGGCGCGCTGGGACTGCTGATCACGGCCCACAAAAGCTATGCCACCCGGGAGCAGGGCGCGGCGGCGGCCGTCAAGGCCGGGATCAATACCTTTCTGGACTCCTATCAGCCGGAGCTGACCGCAGCCGTGAAGGATGGTCTGATCAGCGAAGCGCAGATCGATGCCTCCCTGCGCGGGCTGCTGCGCGTCTTCTACCGGCTGGGTGAATTCGATGCGGTCTATGATGGCAGTTCTCCGACGGGAGTGCCGGCGGCCAATGATCCCTACGGACAGATTGGCCGGACACAGGATACGCCGCCGTGGGAGCGGGAAAGCAGCAAAGCTCTGGCGCGCAAGGCCACCGATGAGTCGATCGTCCTGCTGAAAAACGAAGGACAGCTCCTGCCGCTGGAGAAAAGCTCCCTCCATACGATTGCCGTCATTGGTCCCTGGGCCGATCAGGTTTTGCTCGATTGGTACTCCGGCACTCCGCCCTACTCGGTCTCGCCGCTGGAAGGCATTCGCAAGGCGGTTGGCAGCGGAACCAGGGTGATCTTTGCCCGCGGCGACAACGATGCGGAAACGGTGGCTGCGGCCCGGCAGGCCGATGTCGCCATTGTGGTGGTGGGCAATCACCCCTACTGCAATGCAACGCGCTGGAAGCAGTGCGACACACCGAGCAATGGCCGGGAGGCAGTGGATCGTCGAACGATTGCCCTCGAGCAGGAATCGCTGGTCAAGCTGGTGCTGGCAGCCAACCCGCATACGGTGGAGGTGCTGGTTTCCAGCTTTCCCTACGCGATTCCATGGAGCCAGCAGCACGTACCTGCGATTGTGCACCTGACGCAGAACAGTGAAGAGCTGGGCGATGGCCTCGCCGATGTCCTCTTTGGCGCATACTCGCCGGCTGGACGACTGGTGCAGACCTGGCCCACAAGCGACTTCCAACTGCTGCCCATGATGGACTACAACCTGCGGCACGGTCGCACCTACATGTACAGCAACCTGAAGCCGCTCTATGCGTTTGGCTATGGGCTCAGCTACACCACCTTTGCCTACCGGAAGATGGCATCGAGTGCGGCCACCATGTCGCCCGATGGCTCCGTGGACGTGACCGTAACGGTGGCCAACACCGGCAAGCGCGACAGCGACGAAGTGGTGCAGCTCTATGTGCAACACGAGCACTCCGCCGTCCCCCGGCCACAGCTGGAGCTGAAGGGGTTTGCCCGGATTCATCTTGCTGCAGGCCAGTCCGTCCCGGTCACCATGACGGTGCGAGCGCATGACCTGGCCTACTGGGATACAGCAGCGCATGCATGGCGCGTGGAAGCCGAGCCGGTGAAGCTGCTGGCCGGCGGCTCTTCCGATGCCCTGCCCGTGAGCACGGTGGTCACCATCACCCAAAGCGGCAGCTATGGGCCTGAATCGCATTAAGGGCTGCATCAAGCAGTTGCACAAGCAAATCCGGGGATGCATCGCATGGATGCATCCCCGGATTTGTTTGCTTGAGAGCAGGTACTATCGCGTGGTTGCGGCAGGCGGATGCAACTGCTGCAGCGAGAAGACCGTGGTCTGCTGCTGCTGCATGGCTGCAATGCCCTCCACAGCGGCGTAGGCCGCAGCGATGGTGGTGATGGTGGGCACACGCGCCAGCACAGCAGCACGGCGAATGGCCTTTTCGTCGAAGATCGTATCCTGGCCGCGCGGTGTGTTGATGATCAGCTGAATCCGTTCGCCCTTGATCAGATCGACCACGTTGGGACGGCCTTCCTTGACCTTGAAGACGCGTTCGACGGTCATGCCGGCTGCTTCAATCACATCGGCAGTGCCTTCGGTGGCCACCAGCTGGAATCCAAGCTCCACATAGCGCCGAGCCAGCGTGACTGCTGCCGGCTTGTCATGATCGTTGACGCTGAAGAAGACCGTTCCGCCTGCGGGCAGCTTCTGGCCTGCAGAGAGCTGAGCCTTGGCAAAGGCTTCGCCAAACCCGGCAGCCACGCCCATCACTTCGCCTGTGGATTTCATCTCCGGACTCAGCACCGTATCCACACCGGGGAATTTGCCCCACGGGAAGACTGGCGACTTGACGTAGTAATGAGATCCCGGGTCCAGATCCTTGCCCGAGGCAACCACATCCGGCAGAAACTCGCGGAGCTTGCGCCCGGTCATCAGGCGCGAAGCGATCCGTGCCAGTGGCACTCCGGTGGCCTTGGATACATAGGGGACCGTGCGCGAGGCGCGAGGATTCACTTCAATCACATAGACGCGGTCTTCGCCTGCCTCATCGCGCTGGATGGCGAACTGGAGATTGACCAGACCCACGACCTTGAGCGCAAGTGCCAATCGGCGCGAGTAGTCGCGAATCACGTTCAGTGTGGCAGGGCGAATGCTGACCGGAGGCAGCACGCAGGAGGAATCGCCGGAGTGAATGCCGGCCTCCTCAATGTGCTGCATGATGGCGGCAATCACCACATCGTCGGAGTCCGACAGAGCATCCACATCCACTTCAATCGCTGATTCAAGGAAGTGATCAATCAGCACCGGACGATCACTGGAGTACTCGACTGCAGTGCTCATGTAGCGGGCGACTTCCTGGGCATCGTAGGCGATGACCATGGCGCGTCCACCGAGCACGTAGGAGGGACGAACCAGAACCGGATAGCCGACGCGGGCCGCAACGGCCAGCGCCTCATCCACACTGGTCGCCGTGCCGCCGGCAGGCTGGGGAATCTGCAGCTCTTCCAGCAGTTTGCCAAAGCGCTTGCGATCCTCGGCAAGATCAATCGACTCCGGCGAGGTGCCAATGATGGGCACGCCTGCCTTGCGCAGCCGCTGCGCCAGGTTGAGCGGAGTCTGCCCGCCGAACTGGACGATCATGCCGATTTCAGCGCCGCTCGATGCCTCATGCTGGTAGACAGCGAGCACATCCTCCAGCGTCAGAGGCTCAAAGTACAGCCGGTCGCTGGTGTCATAGTCGGTGGAAACCGTCTCAGGATTGCAGTTGACCATGATGGTCTCGTAGCCATCCTCCTTGAGCGCAAAGGCGGCATGGCAGCAGCAGTAATCAAACTCAATTCCCTGCCCGATCCGATTGGGACCGCTGCCCAGAATCATGATCTTTTTGCGATTGCTCGGGGTCGCTTCATCCTCTTCGTCATAGCTGGAGTAGAAGTAGGGAGTATAGGATTCGAACTCTGCGGCGCAGGTGTCCACCAGCTTGTAAACCGGACGAATATCGTGCCTGCCGCGAAGCTCGCGCACGGTCTGCACTCCCTCGTGACCGGGAAGATTCCACTGGTTGGCAATCCGCTCATCGCTGAAGCCCATGCGCTTCCAGCGACGCAGCTGATCGGGCGAAGTCTTTTCCATGCCCAGTTCGGTCATCTGCTTCTGTTCCAGCGCAATCTCGCGCACATGGTGCAGGAACCAGGGATCCATGCCGGTGTAGCGGGCCACATCCCGCACGGACATGCCGCGCTCAAAGGCAAAGCGCACATAGTTCAACCGCTCCGGCTGTGGCGTCACAAGCCGCTGCAGCAGTCGGCGCGAATCCAACTCTTCGGTGCCGGTTTTCTTTCCCGTTTCCAGCGAACGCAGCGCCTTCATCAGGGATTCCTTGAAGGTGCGTCCGATGGCCATCACTTCGCCGACGGATTTCATCTGCGGACCGAGTGTGTCATCGGCTCCGGGAAACTTCTCGAACTGCCACTTGGGAATTTTGGTGACGACGTAGTCGATGGTCGGCTCAAAGCAGGCCGGAGTCTTGCGCGTGATGTCGTTGGAGATCTCGTCCAGCGTGTAGCCAACGGCCAGCTTGGCGGCGATTTTGGCAATGGGAAATCCAGTCGCCTTCGAGGCCAGCGCCGAGGAGCGGGAGACGCGCGGATTCATTTCAATCACGGTCATGCGCCCATCTACGGGATTGACGGCAAACTGGACGTTGGAGCCACCCGTCTCCACGCCGATCTCGCGCATCACGGCAATCGCTGCGTCGCGCATGCGCTGGTATTCCCGGTCCGTCAAGGTCTGCGCGGGAGCCACGGTGATCGAATCGCCGGTATGCACACCCATGGGGTCAAAGTTTTCAATGGAGCAGACGATGATGACGTTGTCTGCCAGATCCCGCATGACCTCAAGCTCGAATTCCTTCCAGCCGAGAACGCTCTCCTCGATCAGGCACTCATGCACGGGAGAAAGGTCAAGACCACGGGAAAGAATCTCCATCAGCTCTTCGCGGTTGTAGGCGATGCCGCCGCCGGAGCCACCCAGCGTGAAGCTGGGACGGATGAGAATGGGAAATCCAATTTTGCTGGCGAAATCCAGGCCGTCGCGCAGATTGTTCACCAGCACCGAGCGGGAGACCTCAAGCCCGATGCGCACCATCGCGTCCTTGAAGAGCAGGCGATCCTCAGCCTTCTTGATCGCCTCCAGGCGTGCGCCAATCATCTCGACGTTATATTTCTCAAGGATGCCGGAGTCGGAAAGCTCGACGGCAAGGTTGAGTGCCGTCTGGCCGCCGACCGTAGGCAGAAGGGCAAATTTGCCGGAGCCGGGAGGCATCATCGCAGACTCAACGCGGAGAATCTCCTCGACATAGGGAAGCGTCAACGGCTCAATGTAGGTGCGGTCGGCAAGTTCGGGATCGGTCATGATGGTGGCCGGGTTGGAGTTGACCAGCACCACTTCATAGCCGTCCTGCCGCAGAGCCTTGCAGGCCTGCGTGCCGGAGTAATCAAACTCAGCGGACTGACCAATGACGATCGGTCCGGAGCCGATGACAAGAATCTTCTGGATATCGTTTCTACGTGGCATTGCCCTGCTGCTACCTCAGCCTTTGGATGCCTGTCGCCGGTGGCGGCGAAGGGGTGAACCCAGCGCGAACTGTCGTCCGCGCCGAATCAGTTTTTCTTCCACTCGTCCATCATGCGGCGAAAGTCGTGGAAGAGATATTGACTATCATGCGGTCCGGGTGCTGCCTCCGGATGATATTGCACAGTGAACAGCGGCAGGGATCGATGGCGCAGCCCCTCCACGGTATTGTCATTCAGGTCGACGTGCGTCAACTCCACATCGCCGACGCGAATGCTGTCGGGATCGACGGCAAAGTTGTGGTTATGCGCCGTGATCTCCACTTTGCCCGTGAGCAGGTTCTTCACCGGATGGTTGCCGCCGTGATGACCAAACTTGAGCTTGTAGGTTTTCCCGCCGAGGGCAAGACCCGTGAGCTGATGCCCCAGGCAGATGCCGAAGATCGGGACGCGTCCCATGATCTGTCGAATGGCCTGCACGGCATAGGTCACCGGCTCCGGATCGCCCGGACCGTTCGAGAGAAAGACGCCATCCGGCTTCAGCTCCAGCACCTGATCCGCCGTGGTCTGTGCCGGCACAACGGTAACGCGGCAGCCCTCGCGGGTGAGCATGCGAAGGATGTTGCGCTTAATACCGAAGTCGTAGGCCACCACATGCAGCTGCGGACCGTCGGCAGCTGCTGCAGGCAGCAGTGGATTGCCGGTTTCCGCCAACGCATCCTCCGGCGTGAAGGCATACGCCGACGGGGTGGAGACGACGCGGGCCAGATCGGTGCCATCCATCCGCGGAATGGAGCGCGCCTTGGCGACCAGCGACTCGGGATTGGAGTCCAGAGTCGAAAGGCAGCCACGCATCACGCCATGGGTCCGCAGATGACGAACCAGTGCCCGGGTGTCGATATCCGCCAGCACGGGAACCTTGTACCGCTCCATGTACTCGTCGGTTACGCGCTCCGAACGCCAGTTGGAACTGACCGGAGAAAACTCGCGCACAATCAGGCCCTCGATATAGGGCTTGTCCGCTTCATTGTCTGCTTCATTGGTGCCGTAGTTGCCAATCTGGGGATTGGTCATGACCACGATTTGTCCGGCATAGGAAGGATCGGTTGCAATTTCCTGATAGCCGGTAAGGGAAGTATTGAAGACCACTTCACCCAGGGCTTCGCCCGGAGCGCCGTATCCTTCGCCCGCAAAGATGCGCCCGTCTTCGAGCGCAAGAGTCGCTTGCATCGCGTCTCCAAGGAGTGGATTCAATCGAT
>JAJZGG010000098.1 GCA_021804965.1 Acidobacteriota bacterium
GGGGCGGGTTGGGCCGGGTTTGTCTGGGAATGGTTTGTCTGGGAATGGTTTGTCTGGGAATGGTTTGTCTGGGAATGGTTTGTCTGGCGGTGGTGCGACGACGACAGACGGGACCCAGCTGCAGACGTGGCCGGGGATGCGGGAGTGGCGGCAGAAGCCGAGGACCGGCGCGCTGCAGCCCGTGCGACGGGAATGGCCGACTCGCGCCGGGGGCCTGCGCCGTCGCGGTGAATGCGCGTGGAACGCGGGGGAGCGAGCGGGGAGTCGAGGTCGGGAAAATCGCCGGTAGAGCGGACGGCTGGCGCGGGGGTGGGCTGGCCGGAGGTTCCGGTCGCGTTGGCATGGGCCGGGTTGGGACCGGAGGTGGTTTTCTTCCGGGTGCTGGCGGCTGGGGCGGACGCGGCTGGGGCGGACGTGGCCCGAACCGGCGTGACTGGAACCGGCATGGCTGGAACCGGCATGGCTGGGGCGGACGTGGCTGGAACGGGCTGCGCAGCGGCTGGCGTGCTGCGCTGCGGCCTGGCGCGGTGGCCGCCGGAGCGCGGAGCAGGCGGAATGGCTGGCTGGGCAGACTTGGCGGAATGGCCTTCGCGCGGGAGCTCGGGCCGGGCCGACGGCTGGATGGGCGGCAGGACGGCAGATAGGCCATCCGGCAGCGAGAGCGCCAGACTGCCGGAGACCTCGGCGGGAAGATCGGTGGATGGGCGCAGGCCCAGGGCGCGACGGACGAAGAAGTCATCGACGAGCTTGTAGAGGCACTTCTGGCCGCAGAGATGGCGCGCGCCGGAGCGGCGGCGACCAAGCGCAGCCCAGGTGCCGAGGCGAATTTCGCCCTCGCGTTCGAGCGCAACGAACCAGTGGTTGCTTTCCTTCTTGTCGGCGCCGCAGATGTCACAACTGATGGTCTGGCGAATCACGGATTTCCCCCGATGGTACTGATTCCATTGGACCCTGAGTGGAAGCCAATGGGCGGGGGAAAATGAGAATGGTTTGAGAGATGCGGGCAGGATGGGGAATGCGGCGGGCGGATCGTCCTGAAACAGAACAGGCACGCGGAGTGCGTGCCTGAGGTTACAGACTTGGGTTGCCGGATTATGCGTGGCGGCTACGGGCGCGGAGCGAAGTAGCCTTTTTTGGCGCGGACCTGATAGCGGCGATCGAGGCAGTAGAGGTAGATGGGGCGGAAGGCCCCGTCGGATTTGAAGTCGGCCGGGGTGTAGGTGAGCAGGTATTGGCTGCGCAGCTCCTCCTGAATGCGGTTGAAGCCGTTGACCATCTCTTCCATGGAGGGCGGGAAGAAGGCCTGGCCGCCGGTGGCTTCGGCGAGCTTTTTGAGGTTGTCGTCGCCACGGCCGCGGCTGGGAGTCCAGTTGGTGCTGATGGCGTAGACGATGGTTTCTGCGCGCTCGCACATCTTGATGGCCTCGTCGATGTAGACGCGGCTCTGGTTGTCATTGCCGTCGGAGATGACGACGATGGCGCGGCGGACGGGCTCCTGACCGCGGGTCTGGGAGAGCTGCTTGTCGCGGCAGGCGGAGTAGACGGCATCGAAGAGCGCGGTGCTGCCGCCGGAGCGGAGCTTGGAGACACCGGTCTGGAGGGAGTCGATGTCGTTGGTCCAGTCCTGGGTGAGGGTGGGCGTGGCGTCAAAGCCCATGACGAAGGCGCGGTCGGCGCGGGAGCGCAGGACCTGAAGCAGGAACTGGGTGGCGGACTGCTTTTCAAAGTCGAAGCGCTGGCGGATGGAGGTGCTGGTATCGACGACGAGGCCGACGCGCAGCGGGAGATTGGTCTGCTGGGTGAAGCTGGTGACGCGCTCGGGTGCCTTCTGGTCGTCGAGCAGGGCGAAGTCGCCGAGCTTGAGGTTGGGGATGAAGCTGCCGTGACGGTCGGTGACGGAGAACAGCAGGTTGACCTCATCGACGTTGCGGACGATTTTGAAGGTGGACTGATCGGCGGGTGCGGCGGTCTGGCCCTGCGCGGGTGTGGAGCTGGCTGCTGCCGGGCTCTGCTGCAGCGGCGTGAGCGGCGGCTGCTGCGGTGCCGGTTGCTGCTGCGCAGCGGCCGGAAGCAGGCTCAGCAGGAGGCAGGCGAGCGGTGCAGCGGCACGGCGCGCGGCGATGCGGATAGCGCGACGGGCGGCGGAAGCTGGGGAAGCGGCAGGCAGGATGCGGCGGAAGCTGGGTTGGATGAGCATTGCATCTGCGATTTTATCAAGCCGGAGCGGCGGAGCGCGGTGTGGCTGCGTGAGCCGGGGTGGCTTATGTGCCGGGGTGGGGTGACTGGAGGGTTTCGAGGAGGGTGGTGAGGTCGGCGGGCAGGTCGGCGACCAGGTGCAGGGGCTGGCCGGTGAAGGGGTGGTCGAAGGCCAGTTCGGCGGCGTGGAGGAAGTGGCGGTCGAGGGCGAGCGTCTGGCGGGGTGCGCGGACGCTGCCGGTGCGGGGATGGGCGTGGAGGGTGGCGGCGGCGCCGTAGAGGTTATCTCCGACGACGGGATGGCGCTGGGCGGCGAGGTGGACGCGGATCTGGTGGGTGCGTCCGGTCTCAATGCGAAGGCGAAGGAGGGTGAAGCGTCCGAAGGCGGAGTGGATGCGTTCGGTGACGCGGAAGTGGGTGATGGCGGTGCGTGCGCCGTCGCCGGGCAGTGTGGTCATGCGGGTGCGGCGGACGGAGTCGCGGCGGATGGGCAGGTCGATGGTGCCGGCGTCGGGTTCGAGATGGCCTTCGACGAGGGCGATGTAGGTTTTGGTGATCTGGCGGGCGGCGAAGCGCTCGACGAGGGCGGCGTGGGCTTCGTCAGTTTTGGCGATGACGAGCAGGCCGCTGGTCTCCTTGTCGAGGCGATGGACGATGCCGGGGCGCAGCGGTCCGCCGAGGGCGGAAAGCTGCGGGAAGCGATGCAGCAGGGCGTTGACGATGGTGCCGGAGGCGCGGGCTTCGTCATTGGCACCGGCGCCGGCGTGGACCATGCGTCCGGCCGGCTTGAGGATGACGGCCAGCCAGGGATCTTCGTGGAGGACGGTGAGCGGGATGGGCTCCGGGCGGGTGAGGACGGCTGGCCGCTCGGGCTGGACGGGGAGTTCGAGGAATTCGCCGCCGCGCAGGCGCAGGGAGGGTCGGGCCGGCTGGCCGTTGCAGGTGATGCGGGAGGCGGCAAGCAGTTGCTGGATGCGGGCACGGCTGAGGCCGGGATGGGTGGCGGCAAGAGCGGTGGCGAGGAAGTGATCGAGGCGGGTGTTGGCGGCTTCGACAGGTACGAGCAGGTGGATGGGGGATGCGTCGGCAGTTCCCTGCCCTGCCATTCCCTGCCCTGCTGTGCTCTGCCCTGCTGCGGCGTAATCTTCTGTTTCTTGCCCTGCTTCGGCGAAATCCTCTGTTTCTTGCCCTGCTTCGGCCTGATCTGCTGCCGATGCCAGCTCCGGGCCAAGGACGAGATCGTCGTCGAGATCGAGAGCTGCGGGCGGCACGGGGACGGGTTGGCCGGTGCGGAGTTGCTTCTGGCGGGTGGGCTTGGCTTTGGAGCTCGGTTTGCGGGATTCAGGCATGGGCGACTTCCTTGCGGCCGAGCAGCAGCAGGCCGGCGACGATGAGCAGCAGGGCGACGAGCTGGGGCGCGTCGAGAACGGCTCCGGCACCGGGCAGGCTGAGGACGCCACGGCCCTCCCAGTCGCGGAGACATTCGGTGAGGTAGAGGACGAGTCCGAGGCTGACGAGCGCGGTGGCCAGGGCGTGGCCGGTGCGGCGACGGCGCAGGACCAGCGTACCGGCCAGGGCGACAATGGCAGCGCCGATGGCGGCGTAAAGCTGCACGGGAACCAGCGGAATGCCGAGCGGGGTGCCGCTCCAGCGGGCGGCCAGCGGGCTGGTGCAGGTGATGGATCCCCAGAGGGAGTGGTCGGCGGCCGGAATGCCGTAGTCGCTGCCGGCCAGCAGGCAGCCGATCTGCTCGAAGACGAGCGCGAGGGCGATAGGAGCGGCCAGAGCGTCGGCCAGCGGCAGCAGGGCAAGGCGGGCCCAGCGGGCGTAGATCAGGATGGCAAGCAGTCCGACAAGGGTGCCGATGCCGGTGAGCAGCGGGTGATGGACCAGGGCAAGCGCAAGCAGCCAGCGGGGATGCTGGCGGAGGTTGCCGAGGTTGAGGGCGATGAGCAGCGCACGCGAGGCCAGCATGGCGGAAAACAGGGCCAGGACGAGGGCATTCCAGCCGTGGCTGGGATCGAGACCGGCCAGCGGAGCGGTGCGATGGACGAGCAGAAGGGCGGCCAGGACGCCGAGCGCGGCCAGAACTCCGTAGCTGGGAAGGACCAGGGAGCCAAGGTGGAAAAGTACAGGGTGCATGGGGCTCCGGATAAAGAGAAAACCGACCCGCTGGGCCGTAGGTCCATGTGCTGGTGAACCCGTCCTAAGACGGTGGGACTCCCCGCGGTTCATTAGGCATCCCGGACTGGCGGGCACGGCACACAAAACCGATTGTTCGAGTCGAGTCCCTGTTCGTTGAATGTTGGTTCAACCAGCAGTTATTTCCCTACCTGCTTTGCAGGCCGGTCTCTAGGTGGATGCTAGGGCATTGGGCGCGGATTGGCAAGGGGGGCGAATTTGCTGTGGTGGGGGTGGTGGGCTCGGGATACAATGAGCGCCTGACGTCTGCGGGGGGGGCTGGAGCGCGGCGGCAGCAGACAGGCAGGAGGGTTGCGGCGTGATCGGAACAATCTACAGGTGTGAGATTTGCCGGACGGAAAGCGCGACGCCGGTGCGGTGGTTTGTGATCCGGTGTTCGGATGCGCGGCTGCAGGTGTGGAAGTGGACAAGCGAAGAGGCGGATCGGGCCGGCGCGCTGCACTTCTGCGGCGAGGCGCATGCTCAGGTGTACATCAGCCGGTGGTTCGAGTCGTTTTGCGGATCGCCGGAGCTGACGAATCCGCATCAGGGGTAGGTGCGGCGAAGCGGCATGGAACAAGCGCAGAGGGGAATGCGTAGGGCTGCATGAGGATGGGCATTTTGAGGATGGATTTGCACGGAGGAACGATGCGCAAGCGGGGATGGGTGAGCAGGCTGGCGGTGGTGGCGGCGGGCATGCTGCTGATGGGCAGCGGGGCCATGGCGGTTGGAATGACCGGGCAGAACGGAAACACGCAGGGCGGCGACGGGCAGGCAGCGGTGCCGCTGCTGCTGCGCAACCCGAGCGTGAACCGGAGTTCGATTGCGTTTCTGTATGCCGATGACATCTGGACGGTGGCGCGCACGGGAGGACGGGCGACGCGGCTGACCTCGACCGGCGCGGTGGAGGCCGGACCGTTCTACTCGCCGGATGGGATGCGGATTGCGTTTACCGAGCGGCGGGCCGGCGGCAATGACGTGTATGTGGTGGCGGCGACGGGCGGGATTCCGCAGCGCGTGACCTGGCATCCGGACGGGAGCCTGGTGGTGGGCTGGACGCCGGATGGAAAGCGAGTGCTGATCTCGACGGGGATGAGCAGTCCGCGGCACTTCAACCGGCTGTATACGGTGGCCGCAGACGGCAGCGGCATGCCGGAGATGCTGCCGCTGTGGGAGGGATTTGAAGGCTCCTACTCGCCGGATGGCGGGTCGATTGCCTACGAGCCGGTGACGCGCTGGGAGGATGCGTGGAAGGTCTACTACGGCGGGCAGAATGACCCGATCTGGGTGGTGAACCTGAAGACGCTGGATCTGGCAAAGATTCCGTCGGAGAATACGACGGATACGCATCCGGTGTGGGTGGGCCACTCGATTTATTTTCTGTCGAACCGGGTGGCCGGAGGCACGGCGTTTGGACGGCGCGGTCCGGTGAGCCTGTATCGGTATGACACGGAGACGAAGCAGGTGAGCCTGGTGGAGGCCAATCACGGGCTGGACCTGAAGACGATGCAGGCCGGAGCCGGAGCTCTGGTCTACGAGCAGTTTGGATCGATTCACCTGGTGGACCTGAGCAATCCGGACCGGCCGGGAGCCGACCATGTGGTGCCGATCCGGATCGATGGCGATCTGGACGGGTTGGAGGCGCATCCGGCGCAGGTGGTCGCGCGCGAGATTGAGTCGTATGGCATTTCGCCGACCGGAGCGCGGGCGGTCTTTGGCGCGCATGGGGAGATTTTTACGGTTCCGGCCGAGAAGGGCGATACGCGCAACCTGACGCGGACGCCGGGCGTGGAGGAGCGCAGTCCGGCGTGGTCGCCGGATGGGAGCCGGATTGCGTACTTCAGCGATGCGACGGGCGAGTATGCGCTTTATGTGAAGGCGCAGAATGGCCTGGGCGAGGCGACGCGGATTGATCTGGGCGAGCATCCGAGCTTCTTCTACGATCCGAAGTGGTCGCCGGATGGGAAGCATATTCTCTACCGGGACAAGCATGAGCGGCTGTGGTATGTGGACGTGCCGGACAAGGATGGCAAGGGCGGCGGCGCACCGGTGCTGGTGGACCAGAGCCACCGGGACAGCTTTGGCGGGAATGCGACAAGCCCGGAGTGGTCGCCGGATTCGCAGTGGATTGCGTATACGCGCGAGGCGGCCAATGACCTGCAGGCGGTGTTTCTGTACTCGCTGGCCGGACACCGATCGACGCAGGTGACGGATGCGATGAGCGACGCGGCCAGCGCGGTGTTTGATCCTTCGGGCAAGTATCTCTACTTCCTGGCCTCGACCGATGACGGGCCGAGCCGGGCGGGGATTGATCTGTCCTCGCTGGACCGGGCGCAGGAGTATGGCGTGTATGCGATGGTGCTGGCCAAGGACGGTGCTTCGCCGGTGCCGCCGGAGAGCGACGACGAGAAGCCGAAGGCCGCCACGAAGAGCGATGACAAGAGTGGCGACAATGCTGGCGACAAGAGTGCAGACAAGAATGGCGACAAGAGCGACGGCAAGGCCGGAGAGACGGCGGCAAAGGCGGCGACGCACATCGATCTGGAGGGAATCGGCAACCGGATTCTGGCGCTGCCGATTCGTCCGCGCAACTACAGCGCGCTCTATGCGCCGAAGGAGGGTGTGCTGCTGCTGACCGAGGACACGGCCGTGGGTCGCTCGTCGGACGAGAGTGGCGGCGCGCTGCTGGGGCTGTGGCGGTTCACGACCAAGGATCGGAAGACCGAGCAGGTGAGCGGTCCGCTGGGCGAGGTGGCGGTGAGCGCCGATGGCAGCCACATCCTGCTGGGCGGGCGCGGTCACTGGTCGATTGCCAAGACCGACGAACTGAAGCCGGGGATGAGCATGCCGGGCAAGCCGCTGGCAATGGACCAGATGCGGATGACCATCGACCCGCGTGCGGAGTGGCGGCAGATGTTTGCCGAGACGTGGCGGATTGAGCGGGACTTCCTCTACGATCCGGGGACGCATGGGCTTTCGATTGCGAAGGCAGAGGCGATGTATCGGCCGTATCTGGCGGGACTGGCCAGCCGCAGCGAGTTCAGCTACCTGTGCACGGAGATGCTGGGGCAGATCAATATCGGGCACATGTTCATCAACGGACCGCGGCATCCGGACCCGACGCCGAAGACGGGCCTGCTGGGAGCCGACTATGCGGTGTCCGACGGGCGCTACCAGTTCCGGCACATTCTGGGCGGGGAAAACTGGACGCCGGGACTGGCCTCTCCGCTGACGGTGCCGGGCGTGGAGGTGAAGGAAGGCGAATACCTGCTGGCGGTCAACGGGCAGGAGCTGAAGGCGGGCGAGAATGTGTATCGCGCCTTTGCGGGAACGGCCGGACAGCAGACGGTGATTCGTGTGGGCACGAAGGCCGACGGCAGCGATGCGCGGGAGGTGACAGTGGTGCCGGTGGCCAGCGAGGATGGACTGCTCGAGCTGGACTGGATTCAGGCGAACCTGCGCCGGACGGATGCGTTGTCCGGCGGCAAGGCTGCGTATGTGTACATGCCGAACACGGGCGGAGCCGGGTATACGAACTTCAACCGCTACTTCTACTCGCAGCTGAACAAGCAGACGCTGGTGCTGGACGAGCGCAACAATGAAGGCGGGTTTATTGCCGACTACATTGTGGATGCGCTGCGCAGGACGCCGCTTTCGATGGCCATTGAGCGGGACGGCAAGCCGGAGCACGATCCGGTGGGCGCGATCTTCGGGCCGAAGGTGATGATCATCAACCAGAACTCGGGCTCGGGCGGCGATGCGATGCCGTGGTACTTCCGCAAGGCGGGACTGGGCAAGCTGGTGGGCACGCGGACCTGGGGCGGACTGGTGGGCATTGGCGGCTATCCACGGCTGATGGACGGCGGCAGCGTGACAGCACCGCGCTACGCGATCTATGGGCTGAATGGACAGTGGGAGGTGGAGAACCACGGGATTGCGCCGGATATCGAGGCGGAGATCACGCCGAAGGACTTTGCCGCCGGACGCGATCCGCAACTGGAGACCGCGGTGAAGACGGTGATGGAGGAGCTGAAGGCGCATCCGGTGCCGAGCTACCCGCTGCCGCCGTATCCGAACTACCACAAGGACGACGGACTGGGCCACTGAGGCGGGAACGCAACCCCAAAACGAGGAAGTGCCGCTGGCGCTTCCTCGTTTTTGCTTCCGGGACGGGAACGGCGGCGGGAGTTTCGCTGCCGGTACGGGGGAGGGTCGGATGCCGCTACAATGAGTGCGGGAGCGTGGCCGGTGGCGAAACGATTCATCTGCATTCACGGGCATTTCTATCAGCCGCCGCGGGAGAATCCGTGGCTGGAGACGGTTGAGACGCAGGAGTCGGCAGCGCCGTATCACGACTGGAACGAGCGCATCACGGCGGAGTGCTACGCGACGAACGGGGCTTCGCG
>JAJZGG010000099.1:0-3001 GCA_021804965.1 Acidobacteriota bacterium
GACCGCAAGCGCGGTGACGGACTCGCCGGGCAGCAGATTGGGCGCCGCAGCCGTAACGTGGCACTGGTAGCGCGCACCGGCCGGCAGCGGATGCAGGAGCGTGAGGTGAAGCGTGACCTGATCAATTCCATGCTGCAAGCCGGGCTCAATTGCAGCAGGCGATGGGGATTGCGCGCGGACAAGCATGGAGCCGGTGAGGGCAAGCGCGAGCAACAGAACCGATGTATATCGCATGATTCCCTCCACTGCCGCGGGAGCTGTGGGCCCAATGCAATTCGGGCCTGGATGCAGCCGCAGGCAACAGGGATATCGGCAGCAACGGGGAGAGGATGAGGCTGGCGTGAGAAAATTCCAACCATTGTGGATTACGAAGGTCATGTGGCAGCGCGGCAAGATGCGTGGAGCGAGCTGGATGCGGATTTGCGCCGGATGACCGGGACGGAATCTGAGAGAATGGGAGGGTTATGACGACGGATAATTTGATTTTGCTCAAAGACGACATGATCGCGTTTATTGAAGGCCACGGAATGAAGCGGCTGCCCGGGTATGTGACCGAGGATGTGCAGGCGGTGCTGTGGGAGGACGTGGAGAATCCGGAGTCCTGGAAGGACTTTGTGGAGATGGCCAAGCATGCCGGAGCGCTGTTTGTGACGATGAGCGAGGTCACAATGGAGCGCGAGGAGCTGGAAGAGCTGATGGAACGGGCCGGGGAGATCCACTTTCCGGACGAGGAAGCCAACGAGACGGTGGAAGCGCAGATGCTGCTGAAGCACGCCGGCAAGGTGGGCTACATCCAGCTTGGATTTGTGCACCAGGGCGTGGTGTTTCTGCATGAGACGACGACCGAGTGGTACGAGCACTATCAGGAGCTGGTGGAGAGCATTGAAGCCTTCCAGCAGATTGTGATCGACGACGAGGACGACGAAGAGCTGTGAGCACCGAGGCCGAGGGAGTCGCAGACCGGAGGCAGCAGGCCGGAAGGCGGCGACCGGGACAGCGCTGGCAACCGGTGGCGGTGGACCGCGAGGCAGCCGCAGCACTGGCACGGGAGGCGCATCTGCCGCCGGTGCTGGCGGAGATCCTGCTGGCGCGCGGTGTGACGACGGCGACCGAGGCACACCGGTTTCTGCATCCGGAGATGGATCATCTGCACGACCCGATGCGGATGCTGGGCATGGCGGCTGCGGTGGAGCGGGTGGAGCGCGCGATTGCGGCCGGCGAGCGGATTCTGCTCTATGGCGACTATGACGTGGACGGCACGATTGCCGTGGTGCTGCTGAAGACGGCCATCGAACGGCTGGCTGCGCGCGGAGACGCCGGGACGCAGCAGACGCGCGTGGACTTCCATGTGCCGCACCGGCTGCGCGAAGGCTACGGCCTGCAGACGGGCGTGCTGGAGGCTGCGGCGCGGGATGGAGTGCGGCTGGTGATTACCGTGGACACGGGGATGCGCGCGCTGGAGGAGACGCAGGCGGCGCGACGGCTGGGGATGGACGTGATTGTGACCGACCACCACCTGCCGGATGCCGGGGAACGGCTGCCGGTGGCGGTCGCGATTCTGAATCCGAACCAGCCGGGATGCCCGTATCCGGAGAAGGGATTGTGCGGGGCGGCGATTGCGCTGAAGCTGGCCCAGGCGCTGCTGGAGCGGCAGGATCGGGAGGGTACGCGGAGCCGGATTCTGCCATCGTTTTTGAAGATGGCGGCGATGGCGACGGTGGCCGATGCGGTGCCGCTGGTAGGCGAGAATCGCGTGATTGCAGCGGTGGGAATGCAGGAGCTGCAGCGACCGTCCAGCGTGGGGCTGCAGGCGCTGATGCAGGCGGCGGGAATGGACGTGACGACCCGTGCGGTGACGAGCTTTGACCTGGGCTTCCGGCTGGGTCCGCGGATCAATGCGGCGGGACGGATGGATGTGGCCAGCGAGGTGGTGGAGCTGTTCACGACCCGGGACCGGGCACGCGCGCTGGAGCTGGCCGCCAAGCTGGACCGGCAGAATACCGAGCGGCGCGAAGAGGAAGCGGCGATTCTGGAGCAGATTGACGCCTGGCTGGAGAGCGATGCGGCGCTGGAGGAGAAAAAGCTGCTGGTGCTGGCCGGAGAGGACTGGCATCGCGGGGTGATCGGCATTCTGGCCTCGCGCGTGGTGGAGCGGACGGCCAAACCGGTGCTGGTGGTGAGCGTGGAGGATGGCGTGGCGTATGGCTCCGGGCGGTCAATCGATGGATTTCCGCTGCTGGAGGCGATTGAGCCGTGCGCGGAACTGTTCACGCGCTTTGGCGGCCATGCCTTCGCGGTGGGCTTTGCCATGCCGGCGGAGAATCTGGCGGAGATGGAGCGGCGGGTGCAGGGCTTTGCCAATGAACGGATGGCCGGGCGGGTGGCCGAGCATACGCTGCGCATGGACGCTGCGCTGCCGCTGGAGCGGCTGACGGGGACGGTGGTGGGCTGGCTGCGCAAGCTGGAGCCGACCGGACGCGGCAACGCCGATCCGGTGCTGCTGGCCGAGCGCGTGGAGCTGACGGCACCGGTGCGCGTGATGAAGGAAAAGCATATCCGGCTGGAGGTGGTGCCCGGCGGCAGCGGCGTGCGCATGGAGCCAATCAAGGCCGTGGGCTGGAAGCTGGCGGCGCAGGCTGCGGAGATGGGACTGGCGGTCGGAAGCCGGATCGATCTGGCGTATCGGGTGCGGCTGAATGAGCGGATGGATGAGCGCTGGCAGAGCAGCCGCGCCGATGGGCTGGGTGGCGTGGAGCTGGAGATAGCCGGAATGCGGCGCTGCGAGTGACGCAGTGGAAGTGGAGTTAGTGTCATGAAAAGTTCATGATGCAAGGTCCGTTTTTCGCTTGACGCTCCACGGAAACCATGTCACTTTTACAAACAATAAGTTCACTCCCCTCTTGAAAGGACTTCTGCTCCGATGAACAGACGTCGCTTCCTGTTTAGCTCGACTGCCAGCCTTGGCCTGTTTGCCACCACCCCCAGCCAATCACTTACCCCC
>JAJZGG010000099.1:3011-8696 GCA_021804965.1 Acidobacteriota bacterium
TTCCGCTCCTCTGTAAAGCCGGCCGTTCCTATTTAGCTCGTCGGCCAGCCTTTGCCATGATGTCCCCCCCCCCCCCCGACCCCCCCCCCCCCCCCCCCCCCGACAAAAGTACATCCGTTAAGCCTTGCACTCATGCAGGGGCTGAATGAAGAATGCCTTCGATTGACTGCAAAAGCGTTGCAGAGTCAATTGAACGCGCAGGATTTTCAGGATGCTTCCCTCTGGCTTGGCATGGCGGGGCAGCATTTGGTGGAAACCAACTTTGACAGCTTCATCCGCCCAGCAGCAAGCAAAATGCTGAATCACGTGGAGATGACTGGAGTGCCACTTGACCACAGCGGGATGGAAGTGCAGTTATCGAAGGAGTTGAGTGCGCGCGTAGGATGGGATGTGAGTGGACAAGTCCACGACATGTTTACAACCAACCTCAATGACGACATTCAAACGCTAAATTCCCTATCGAGCAACGGTCTGTCGAGTTCCCTTGTTCAACTGTCCCAGGAATTGATGATCGCAGGGCAAAAGATTGTTCCCGCCAATTATCAAAATAGGACCTTGCAGCCACGTATTCTATTGACCTCGAGTGCGGGAGGGGGTCGATCATCCGGCACAGGCAACGGTATTGCTGCTCAGGTATGTTCAGGTCTATCGAAGACAGAGAATTTGGCGGGTGGTGCATCAGCCGCACTAATGGCTCTTTGCTCCAATCTTGTCGCTGAGGCCTTTATAGATAGCATTCTCGACATGCCAGGTGCTTGCTCTGGAATGTTCACCGCATTTGGAGGTGTTGCTGGCGTGACACATATGTTGCGTAGTTCCGTTTGTCAGTGAACGCTGGAGAATCTCACGTATTACTATGCTTGAGTTGGGCATTATCATGGATGAATCGCCCGGTGGGGTGTTGGAGGTTGCGCAGCAACAAGCCATCACAATTTCAAAACAGATTCAGATTCTCACACAGGGAGGAACAATCTCGATGAAGGATTTTATTCGTCAGCTTTCGAGCTGGAATCCGCTGTATCGGCTATCACGGTTTCTCAGCTTCCGCATTCTGCTGCCGAGCCTGTTAGCGGCTGGGATTGGCTGGAAGGATTTCCGTCCCATGTACACCCAGCAGAATGCTCTCCTGGCCATCGTCCTCGTGTTTGTGCTGGTGGCTGGCATGATGTACGCCGCAAACCGATACTCCAGTATGGCGAGCGAAGAGTTCACAAAGCAGTTGACGACCACACCGGACGGGATGGCGAGCATGAAGTCGTTAGCCGTGACAGCCGTGGGGGTGTTATTCGTGTATACCCTTGGATTGTGGGATGTGGCTCGGTCGTTTGGCCTGCTGAAGTGACGGATCGGGAAGTTTCGCTGCTAGGGCTATGTCCATCGAAAATCCGGTACAAGGCAAAGAGAAACGCCGCCTGAGATCAGGCGGCGTTTCTGTTCCGGGGGGAAGGATCTTTTACCAGCGACCGCCGTGGGGATGGCCGCCGCCCTCGGGTGGTCGGGCCTGGGGGTGGTATTGGGGATGGTACTGGGCTTGTGGCCGGTAACCCTGATTGCCGCGGTACTGGTCACGGTTCTGGGCCTGCGGGCGGTAGCCTTGATTGTTGCCGAAGCCCTGATTCCCGCGATAGCCCTGATTCATGGGCTGGCGGTTGCCGTTCATGCCGCCGCGGGGCATGGATGACATGGGATGGGCGGACATGGGGCGGGCCATGGCCGTGGTGTGGGGCTGGCCGTGGTTGGCGCTGAAGCGCTGCTGCGGGTCGCGGGCGGCGGCCTGAATGTGCTGCCGCTGCTGGGCGGTGGGCGACGCGTGCTGCTCGTTCATGGCCATGCGCTCCTGCGGGGTGGCCGGGTGATTGATGCCGCCGGGACCACCGGAGTAGGCGACGTGGTTGACGTTGTTGACGGTGTAACGGTTGACGACGGTGCGGTTGATGTAGGTGTTGTGGATGACGGTGGTGTTGACGTTCATGACGGCGCGGTTATAGGCAAATTCACCGCCGTGCCAGTAGCCGCCGACGAAGCCGACACCCATGTAGCCGAAGCCGTAGTTGATGCCGCCGTAGTAGCCGACGTGAGGGCCCCAGTAGCCGGGATGGAAGACATACACCCCACCACCCCATCCCCAGTAAGGCGGCGTCCAGAGCATGCCAACGGCCGGCGGGGCAGCCCAGACACCGGGCACCCAGTAGTAGCCGGCCGGACCGTAGGCCCAGTAGCCGGGCGTCCAGAGGAAGCCGGGACGCGGACAGGGCGGCTGCACATAGACGGGCAGGGCCGGCGGGGCAATGCCGACGCTGACAAAGACGGCGGCGCGCGCGGTGACCGGCGTGATGACGGTGACAAGCGCAAGCAACAGCAGCGGAAGGATGCGGGGAAGCTTCATGGTCGATCTCCAGTCTGCGGCGCTTGGAAGCTGGATGCGCCGCTGGGGCCTTTCTGGGTGGCCTGACAAAAGAGACGGAAAAATCCGCTGCAGGATGACAGGCCGGGCGCAGAAGAGCCGGAACTGCCGGAGATAGACACGGGGGTGGGCGGAAAGTTGCGCGGCGCTGCGGGACGGGTGGCTGAAGGGGAAAAGCAGAAACAACAGCAGAATCCCTTCCGGAATGACAACCAAAAGGCAAGGCAAAAACAACAGCAAGAGTAAAAACAACAGCAGATTCCCTTCGGGAATGACAACCAAAAGGGCTTTCGGCTAAGGCATGGGCTGCGGCTAAGGCATGGGCTGCGGCTAAGGCAATGGCAACGGAAATACGGGGAGGGCTGCAGCGGGCCGGGATACCGGCCCTGCTGCTTATGCCCGGCTTTTTAGGCCTTGAAGCGGAAGTGGAAGAGGTCGCCGTCCTGGACGATGTAGTCGCTGCCCTCCAGGCGCATGCGGCCCATCTCGCGGGCGGCAGCCTCGGAGCCGGCGTTGACGTAGTCGTCGTAGGCGATGGTTTCGGCGCGGATGAAGCCTTTTTCAAAGTCGGTGTGGATGACGCCGGCGGCCTGCGGTGCCTTGGAGCCGCGGCGGACGGTCCAGGCGTGGGTTTCCTTGGGTCCGACGGTGAAGAAGGTGAGCAGGCCGAGCAGTTCGTAGCCGGCGCGGATGACGCGGGTAAGGCCGGTTTCGGCCAGGCCGAGCGAGCCGAGGAACTCCTGCTTTTCGGCCTCGTCGCCGAGCTGGGCAACCTCAGCCTCAATGGCGGCGGAGACGACGACCGAGGCAGCACCCTGGGCGCGGGCAAAGGCTTCCACCTGCTGGGAGAAGCGATTGCCGGTGCCGGCGCTGGACTCCTCGACGTTGCAGACGTAGAGGACGGGCTTGGAGGTGATGAGGCCGAGGGTGTGGAGGATGCGCTGCTGCTCGGGCTCGAAGGTGACGGCGCGGGCCGGCTTGCCATCGCGCAGGGCGTCAAGGACCGGCTCCATGACGGCAAGCTGGGCGCGGGTTTCGGCGTCGCCGGATTTGGCCTTTTTCTGGGCGGCGGTGACGCGGCGCTCGAGGCTGTCGAGGTCGGCGAGCATCAGCTCGGTTTCGACGGTCTCCGCGTCGCGGACGGGGTCAATGTTGCCGTCGACGTGGGTGATGTTGCCGTCCTCAAAGCAGCGCAGGACGTGGGCAATGGCATCGACCTCGCGGATGTGGGCAAGGAATTTGTTGCCCAGGCCCTCCCCGCGCGAGGCGCCGCGAACGAGGCCGGCGATATCGACGAATTCCAGCTGGGTGGCGATGATCTTCTCCGAACCGGCGAGCCGGGCCAGGATGGCGAGGCGCGGGTCCGGGACGGCCACGCGGCCGACGTTGGGCTCGATGGTGCAGAAGGGATAGTTGGCTGCCTCGGCGGCGGCTGTTTCCGTGAGGGCGTTGAAGAGCGTGGACTTGCCGACGTTGGGCAGGCCCACAATGCCGCAGTTGAAACCCATGATGTGTCCTTAGCAGTTTGGAAGATGCCGACCGGCGAGTGCAGAGAGCGGCCAGATGCTGGCTGCGGCGCTTGGCGGCCTAGTTTCATGATAGCCGGTCTGCGGGGGCTGTGCTGCTAGAAGCGGTACGTGCCGCCGAAGCCAATGACGTGCCGGGCCTGAAGGTTAACGGGGACGACGACGAGGCTGGAGGTGGTCGGGATGGTGGTGGAGCCGATGTTGCCGGCCACCTGCCCGATGCCGAAGTCGATGGAGAAGCGGGCATTCTCACGCTGGGTCCAGCGGACGGCGTAGTCGAGGGTGGTGGGAATGCGGCCGCCGCCGGGGATCTCCTGGTTGAGGTTCTTGACGTGGTAGGGCTCCTGGGTGAAGCCGGCGGCGGGGACGAAGGCGGTGTGCCAGGGGCCGGGCAGCGGGAAGCCGATGCCGCCGAACCAGCGTCCGCCGAAGCGGGTGGACTGGCCGCCGAGGCCGAAGAGCACGGCGTTGGTCATCTTGAAGCCGACGTTGATGAGCAGCGGAACCTTGAGGTTGAGGGCGGTCTTGGTGGCGGCGATGTAGACGTCCTCGTTGTTATAGGAGGTGTTGGCGATGGCGCCGGAGACGAAGTGGTCGCCGGTGCGGACGACAAAGCCGGCACCGAGGCCGGGCATCCATTTGCGATGGAAGGCGTTCTCCTTCAGCAGGACGGTTTTGCCGTGGAAGATGTTCATGCCGGAGTAGTTCCAGAGGGTGCTGAAGTCGGGATTGGAGCCTTTGGTGTGGATGCTGCGGGTGTAGCCGAACTCAAGGTGGTTGCCGATGCCCTCGGTGATGCTGACGGTCTGGACGTTGCCGATGACCGAGCCGGCGGCGACGAAGTGGTAGCCCAGCTCCGGAATGGAAAAGTGTTTGTGGGGAGCGACGGGCGCAACGTAGGCGGTGGGCGTGATGAAGCCGCCGGTCTGGCCCTCGAGGGTGAGGTTCTGGGCGATGGCAGACGGGGCTGCGAGGGAGGCAGCGGCGATCAAAAGGCCGGCAAAGAGCGGGAGTGCGTTGCGGGGCATGGGGACGGCTCCTCCAGTTGAAAGGACCATTGATTTTCGCGCCTCCAGTGGATGGTTTGTCAACTGATATTCACAAATGCGAAGGGGTGGGAAGCGGAATGGTAGACTCCGGCGTGAGAGGGTGGGCCGCGTGAAGGGATTTTTCCTCAGTTTGGAAGGGGTGGATGGGTCGGGCAAGACGACGCAGATTCGGCGTCTGGAGGCATGGCTGCGGGAGCGCGGGGTGAACCCGGTGATGACGCGGCAACCGGGCGGAACGGCGGTGGGCGACCGGATTCGGGCGCTGCTGCTGGACAGCCAAACGGGCGGCATGGACGCGCGGGCGGAGCTGGCGATGATGTTTGCCGACCGGGCGCAGTCGCTGGCGGAGATCATTCGCCCGGCGCTGGAGGCGGGACGGCTGGTGCTGTGCGACCGGTTTACGGACTCGACGGAGGCCTATCAGGGGGGTGGTCGCGGGCTGGGCAGCGAGCTGGTGCAGGCGATGCACGCGCTGGTGTGCGGGGGGCTGATGCCGGATTTGACGGTGCTGCTGCTGCCACCGATGGAGGTGGCGCTGCAACGGGCGCGGCGACGCAACGAGCGCGCAGCAGGCAGGCAGGACGAAGGTCGGTTCGAAGCCGAGCAGGATGCGTTCTTTGCACGCGTGCATGCGGCCTATCGCGCGATTGCCGAGCGGGAGCCTGTGCGTGTGGTCACAATCGAATCGGCGGCGGATGCGCAGGGG
>JAJZGG010000024.1 GCA_021804965.1 Acidobacteriota bacterium
GGAGTCCGAAGGCTGTGGCGGCCCCACAGGTGAGGACGACAACGAAGGTATGGCCGGATTTTCCCCGCAACCCGAAGGGACGGGGGCCATTTTTCCCCATCTCTGCGTCGCTCGTCGCTAAGATACGCCCGGTATCTGTCACTCCTCACTCCTTGATCTGGCCAAAATGGCCTCCCGTCGCCGCCACCCCAGAAGTGGGAACTGGCCCTAAGCTCCGTTCTATACTGCTTGCGAAGCGGCGCAGGCCCAATCTGCCGTCGCAAAACCCCGCATTCCCTTCAAGGAGTCCCAGCCATGCAGTCGCGCATCGTCGGAACCACCATGCCGGTCCTCGAATTTCAGCTTGACCACAACGACTGCATCATCTCTGAAGCCGGAGAGCTTTCCTGGATGTCGCCTTCCGTCCAGATGACCACCCACACGCAGTTCGGCGGCGGCGGCGGATTCTTTGGCACCCTCAAGCGTGTGGTCGGCGGCGGCTCCCTGTTCATGACCGAGTATCGAGCCTTTGGCGCGCCCGGCGAAGTCGCCTTTGCCACCCGCGTGCCCGGCCACATCGTGCCCGTGGAGGTTCATCCCGGTCAGGAATATATGATCCATCGCCACGGATTCCTCTGCGCCACGGAGCGGATTCAGCTCTCCGTCGGCTTCCAGCAGTCGCTCGGTGCCGGCATCTTTGGCGGCGACGGCTTCCTGCTTCAGCGCGTCGGCGGTGACGGCACCGCATGGCTGGAGCTCTCCGGCGAAGTGATTCCGCGCGATCTGGCGCCCGGCGAAACACTCCTCGTCCATCCCGGCCACGTCGGTGCCTTCCAGGCCTCGGTCAGCTTCCAGATCACCACGGTGCGCGGCATTCGCAATCTCATCTTTGGCGGCGACGGCATCTTTCTGGCCGCACTCACCGGTCCTGGCCGCATCTGGCTGCAGACCCTGCCCATCGCCAAACTCGCGCATCAGATTCAGCCCTACCTGCCAGCCAACACGCAGGAGAATGTCCAGAGCGGTGTGGTTGGCGGCATCGTCGGCTCCATCCTCGACGGCATGCGCTAAGCAAACCAGCCATCCTGTCCAGTTCTGATTCCAGTCCTGATCCACACCCCGGGCTCAGAACTGGACAGGATGCCGAATCGCCTGCAACAGTGGGTTTAGGTCTAGCGGCATCTCATGTTCCGATCTCCGACAAAGTTGCGTTTCCGCCTGCTGGCACTGCTCGCGGCAGCTCCGCTGCCAGCCTTTGCCGCTGCCCGACGCACAGTCGCCACGCATCCTCCCGCTGCGCAAAAGTCAACCTCCAGCGCAGCCACAGCCCATTACGTCGGTTCGGAAGCCTGCGCCGACTGCCACGAAGGCATTGCCACCAGCTTTGCCCAGGCAAGCATGGGCCACTCGATGGTTGCCATCTCCCCGCGCCTGCTCACCACGCTGCATCTTCCAGCCTCCTACACCGATCCCACCACGCATCACTCCTACACCGTCTACGCACAGGACGGAAAGCTCTGGCAGTCGGAGTATGAGCTTGCGCCTGGCACCGCCGATCAGGAGGTCTTTCGCTCCACGCATCCGATCCGCTGGATCATCGGCACCGGGGAAAACGGCATCGGAGGCCTGCTCACCCGCGGCGGCTATCTGTTTCAGGGACCCATGTCCTATTACACCCAGGCCGGCAAATGGCTCCTGTCGCCCGGCTACCAGCACGGCGACTACGGATTCAACCGCATCATCCAGCCCGGCTGCATCTCCTGCCACAGCGCACGTCCCCAGCCCATCGCCGGCATCGATGGCAAATACGCGGAACCTCCCTTTTCGCACCTCTCCATTGGCTGCGAAAACTGCCACGGGCCCGGCTCCACCCACGTGGAGGCCATGGACCGGGGCAACCACCACTCCCGCCCGGACCCGACCATCGTCAATCCCGCCCGCCTGACCCGCCAGCTCTCGGACGATATCTGCATGTCCTGCCATGAGCTGGGCGATGCGCGCATTCTGGAAGCCGGACGCACCTATCAGGACTTCCGTCCCGGCCAGCCACTGGCAAAGACCCTGGCCATCTTCACCATCGCTCCCACGCGCCAGCAGCCGCCGGACAAGGATCATCTGGAGCCATACTCCTCCATGATCCTGAGCAAGTGCTACCGCGCCAGCCTGAGCCAGCCCGACGCGCACCAGATGCGCTGCACCACCTGCCACGACCCTCACGTGGAGCCAACCCACGCCGAAGCCCCCGCCTACTACAACCCCACGTGCCTGCAATGCCACACCCGCTCCAGTTGCACGGAATCCGTTGCGCTGCGCCGCGCCACCACTCCGGCCGACAACTGCATCGGCTGCCACATGCCGCGCAGGCCCATCACCACCATTTCCCACACCTCGGCCACCAACCATCGCATCCTCGCGCGACCCGACGAAGCACTGCCTGACTCCATCTACCAGCAGTCCACGCCGCAGATGCCGGACCTGGTCCATCTCGATCCATCCCCGTCCGCTCCCGTTCCGGCGCTGCGCACGCGCATGCTTGCCTATCGCATGCTCATGGATCGCGAGCCTGCCCTGCATGATGACTGGCTCCAGACCCTGGGCCAGCTGGAACAAACCGATGCCGCCGACCCTGTCGTGCAGACCAACCTCGGGCATCGCGATCTTCTCAATCAGCACTACACGGAAGCCATCAACCATCTTCGTCAGGCGCTGCAGGCCAATCCCCAGCAACCCGAGGCCTGGGTCGATCTCTCCGAGGCGCAGGCCCGCTCCGGCGACACTGCCGGCTCCATTCAATCCGCGCAGCAGGCCGTTGCCCACGACCCCTACGCCGCGCCACTCCAGAAGACTCTGATTGCCCGCCTCATCGATGCCCAGCAGTACGATCAGGCCGTCGCGGCCATGCGCCAGTACCTGGCACTCTTCCCCGAGGACGACTTCATCCGCAAGGCGCTGGCCATCGCACAGCAGTAGCCTCCCACATCCTGAACCCATCCCCACCCAACGCAGTCCATCCGGTTGAAACTTTCCCCGTCACCGCATCGTCATCTTGAACATGACAATCGGCTGGCTTCGCGGGCGCTGTCCCGGGAACCTTTCTGCTCGTTGGGAGCCGAAAGCCAAGCAAATTGTACGGATGGGGGCATTGTGTCTTCTGTCCGTGGCATCGGTTGCGCAGTGGCCTCGCGCCATTGCGCAGCCCGCCCATGCACGTCAAGTGCAGGCAGATGCCTCCTATCTCGGCTCCCAATCCTGCCAGCCCTGCCATGCGGCCATCGCCTCCAGCTTTTCCCGCAGCAGCATGGGGCGCTCCATGGTTCCTGCCACCCCCGATGCCGTGCAGCACTTCGGTGTTCCGCAAAGCTTTTACAATTCCGCCCTCGATCGTCATTACGCCATCGCCGTCGCCAACGGCACGGTTCTGCAAAGCGAATGGCAGTTGGCCGCCGACGGCCATGCCATCTTCCGCGACACCCACCCCCTGCGCTGGATCATCGGTGCCGATGCCAACGGCTTTGGCGGCATCGTGGATCGCCAGGGCTATCTCACGGAAGCTCCCGCGTCCTACTATCCCAGCATCGCGCATTGGGATCTGTCGCCCGGCTATCAGCGCGGAGACTACGGCTTCAATCGCATCGTTGCGCCGGGCTGCATCTTCTGCCACAGCGGGCGTCCGCGTCCTGTTGCCGGTGTACTCGGAAAATATCAGGAGCCGGCCTTCTCACAGCTGGCCATCGGCTGCGAAAACTGCCACGGCCCAGGCTCCGCGCATGTCCAGGCCATGAACGCCGGCAAGGCCTGGGCTCCCGGCAAGGATCCCACCATCGTCAACCCGGAGCATCTCAGCCGCCAGCGCTCCGATGAGATCTGCATGTCCTGCCATCAGACCGGCGATGCCCGCGCCTTCGAGCCCGGCAAATCCTACCTCGACTTCCGTCCAGGCCAGCCGCTGCAACGCGTCATGGCCATCCTCATGGTTCCGCCCACGCCTGAGCATCCGCCCACGCGCGACCACGTCCAGCATTACTACTCCATGATTCTGAGCAAGTGCTATCGCGCCAGTCTCCGCCAGTCCGCTGCGCAGCAGATGCGCTGCATCACCTGCCACGATCCGCATGTGGAACCCACGCATGCCGAAGCCCCGGCCTGGTTCAACTCCCGCTGCCTGCAGTGCCACACCCGGTCCAGTTGCACGGAACCGGCAGCCCTGCGCCACGCCACCACACCGGCGGACAACTGCATCGGCTGCCACATGCCCAAGCGCGACGATCTGGCGCTCTCCCACAGCGCGCTCACCAACCACCGCATCGTGCGCAATGCCTCCGAGCCGTTTCCGGCCATCGCCTTTCATCAGACCACGGCCACGCTGCCTGACCTCATCGACCTCGACAGCGAATCCGGCGCGCCGCCATCCCCGCTCACCCTGCTGGAAGCCTACGACCAGCTGCGCCGCGATCACCCGCACTATCAGGCGGACTATGACCGGCTGCTCACCCGTCTGGCTGCACAGCAGCCACAAAACGCACACGTGCTGGCCCTGCTCGGCCATCGCGAATGGAAACAGGGAGACACCGCCGATGCCCGCACCCATCTGCTGCAGTCGGCCAAGCTGGACGCAAACCAACCGGCCGTCTATGCGGATCTGTCGGCCATCGATGCCAGGCTGGGCCATGCAGAATCCGCCGTTGCCTTCGCACGGCAGGCTGCGAATCTGGACCCATTCAATGAAAATCGGCGCCACGATCTGGTCCTGCGCATGATCGATGCCCAGCAGTACCCGCAGGCCGTCGCGGTCATGCAGCAGTATCTCGCCGCATTTCCCGAAGATGCCTTCCTGCGCAAGGCGCTGGCCATCGCCAGTCAGCCCTAATCAGTTTTGTGCAGTGTTGATCAGCTCCAGCGCAGCATCACCTGCGCATCGCAGCCGCATGCGGATTCCGGACTACTCGTAGTAGGTTGCCGTCGTCGTATCCGTCTCCCAGATCGTGCAATCCTTCACCTGCACCCGACCCTGGGTCATCTCCAGCAGTTGCGCGCTGGTTTCCTCATAGAAATACCGGGCAAGATTTTCCGCTGACGGATTGATGCGCGTAAACGGCTCCAGATCATTCAGCATCTGATGATCGATGCGCTCAATCACCGGGCGCATCACCTGCTTCAGCAGCTTGAAGTCCAGTAGCAATCCGGCCTCATCCAGCTCCCGACCCACAAGCGTCACGCAAACCTTGTAGTTGTGTCCATGCGGGTTCTCGCACTTGCCGCGGTAGTTGCGCAGATAGTGCCCCGAAGAAAATCCTGATTCCACCGTCACTTCGTACATGTTCCTCTTGCCTTTCGGTGCGCTGCGCACCCTGCCTCATCCCTCAGGATCGTCGCCTGCGGGCTCGTTCTGCCATCCGTCGCTCTTCGCTGCGCCGGTCCACCTGCTCAAACAGATGCGTCATAATCCCCACCAGCGCCGAGGCCAGCCCACCGACCAGCAGCATCAGGGACAGCGACTTCCAGAGTGTTCCGTTGGCGGGCAAACCGGGCTGAAAACTGGACGGCACAAAGGCCATCCCGGCCGACAGTACCGCCAGCACACCCAGCGTTGCAGCCAATCCATAAAAGTTGCGCGACATGCAGCCTTGGCTCCAGTTCCTATTGTATGCGGCCCGGGATCACGCAGCCTCACAGGGCGGTATCGGTTGCTGCTGCGCGCATTTCCGTTATCGCCACACAAAAAGCCCGAAGACAAAACTTGGGTCCGACGCCGCCTGCCCCGCCTGCCGGGCAAAGGAGGCCGCATCCGCCAGCCTGCCATTCCAGGCAAACCCCACATAGGGAGCCAGCTTGCGCCTGATCTCATAGCGCAACCGCAACCCCGCATCCACCTCGGACAAGCCCGAACCCACGCCGCGCCGCCGATCATCCCGGCTGTACAGGTTCAGCTCCACCTCCGGCTGCGCAATCAGCCGCTGCGTCAGCAGCAGATCCTCCATCGCCATCACGCGCCCGGCCACCCGACCGCCATTGCGCAGATAGAGGGTCGGCGCCACCTGCAGATGATACGGAGCCAATCCCTCCACACCCAACGCCAGCCACGCCCGCGCCGGCCCGGAGTCCAGATCCGCACGCAATCCAACCTGACCATCCAGATACCGCAGGCGCGGCAGCGGACGATCATAGAGCAGTTCCTGATCCCCATCCTCCACCATGCCAGCTTCGGCCAACCCTTCCGACTTCACCCACAGCCGGTTCGTATCGCCCCCATGCCAGGCCTCGCCATCCCAGCGAAATCCGGAGACCGGACCCGCCGTCCGCGCCTCCAACTGATCCAGCCAGAGGTGCGTCCACTGCATCGGCGGCATGCCGGCCGTCATGGACTGCGCACCCGCAGCAGGCCCGGCCAAACCCGCACACACCAGCGCAGCCCATGCGGCAACCGGCAGCCACTTCCCTTGCAGCATCCAGAATCCAGCCCTCATGCCGTCACCTCCACCACGCGAAACATCCCCGCATGCATGTGGTACAGCAGATGGCAGTGGAAGGCCCAGAGTCCCGGCGTGTCCGCCGTCACCAGATAGCGCACCCGCTCGGCCGGCTTCACCACAATCGTGTGCTTGTACGGATTCCGCATCCCGTTGCCCGTCTCCAGTTCGCTCCACAAGCCATGCAAATGGATCGGGTGCTCCATCATCGTGTCATTCACCAGCTCCACCCGCACCCGCTCGCCCACGCGCATGCGAATCGGCCGCGCATCGGAGAACTTCCTCCCATCGAATCCCCAGACATAGCGCTCCATGTTGCCGGACAGGTGCAGCAGAATCGTCCGCCCCGGTGGCCGGGGATCCACACCGTCATAGCGCGCGCGCAGATCGGCGTAGCAGAGCACGCGCCGTCCCTTTCCCTCCAGTCCATCGCCGGGCTCATCCAGGCGCGCATGCACCTCCATGGCCACGTTATCCACCTGCGGACCCAGCCGCAGTTCCGAATGCGCAGGCAGCGGCGCATCCAGCGCAGGCACCGCAGGCAGCTTCTGCGGCGGCACGCCCGGCCCCGGCTGCGGCAGCGGTCCGGGAAACGGCACTCCGCCTGCTGCGACCGCCGGCTGGCTCTGCGGCGGCGCAGCGTGGGAGTCTCCATGCATCTGCGCCCTGTCCTGCATCGAGCGCATATCCGCCATCCCGGCCATGCCCTTCATGCCGCCCATGCCTGCCATGCCCATATCCTGCATCGAGCGCACCGGTCGCGGGTCCATCGGCGGCACGGCTGCCTGCATACCCGTCTGCGGAGCCAGCGTTCCCCAGGCGTAGCCGGAGCGATCTTCCGCCTGCGCAAAGATTCCGTACGCGCGCGCCTCCGCAGGCTGCACCACCACGTCGTAAATCTCCGCCGGAGCCAGCCGAATCTCGTCCACATCCACCGGCTCCACCGCATTGCCATCGGCCTCGATCACCGTCATCTTCAGGCCTGGAATCCGCAGATCGAAGAAGGTCATCGACGAGCCGTTGATGATGCGCAGCCGCACCCGCTCTCCCACGCGAAACGCTCCCGTCCAGTTCCCGCGCAGCGTCTGTCCATTCAGCAGATAGGTGTAGGCCGCACCGGTCACATCGGCGATATCCGAAGGACTCATGTTCATCCGTCCCCACATCGCCGCCTGCTCCGTTGCCGGGCGCAGCCCCTGCGCACGCGCCTGATGCAGAAAATCCACCACCGTCGTCCGGTGATAGTTGTAATAGTCGCTCTGCTGTTTCAGGTTGCTGAAGATCGTCTCCGGCGCCACATCGGTCCAGTCGGAGAGCACCAGCACATGCTCGCGCTCGGTCTCCACCGGCTCCGGCCCGCTGCCATCCACGATGAGCGCGCCATAGAGTCCCGTCTGTTCCTGAAATCCGCTGTGGCTGTGGTACCAGTACGTCCCGCGCTGCAGCACCGGAATCCGATACTCAAACCGCTCCCCCGGCGCAATCCCGGCAAAGCTCAAACCCGGCACGCCATCCATCCCCGAAGGCAGCCGGATTCCATGCCAGTGAATGGACGTGGACGCACGCAGATGGTTGGTCACGCCCACCGTGACCGTCTCGCCTTCGCGCCAGCGCAGCGTGGGCCCAGGCAACATCCCGTTCACCAGCGTCGCACGTCGCCGCCTTCCCGTCAGATTCACCCATTGCTCGTCGACAACCAGCTCGAAATGCCGCCCCTGCAGCCCTGCAGACGGCACCCGACCTGCTCCCTGCGCCGCAGACCATCCCTGCGCCGCAGCCCATCCCGCGGCCAGCGACCATCCGCTGGCGGCCACGCCCAGCACAAAGCCGCGCCGACTCATCGGCCGCAAATCGCCTCGCTCCCATTCCATGCTGCACCCACTTCCCTGCCCACAAGGGTTAACGCGCTCCCGCAGGCTGCTGCCATCGCCACTTCCGTGCCCCTGCGCTCGTCGGGCATGCCCGTCGCACAGTGCTTCCACCAACAGCAACTGGATTCAGGATCAAATACGAAGCGGAGAACAGTGCAGCCGCGGCAATCCACCCCTCGCAGCCGTCAGCGACACGCGTGTCGTTTTCCTGTGCAGGATCTTGTGGATGGACGCAGCGTCAGGCACGCATGCAGCCGACCACTCATGCCCGCGCGGCAACCGAACCGCAGCCACCGTGGAGGCTTCGGCCAGCAGCGCAGCCAGGCAATGGCCACCAGCAGCAGCACCGGAATACAACGCCGCAGCATGACCCTGCATCGGCTGGTCCATGCCCTGCGGGCAGCAGGAACTCCCTTGGGAAACGGCTGTTCCCGGCATTGCGTGCAGCGCGGCACAGTGCAGCGCGCAGGCCAACCCGGAAAACGGGGCCAGCACAACCGCCAGAATCAATCCGAGGCTCAGCCGCTGCAGCATCAGCCCCAGACTACCGCATCCGCAGCAGACGGACAATTCCCAGGCCCTAGACCGCGTTGGCCTGCTCCTCCAGCACCAGCATGCCTTCTTCCCACTCCGTCGTGGCTGCCGCCAGCTGCTCGCGCAGCCCGGCCAGCAGCTGCGTCAGCCGTTCCGTCTCCGCTGCCGACACATACTGGCCCAGTCCGGCCTCGGTTGTGGCCACTGCTGCCTCCAGCCGAGGAATCTCCTCTTCCAGAAACGCGCATCGCTCCTCCAGTTGCCGGATGCGGATCGGATTCAGTCGTCGTACCCGTGGCTTTGCCTCTGCACCGGCCTCGGCTGCCGATTCGCCCGCGGCACCGGATGCAGCAGCTTGCACGGCTTGGCTGGGCTGTGCCATCGACACGCTCTGCGCAGGCGCAGCAGCCTCGCGCACCCTGCCTTCGGCGCGCTCCATCTCGGCTTCCCGATCCCGCATATACTCCGGAAAGCTGCCCGGATAGCTCGTCACCGTCCCGTCGCTCACCTCCAGCACGCGCGTTGCCAGCCGATCCAGAAAATAGCGGTCGTGCGAGACAAAGATCACCGTTCCCGTGTAGTTCTCAATCGCCTCCAGCAGCACCTCTTTGGCGCGCATATCCAGGTGGTTGGTCGGCTCATCCAGCAGCAGAAAATTCGAGGGCGACACCAGAATCCGTGCCAGCGCAAACCGATTCCGTTCTCCGCCGGAAAGCACTCCCAGCGTCTTGAACACATCGTCTCCGCTGAACAGAAAACATCCCAGCAGCGACCGCAGTTCCACCTCCGGCACGCGCAGTGCCGCACGGCTGATCGATCCGAGCAGCGTCTCCGCCGGGTCCAGCACCTTGTACTGATCCTGCGCAAAATATTCCGCCAGCACATTGTGCCCCAGCTTCAGGCTCCCGCTGCTGGGCTGCTCCGCCCCCACCAGCATCCGGATCAGCGTCGATTTTCCCGCGCCATTCTTTCCCACCAGCGCAATCTTGTCGCCGCGCTCGATGGTGAAGCTCACCTGCCGCAGCACTTCCTTGTCCCCATAGCGCTTGCCTGCCTGCTCCACGGCAGCCACCGTGCGGCCGGACTGGGGCGGCTGCGGAAATCGGAAGTGCACCATCGGCTCTTCGTCCGGAATCTCGATCCGTTCGATCCGCTCCAGTTCCTTGATCCGGCTCTGCACCTGCTTGGCCTTGGTCGCCTGGTAGCGAAAGCGCTGGATAAACGCCTCCAGGTGCTCGATCTGCTCCCGCTGGTTGCGATACGCCGACGCCAGTTGCGTCCGTCGCTCTTCGCGTGCCTGCAGATACTTCGAATAATTTCCGGCATAGATATGCAGCCGCTTGTTCCACAGCTCCACTGTGCGATCCACCGTCACGTCCAGAAAATACCGGTCATGCGAGATCAGCACATACCCAAACGGATAGCCGCGCAGATACTCCTCCAGCCAGTTGCGCGTCTCCAGATCCAGATGGTTCGTCGGCTCGTCCAGCAGCAACAGGTTGGGCCGTGCCAGCAGCAGCTTGGCCAGCGCAATCCGCATCTGCCATCCGCCGCTGAACTCCTCCGTATTGCGCTTCCAATCCTGCTTGTCAAAGCCCAGACCGCCCAGCACATTGCCCACCTGCGCATCCAGCGCATAGCCATCCAGCAGTTGCACGCGGCTCTGCAGCAGCGAGAATCGCTCGGCAACCGCTGCATACTCCGCACCTTCGTGGTCCAGCGTGGCCAGCGCGCCGGCCAGCTCCTCCAGCTCCGTGTGCATCGCCCGCAGCGAGTCAAACACGGTCAGGCACTCCTCAAAGACCGTCCGCCCCGTCATGCGCAGACCATCCTGCGGCAGATACCCCATCGACAGCCCGCGCGTCCGTTCAATCGAGCCGCGATCCAGCTGCCCCACCGACTCCTCGCCGGCCAGCAGCTTCATCAGCGTCGATTTGCCGGCGCCATTGCCGCCCACCAGCGCCGTGCGCTCCTGCGGCGTAATCAGCCAGTTCGCGTCCTCAAACAAGATCCGTGGGCCAAATCGCATGGCCGCATTTTGCAGGGAAAGCATACTCTCCCAGCCTATCGTCTCCGGCCTGCTGCAGAAAGTCCGCCCTGCGGTTGCCACTTCCCCGGCGCGCGCCAAAACCCACACCTTCCGCCTGCGGTTACAATGCTCAGGGAAACAGATTTCCCGGATTGCAAACCGTTTTACCCCTGCTTCTCGAACTCCTTTCAGGATGGCACCATGCCTGCTCCGCTCTTTGATCTCTCCGGCAAAACGGCACTCGTTCTCGGCGGCACCTCCGGCATCGGCTACGCGCTCTCGCTGGGACTGGCCGAGGCCGGTGCCGACGTCATCGCCTCCTCGCGCCGCGCCGCACAGGTGGCAGAGACCGCAGCCCGTATTCGCGCCCTTGGCCGCTCCACGCTGGAGTCGGTCTCCGACGTCACCGACCGCAGCTCGCTCGTCGCACTGCGCGACCAGATCCTGCAGGCCTACGGCAAACTCGACATCCTCATCAACTGCGCCGGCATCACCCGCCGCGCCCCCACGCTCACCTTCGCCGAAGAGGACTGGAATCTCATCCTGGACACCAACCTGACCGGCACCCTGCGCGCCTGCCAGGTCTTCGCGGAGTCCATGCTGGCCCGCGGCTACGGCCGCATTCTCAACATTGCTTCCCTGTCCACCTTCGTCGCTTTCTATGAGGTGGCCGCCTACGCCGCCAGCAAGGCCGCCGTCGGCTCGCTCACCAAGTCCCTCGCCGTCGAGTGGTCCCGCCACGGCGTCACCGTCAACGCCATCGCACCCGGCGTCTTCCGCACCGATCTCAACGCCAATCTGCTGGACAGCACGCCGCGCGGGCAGGAGATCCTGCTGCGCACCCCCATCGGTCGCTTCGGCAGGACGGAAGAGCTGGTCGGTGCCGCCATCTATCTGGCCTCCGACGCGGCCTCCTTCGTCACCGGAGAGATTCTCGTCGTCGATGGCGGATATCTGGCCAGCGGCGTCAACCAGTAACCATCGCCACACACGCTCAGGAATCCGCATGCACATACCCTCCGCCCAATCTGTCCGCTTCGATCTCATCTCCCTCGGCGAAGTCATGCTCCGGCTCGACCCCGGCATCACCCGAATCCACACCACACGCAGCTTCAGCGTCTGGGAGGGCGGCGGCGAATACAACGTCGCGCGCGGCCTGCGCCGCTGTTTCGACCAGCGCACCGCCATCGTCACCGCACTGGTTGACAATCCGGTCGGTCGCCTCATCGAAGACCTCATGCTGCAGGGCGGCGTTGCGCTCGACCATCTCCGCTGGGTTCCCGATGACGGCGTTGGCCGCACCGCCCGCAATGGACTCAACTTCACCGAACGCGGCTTTGGCGTGCGTGCCGCGCTTGGCTGCTCCGACCGCGGCCACACTGCCGTCTCCCAGCTCGAACCCGGACAGATCGACTGGGATGCCATCTTTGATCCGGCCCGCGGCGGCGGTGCCCGCTGGTTCCACACCGGCGGCATCTTCGCCGCACTCTCGCCCACCACGCCGCTCGTCGCAGAAGAGGCCATGCGTGCCGCCCGTCGCCATGGCACCATCGTCTCCTATGACCTCAACTACCGCGACTCCCTCTGGAAGTCCATCGGTGGCCGCACCCGCGCCCAACAGGTCAACCGCGCTCTCGCGCCGCTGGTCGATGTCATGCTCGGCAATGAAGAAGACTTCAGCGCCGCGCTCGGTTTCGCCATCGCCGCCGATCTCGATCACCAGCAGGACGCCCTCGACACCTCCGCCTTCCGCACCATGATCGAGCAGGTCGTCGCCGCCTATCCCAACTTTCAGGTCGTCGCCACCACGCTCCGCAACGCCCGCACCGCCACCATCAATGACTGGAGCGCCATCGCCTGGCATCAGGATCACTTCCACAACGCCATCTCCCTGCCCGGGCTGGAGATTCTCGATCGCGTCGGCGGCGGTGACTCCTTTGCCTCCGGCCTCATCTACGGCTTTCTCGTCGACAAGGGCGCACAATGGGCCGTCGATTGCGGCTGCGCACACGGTGCCCTGGCCATGACCACCCCCGGCGATACCACCATGGTCACGCGCCGCGAAGTCGAACGCGTCATGCGCGGCGGCTCGGCACGCGTCCAGCGCTAGCGCCCGGCAACGCATTCATCCACATCCAACCGGAGACAGCACTCATGCAGAAGCAACAGGTTCTCAACCGCATCGCACGCGAAGGCCTCATGCCCGTCCTGCGTGCCGAATCCACCCAGCAGGCGCTTGCCATCGCGCAGGCACTGGAGGCCGGCGGCGTCACCATTCTCGAAGTCACCCTCACCGTTCCCGGCGCCATCCGCCTCATCGAGCAGCTAGCCGATGCCGCCGGCGACCGTCTGCTGCTCGGTGCCGGCACCGTGCTCGACGCCGAAACCGCACGCGCCGCCATGCTTGCCGGAGCGCAGTTCATCGTCAGCCCAGCGCTGGATCGGCCCACCATCGAAATCTGCCGCCGCTACAGCGTTGCCGTCTTTCCCGGAGCACTCACGCCCACCGAGGTGCTGGCCGCCTGGCAGGCCGGTGCAGACGCGGTCAAGGTCTTCCCCGCCAGCGCCCTGGGCGGAGCACGCTACCTGCGCGCACTCAAGGCTCCGTTTCCGCAGATCGAACTCATCCCCACCGGAGGCGTCACCCAGGAAACCGCCGCCGACTTTCTCCGCGCCGGAGCCTTCGCACTCGGCGTCGGCGGCGATCTCGTCGATCCTGCCGCCATCCGCAACGGACACCCGGAAACCATTCAGGCCAACGCCCAGCGCTACCTGGAGATCGTCGCCGCAGCCCGCAACTGACACACGCAAACCCATGCCGCTCCCCGGCAAATCGCAGCACCACCACCCCGCGGCATTGACCTCCAAGATGCACGCTTGCTACTATCAAAGTGCGGGGTGGAGCAGCCCGGTAGCTCGTTGGGCTCATAACCCAAAGGTCGCTGGTTCAAATCCAGCCCCCGCAACCAATCAACCCACAAGCAAATCCAGGATTACCCGCCAGAAGCGGAGTTTTTTTGAGCTTAGAAGCTCTCTTGGCAGCCGGTTCCGCTCGCGAATACCCTCCACTTTACAAATCCTCAAAGACCCTGCGTACCGCTACCGCGTTGTACTTGGGCTTGGATTCCATCAGCGCGTCGCCATGCCTGGCCGTGTTGGAGATATCGAATAGGGACCGTCCCTGCTCCCTGGTCATCCGGAATTTGCTCGTTGAATTCACGGGCTCGCCTTGAGCCTGAGTTTCAGCTCCACCGAGAAAGACTTCTGCCCTCAGAACTCCTCCGCCGCAGAGCACGCATCGAGCCTGTGCAAGATGGTCTGCGGATTTGAGAGATCAACGTCGGCTTTTCGGTTGACTGTCCTGGAGGCGCTCTGTATTTTCAACTGGTAAATAGTTTCAGGAATAAAGATCTCGCTTGTAAAGTGTGGGGGGAAACCAATGGCGTCAATTGCGGCAGGGATTGGGTGGCACATCATTGGGGCAAGCATGGCCGCATCCTTCTATGCCCCAATTGAACGTGTCAGGAAGTGGTCATGGGAAACAACCTGGGCGCTCGCCGGCCTTGTTTCATGGGTACTTCTTCCGATCGGCGTCGCTACCTTCCTATTGCCAGACTTCCATGCGTTCTATGCCGCGCAAAATAGCTCAGTCCTATTGGCAGTTGCAGGATTCGGAGCCATGTGGGGCGTGGGCAACGTCAGCTATGGCCTCACCATGCGTTACCTTGGCATGTCGCTGGGCATCGGCGTTGCCATCGGAGTAACCCTGATCGTCGGTACGCTGGTTCCACCGATCATGGATGGTCAATCCGCAATGCTCTTTTCTACACGCAGCGGTTTGATCACCATGTCAGGCATCCTGGTTGCATTGATTGGCGTAGCCATCGTCTCCTGGGCAGGACATCAGAAGGAAGTCCAGCTCAAAGGAAACCTTCAGGACTTCAACGTGGGTCTGGGGCTACTGCTTGCGGTTGTTTGTGGGATTTTCTCATCCGGTATGTCATTTGCCATGCACCAGGCGAAGCCAATGGAGAACGCCGCACTTTCTCTTGGAGTCAGCCCGCTCTACGCTGCCCTTCCCAGTTACGTAATCATTATGGGCGGGGGAGCCATTGTCAATCTCGCCTACTGCTTTTTCCGGCTCGCAGTCTTGCCCCGTCTCTCTCTTCGCAATGACACGAACCTGGACAGCGGTGTGCTCATGAAGAACACCGCACTGGCCGCTACCGGCGGAATCATGTGGTATCTGCAGTTCTTCTTCTACGCATGGGGCGCCGCCAACATTCCGCAACACCTCTCTTACGTGAACTGGATGCTGCACATGAGCATCTACGTCCTCTGCGGGGGACTTGTCGGTCTTGCCCTCGGGGAATGGGTCGGAGTTCAGAAGCGCACGTTGCATCTCTTGTTGTTGGGTGTCGGAGTAATCATCGCCGCAGCCAATCTTGTAGGACTCGGAATGGCCGCCAACTAGGGCCTGTTCTCCTATGATTGCGCAAATCCCGCAGCACACCGCCCATCCATGCAGAGCCTGGTCTCTACTTCTCTTCTTCGCTCAGGGTTTCCGGTGTCACAAGCTTGTGGCGCACGTAATTGTAGGGTGGAACCGCGTAGCCACGGAGAATCGAAATACCAAGCTGAATGAGCCTCGGTCCGTACGTCTCGGCTTCGTGCGAGATACTCCCGATGAAAGCACTCTGTCCGGAACGCATTTCCTCAAGTGCATCCGGAATGCAATCCTGCCCCACAATCGCAACGTCGCGTTCGCGCCCATGCTGTCTTGCAGCGTCAAGCACTCCCAGCGCACTGGAGTCCGTCGCCGCCACGACGAGGATGTGTCTGCTGCCCTTGTGCCTGCCCAGAAACGCACTCGCTGCCAACCTGCTGGGATGTCGCGAACCACGACCGTCAATCTGTTCAAACCGTTCCTCCGGCAGATTCTTCAGGCGCTGTTTAACAGCCTCGAATGCGCCCGTGATTCTGCTTTGTACAAAGCTGCCGGCCTCGTTGAATCCCACGCCGAGTACGCAGTCCACTTTCCCCTTCCACCGCCGTTGCGCATGTTGTGCAAGAAGCGTTCCCGCTTCGATTCCGCATTCGAAGTTGTCCACGCCGAAATATGTCGCATTGGGATGGGGAATATCGATCGCGATCACAGGAATGTCGGCGTTTTTGAAAACATTCGCCAATCGCGGAGCTATCGACTCTTCCGCTTGAAACTCAAGAACAAGATCCACCCGCTTTTGCGCGAACTCCTCTGCGTTGCGCACCGCAGTTTCGCTATCGAACCGATTGTCCAGCAGCAGCACTTCAATGCCGGCCGCCGCAGCAGCAGCGCTAACACTTCTCGACACAGCCTGAGAAAACGGAAGATCGGCGCTCTGAACTGCGAAGCCGAAGCAGAGCCGTTTCGGTCTGGCGACCAGACGATATTGCCCGTTCTGCGTCTGCGCAACATAGCCTCGGTGCGCGAGCGTCTTCAAAATCCTATAAACACTCGTCTTGGAGATGCCGGTCTTCCTGTACACATCTTCAACGCTGATCGGCCCATGAACTTGTTCGAGCAGTTCGAGAACATCCAATCCCTTGGAAAGAATCGGGATAAGGTAAAGTCGTTTGATTTTGGCTTTCGGCAAGTGCTTCTCCGGGGTTCACATTCCAATAGAGAAAACTTCTGAAACAGGATACATCCCGCCCGATTGATCCCATGGACGTCGCGTCTGTGGAGAGGGCAACGTTGAATGCACCCGGGAACAAAGAAATCCAAAGGCATGGTTGGATTCGATGGAATGCAATCGAGAAATACATCTTCTTGCGATCATGCCTCGAGGCTTCACCCTGTTGCGCGCGTCCATCTTCAGCATGCGCCGCAACAACACCCTGTTCCCGGAGACTGGCCGCCCTGTCGTGATTCTTTGGGAGTGGCCCGGAGTCAAGCTCGACTTCAATCCCCGTCAAACCTGCTGGGACCAGATGCACGCCATCAACGAACTTCGAAGCGAAGCCTGCTCTCTGGCCAGGCGCATCGAGATGACGCGAGGAAAGGATAATACCGATCACTCTCAGCCGCGGCTGTTCAATACATTCGCCTCATATCGCTGCACTGTCTTGAGCCATTCCCTTCCATGCGGGACGTTCCTGGTCATGCAGTAGTATTCCCACACAGCTGTCCACGGTAGGGACTTGGCTTCTTCCATCAGCACCAGCCTCGACGTGTAATCGAACCGATCCTCCGCCTTCTTCAGCTCTGCGCGGGGCTCCAGCATCGCGTAGAGCAATGCCTTCCTGTAGTTTCTCGTTCCAATGACCCACGCTGCAACGCGATTGATGCTTGCATCGAAATAATCGAGTCCGATATTCACCCTGTCCAGCCCATTCGATCGCACAATCTCCTGCGCAATCGCAATGGTCGCATCGTCAAACAACACCACATGATCGCTGTCCCATCGAACGGGTCGCGATACATGGAGCAGGATCTCGTCGAGAAAGCAGAGACTGGTCGAGATCTTGTCTGCAACACTCTCCGTGGGATGGAAATGCCCCGCATCAAGACAAAGCAGTGTCTTGCGCGTGGCCGCATACGCCATATAGAACTCGTTTGAGCCTACGGTACAGCTCTCCGCACCAATCCCGAACAGCTTCCCTTCCACCGCAACCTTATGATGCTTCCCTTCGACCGCACCCAGAATGGCATCGAGAGACGACATCAGCCTCTTTCTCGGCTCCAGCCTTTCCGCTGGAGTGTCTTTGTATCCGTCCGGAACCCAGATGTTCATCACAGTCGGACTCCCCAACTGTTCCCCCATGTACTCGCTGACCCGACGACTTGCAATGCAATGATCCATCCAGAATCTGCGAATGTCACCATCAGGATGACTAAGCGTCAGCCCCTGCGCACTGTTGGGATGCGAGAAGCACGTCGGATTAAAATCGAGTCCTAGATTCCTGTCTTTTGCCCAGTCGATCCAGCCCTGAAAGTGCTTCGGCTCAATCTTGTCGCGGCCCACTGGCCTGTCGGTATCCAAATACATCGCATGCAGATTCACGCGACTTGCGCCCGGAATCAGAGTAAGAGCCACCTCAAGATCCGACCGCAACTCGTCCGCATTCCGTGCGCGTCCCGGATAGTTCCCGGTCGTCTGGATACCACCTGTTAGATTGGCGTCAGCACTTTCAAATCCCAGTACATCGTCGCCTTGCCAGCACTGAATGGAGATCGGCACCGTATCGAGCCGAGCAAGCAGTTCCTCGGTGTCGATTCCATGTTCCGCATAGCGCTCGCGTGCGAAGACGTAAGCTTGTTCGACCTTGCTTTCGGTCAGGCGCATGGTTCTCCTCTCGTTTCCCTCAACGTAGGGCCTCAAACCGCGCAATCACGCTCGAAGGTATTGGAGTGCGTGGGTAGTATTCGGGCAATGGAAAGGAATTGCGGATGAATAAGCGCGCCGCGCTCAGATTCTCAATGACTCCCAGGGCAATCATCTGTGCGCTGAGGTTCCCGAGAGCGGACGCCTCGACAGGGCCAGCCGTCACGGGCAGCTCGCATGCATCGGCACAAAGCTGGTTCAGCAGTACGTTCTGAGATCCGCCGCCTACAATCCGGATTCGGTTGAGTGGTCGCCCGCGCAGCCTCTCAAGCTGGCCCTTCACTGTCCTGTAGGACAGCGCAAGGCTGTCGAAGACGCATCGAGCCATCTGTGCTGAAGTTTCAGGAATGGGCTGGTCCGTTTTCCTGCAATGCTCTTGAATCGTCTTGACCATGGACACAGGATTGAGAAACTCCGGATGATTCACGTCGATAATCGACCGCCAGGCCTGCTCGCGAGCCGCAGCATCGACAACACAGGCAAGGTCAGCAATCTTCCATTCCTCACACATTCTCTGAAGCGGCCACATTCCCATGATGTTCTTCAGCACTCGGAAGCGCCGCTCAAATCCACCCTCATTGGTGAAGTTCATGCTGAGTGCATCCTCATTCGCAAGCGGGCTCAGGCTCTCGATACCCATCAGCGACCAGGTGCCGGAACTGATGTAAGCCTCTTCGGTGCTCTCCAGTGGTGTGCCTGCAACCGCGGACGCTGTGTCATGCGTCGCCGGTGCGATCACCTTCAGCCCACGCGCTACTCCTTTGCCTTCGCCCAGAACCGTACCGGCAGCAACGGGGCTCCGCATCAACGATTCCTTCAGTCCGATCGATTGCACCAAAAACGCGTCCCACTCTCCATCCAATCCGCACATCTGCGTGGTGGTGGCGTTTGTATACTCGTTCGCAAGCACGCCGGAAAGCCTGAAGTGCATATAATCCGGAATCATCAGAAAATGCCTGGCCCGATCGATCCATTCCGGATGCTGCTCGATGCACGCAGCAAGCTGATAGACCGTGTTGAAGCCAAGAAACTGAATCCCGGTTTTCTCGTAGATCGTCTTCTGTGAGAGTCGCTGGCTCAGTTTCTCCATCACTCCGGTGGTGCGCCTGTCGCGGTAAGAAATCGGAACGCCCACGGTATGGAGATCTTCGCCCAGCAGCACATAATCCACACCCCAGCTGTCCACTCCGATACTGGTCGGCTTCTTCTCTGTACAAATCCTGCCAATAAGCCGCTCTACCTGGGCCATGATTTCATCGATATGCCAGCACTGGTACCCCCAGTCAGCATCGAGGAACGTGGGAGTCCGAAACCTGCCAACTTCGTTCAACCTCCAGCGGCCACCTGCGATTTCGCCGGAAACCATCCTCCCGCTGCCCGCACCCAGATCAACAGCGAGACACGTCACATCACCCTCCGGATCGATCCGCAGGAGAGGGAAAGGACGTGATATTCCGGCTTGGATGTGGCCATGGAAACTCCACCTCGATGGACAGAACATTTCTATCGAACCGTGCGCTGCTGAATCGGAACAAGGGTTGCTTCAGCGCAGAAAAGCTTCAGTCAATCCGCCGTCGACAGGAATCAGATGCCCGGAAGTACACCGTGCCTGCGGCCCCGCAAGGAACAGGATGGCTTTCGCGCAGTCTTCGGGTTCGATGGGCGTGTGAGTCAGCGTGCGTTGCGCGTAGAAGGTGGCAAGATGGCTTCGCAGTTCGTCATCGGTCATAGCCTCGTCGAACTCTATCTTGTACTTTTTGAGCGACGCAATCACACGATCGCGCGGAAACATGCTGGACCCCTTCACCACTGTCGCAGGACTGATCCCATTCACGCGCACATTCGGAGCCAGTGAAACGGCAAACTCCCGGACCAGGTGGCTCAGCGCTGCCTTGCTCGCGTCATATGCTTCCGAGCCTCGCTTCGGTACCACAGCGTTGGCGCTACTCGTAAGGACAATGGAGGAAGCCAATCCCTGATCTGAGAATAGGGCGGAGATTTCGTCCACCAATAGATAGTTCGCAGTCACGTTGACAGTCAGCGTTGTCGACCACTGCTCGTCCGATATATGACCCGACGGCGAGGACGGGAACAACGCAGCGGTATTCACGAGAATGTCGATTCCCCCATACTTCAGGACTACCTTTTCAATCGCCGCATGAATCGATTTCCGATCCGTGATATCGATCGCACAGGCAGCAACCATCTCATTGCCGCAAATCTGGCTGCACTCCTGCGCCACCCGATCTGCTGCCTCGATCGCGCGATCTGCCACGACCACATGAGCTCCCCGTTCCGCAGCAATTCTCACAACCTCTCGTCCAATTCCGCTGGCCCCGCCAACGACAACCACGATTTGCCTGCTCAGTTCCTTCTCGGCAGGCTGACGCCGAAGTTTTGCCTCCTCCAGCGCCCAATACTCGATGCGGAAAGCCTCGCGCGCGGGCAGCGCTACGTAATTGTCATGAACCTGGAACATCTCTGTCGTAGCTGCAGCACCGGCCTGGGGAAGCACGTCAGGACATTTGCTCATGCCGCCCAGCCCTGCCGCACCTTCCATGACGTGAATCGCATTGATGTAGAACTCGCCAGTAATGCGTGACTCTGTCTTGTTCTTGCCGAAACTGAACTGTCCGACTCCGGGGATCAGCACAATCTTGGGGTTCGGATCTCTCAGGGCGGGCGAAGCCGGTTCCGCAAATTTGGCGTAGTACTCACCGTATTGTTTGCGATACGTCGCAAGCCCTGCATCGATTGCTGTGCGCAATCCACTCACATCCTCCCGGGGATTCCAGTTGACAAGCAGAGGCTGCACCTTCGTGCGCAAGAAGTGGTCCGGGCAACTCGTCCCTAAAGACGCAAGTTTCTCAGCGTCTTTTGCATTCACGAACTGCTGGACTTCAGGCAGGTCGCTGTACGTGCCGATCAGCTTTTGCTGCGCCGAAACTCTTCCGCGAAGAAAGGGAAGAATCCCTGTGGCGATCTCCTTGGCGTCGCTTCGGGCAGAGTAACGAGCGCCGCCAAAGATGGTTGCGCCTCTCCTCTGCACATGCTCCATCACGAACTGGCCCAGCTGATCAATGATCGTGATGGTATTCCGATAACATTCGCGTTGCGTGCTCCCCCACGTGAACAGTCCGTGGCCCCCCAGCACCACGCCATCGCATCCGGGATTCGCCTCGACAGCACGCTTCATCATCATGGCCAATTCAAAACCCGGCCGCTGCCAGGGAACCCAGATCATCTTGTGGCAGAAGCGATCATTGAACTCCTTCAACTTCTCGTGCCCGTTGGCGCTCGCTGCAAGCGCAATACCCCAATCCGGATGCAGATGATCCACATGATCAAACGGCAGGAATCCGTGCAGCGGAGTATCAATGGACGCCGCAACCGGATTGAGCCCGAACGTACATAACGGATAGAGGCCCACCATCTCGTCCTCGCGCTCTGCGCCTCCGTATACCTTTTCGAGCGCAAGGAGTTTCTCGAGGTACAGCGTGGCGAACCCGCTCCGCTGGATGCTCCCGAGATCGCCACCACTGCCCTTCACCCAGAGTACTTTCTTTTCTGCACCGTCCAACGGATCGCGTTGGATGACCTTCGAGCTTGTATTTCCGCCACCAAAATTCGTGATGCGGAGGTCGGCGCCCAGCAAGTTCGAACGATAGCGCAGGAGTTCCGGTTCATCCAGATGACTGGCAGTTTCCTGGTTCCAAAGATCTTTCAGATAAGTGAGGGGGGCAGCAATTGGATTCATCGGCAAACTTTCTACGGGCAAAGTAGATGGAGCAGGGCAGGAGGACACCAGAATTTCAGCCTGCGCGATCAGGTTAATGCAAAAGGAAAACTATTTCAATAGATATTCCATCGACCTCAACCTTTCTTCGCAGGGGGAAGAATCACAGGTGGTTTTCACTGGGGGTACCCGGCAAATTCCTTACCAGCGTGAGCGAGAGAAACGGGTATGGACGAAGCCTGATATGGGCAAGGCAAGAAAGCACAAGCCGGAGCAGATCGTGAACGTTCTTCGGAAGATGGAAGTCGGGTGGCAAACGGAAAGCCCAGGCGTCTGGTGGCGCGGCGTGAAGGGCTGAAGGTGCCGCAGTGGCTGGAGCCGCGCGGTCGCTTGTGGCTCAACGGCGGCTCATGCGTACGGCTGCGGCCGGGCATCGCCAACGCGTCTGCGCCTATGACTTCCTGAGTGCCCTACACCCAGGATGGAAGGACGGTGCGGTTCCTGAACCTGATCAATGAGTACACGCAGGAGTTCCTGGCGATCCAGGTTGGGCAGCAGATCAACAGAAACCTGGGGATCGACCACGGAATTCAGGAGTAGATCCATTCCCACCACAAGCCTGAATTCGCAGCCATAGACCTGCGGAAATGGCTCGCCGCAACCGGCAAACCCTCCCCTCAGGTCCACTCCGGAAACTGCGTTACTCCCAGATTCAGCGGTGCAATTGCTGCCATCTCCGCAGGCGCAAGCTCGAAATCGAAGATCCTCAGATTTTCCGCAAGATGCGCCTTTTGCCGGGAGCGCGGAATGGCCACAATGCCGCGTTGGTAATGCCACCGCAGGCACACCTGCGCCACGCTCTTGCCATGTTTCTTTCCAATGCTGCTCAGCGTCGCCTGATCGAACATGCCGTGGCGGCCTTCGGCAAACGGCGACCAGGCCTCATGCTGAATCCCGTGCTGCTTCAGGTAGGCGTGCGCCTTGTCCTCCTGGAAAAACGCGTGGGTTTCAATCTGGTGGACGGCCGGCTTCACCTTGGCATCTGCCAGCAATTCATCCATCTGCGCAAAGCTGGCATTGCTCATGCCAATGGCCTTGATTCGCCCCTGCGCATACAGCTCCTCCATCGCCTTCCACGATCCCTTCCAATCCCCGCCGGAGGGCCGATGAATCAGGTAGAGGTCGAGATACTCCATCTGCAGCTTGTCCAGCGATGTCTGAAAGCCGCGCTTGGCATTCTCATAGCCCATGTCCGTCTTCCACAGCTTGGAGGTCACGAAGAGCTTCTCGCGCGGAATCCCACTTTCCTTGATGCCCTTGCCCACCTCCACTTCATTCGTATAGATCATCGCCGTATCGATCAGGCGATAGCCCATTCCGATGGCCTCGGCAACGCTTCGAATGCCCACATCGCCCGTCAGGGTCATCGTGCCCAGCCCCAGCCGTGGCATCTTCAGGCCATTGTTCAGCGTCACCCACGGAATGGCATCACCGGGAGTCGCCGGCGCAGCCAGAGACTCCATGCCACCCAGGCCCATCACCACTGCCGAAGCAGCCCCGGCCTGCAAAAACTGGCGGCGATTCATGCCGCTGCCATCACGATGCTCGTTCATTGACACTCCTTCATTTCCTGCGAATGACCGGCAAGCATCCCTGCCCGCAGGGAATGATCCGCAGACCTGCGCGGAACCTCGCAGCAACCATAAACCGCGCCTTCCACAGCTGGCAAGCGCCTGTGCAGCAGCAGCAGCCCGGGCGCCATCGCCTTGCCGCGTTCCGGTCGCCTCGTCAGCCGGCCGTCGCACTCCCGCGATACAGATAAAACTCCTGCGCCAGCCGCGTAAAGGCCTGCACCTGCTCCGCAACCCACTCCTGCGACCGGCCCAGTTCGTCCGCCAGCAGCGTGGCCACCGGCATCGCGCAGGCCACTGCCGCCTCGGCATCCAGCAGCAGCGCGCGCATCCGCCGGGAAAGCACATCCTCCACCGTCCGCGCCATCTCTGCCCGCGCCGCATATACCACCTCTGCCGCCGTAAACGGCAGGCGTGGATGCAGCGCCCTGCCCCACTCCGGATGCTGCCGCTCCAGCGCCACAACGGCCTCGGCATCCGTGCCATAGCGGGCCAGCCTGGCATCGGCAACGGGTGCTTCGGATGCCCCACGCAGCGGAACCGTATCCGTCCGGCACGGCCGCCGTTCAATCCATCCGCCTTTCTCCGCAAAATCCAGCGTGTCCTGCGCCATGCGACGATACGTCGTCCATTTGCCACCGGCAATCGTGATCAGCCCGCCCGGGGACGCCGTGATCAGGTGCTCGCGGGAGAGCTTTGCCGTGCTTGCGGCATTCCCGCTCACCAGCGGCCGCAATCCGGAGAAGACGCTGCGAATCTCGGCCTCCCGGATGGGCCTCTGCAGGTAGGGAGAAATCGTTTCCATCAGAAACGAAAGCTCCTCCCTGCTATGCCCCGGTTCCATCGCAACCCCGGATACCGGAACATCCGTGGTTCCAATCACGCACTGGCCCATCCACGGAATCGCGAAGATCAGCCGCCCATCCCGGGTCTTCGGAATCATCAGCGCATATTCCCCGCCCAGCACGCTGCCGGGCACCACAAGATGCGTCCCGCGGCTGGCCTTGAGCAGCGGCTGGCTGGCGGGATCCTCCATCTGCCGCAGCTCGTCCAGAAAGATTCCGCCCGCGTTCACAATCACCCGCGCGCTCACCTCCACCTCGCGTCCGCTCTCGGCATCGCGCACCCTCGCGCCGCTCGTCCGCCCGTGGCTCTGCACCAGCGCCATGCACCGGGCATAGTTCAGCACCGTGGCACCGCTGTCCTCGGCCGTGCGCGCCAGTGCCAGCGCATAGCGGGCATCATCAAACTGCCCGTCAAAGTACAGCACGCTGCCCAGCAGTCCTTCCGCGTGGATCCCCGGCACGGCCTCCCGCGTCCTGCGCGCACTCCAGATCTCCGTTGCCCCCAGCGAGGAGCCGCCCGCCAGCAGCTGATACGCCTTCAGTCCCGCCCCATAGAACGGCAGATCCATCCAGCGATACGCCGGCGTCACAAACCCCAGCCGATGCACCAGGTGGGGAGCATTGCGCAGCATGATCCGCCGCTCGCGCAGCGCCTCATAGACCAGATGCAGCTGTCCATTTGCCAGGTAGCGAACCCCGCCATGCACCAGCTTCGTGGCCCGGCTGGAGGTGGCCTGCGCAAAATCACCCGCCTCCACCAGCGCCGTGCGAAATCCTCGCGTTGCCGCATCCACGGCAATGCCCAGCCCGGTGGCTCCTCCGCCAATCACCAGCACGTCGCAGCCTTCCGCCAGCCGATCCCATTTCTCCGCGCGTTCCATCCTGCCTCCCTGCCTCAATCGCTGCCACGGTCCCTGCACGGTTCGCCGATAAGCATACGTGCCCGCTGAAGCAATCCACAACCACCGGCACCCGGCGCCTTGCCAGAGCACCCTCCCGCATCGTAGATTGCACAGGAATCCTGACGGAGAAGGTTTTCATGGCCGAGCCTGCCTATCTTGGCGCACTGGATCAGGGAACCACCAGCACGCGCTTTCTCATCCTGGATCGCTCCGGACACATCGTCGCCAGTGCCCAACAGGAGCACGCGCAGTTCTATCCCCAGCCCGGCTGGGTGGAACACGACGCGACCGAGATCCTCCATCGCACCCTGGCCGTCATCGATCAGGCCTTTGCCGCCAGCGGCCTGCGCGCCGGCCAGATTGCCGCCATCGGCATCACCAACCAGCGCGAAACCACCGTCGTCTGGAACCGGATCACCGGCCAGCCCGTGGGTCGCGCCATCGTCTGGCAGGATACGCGCACCGCCGATGCCGTCGCCCAATACGCCGCCAGCGGCGGCCAGGATCGCCTGCGCGACCGCACCGGCCTCCCGCTCAGCACCTACTTCAGCGCGCTCAAGCTGCAGTGGATTCTCGACCACCTCCCCGACCCGGCCGCAGCCGAGCGCGGCGACCTGCTCTTCGGCACCATGGATTCCTTCCTCGTCTGGCATCTGACCGGCGGCGTCCGCAACGGCACCCATCTCACAGACGTGACCAACGCCAGCCGCACCCAGCTCATGCACCTGGAGCAGCTCGACTGGGACCCGGAGCTGCTCGCGCTCTTCCGCATCCCGGCCGCCATGCTGCCCCGGATCGTGCCCAGCGGCGCCCTGCATGGCACCCTGGCCACCACGGCTCTGGCCGGCGTACCCATCGCCGGCATCCTCGGGGACCAGCAGGCGGCTCTCGTCGGCCAGAACTGCTTCCATCCCGGCGAGGCCAAAAACACCTACGGCACCGGCTGCTTTCTGCTGATGAACACCGGCCCGGCCCGCACCTCGCGCCACGGGCTGCTCACCACCGTGGCCTACCAGTTCAGCGGCCAGCCGGCCTGCTACGCGCTGGAGGGTAGCATCGCCATCGCCGGTGCGCTCGTCCAGTGGCTCCGGGACAATCTCGGCATCCTCGAACGCAGCGACGCCATTGAAGCCCTCGCAGCCTCCGTCCCGGACAACGGTGGCATCTACTTCGTCCCGGCATTCTCCGGCCTCTACGCGCCCTACTGGCAGGACTCGGCGCGCGGCATTCTCGCCGGGCTCACGCGCTTCACCACCCGTGCCCATCTGGCCCGCGCCGTGCTCGAGGCCACAGCCTTTCAGACCCGCGACGTCCTCGAAGCCATGGAGCAGGATGCCGGTTTTCCGCTCCAGCGACTCCGCACCGACGGCGGCATGGTCGGCAACGATCTCCTCATGCAGTTCCAGGCAGACATTCTGCAGCGCGATGTCCTGCGCCCGGCCATGCGCGAGACCACCGCGCTCGGTGCCGCCTACGCTGCCGGGCTGGCCACCGGCTACTACGCCAATCAGGATGAGCTCACCGCCAACTGGCGCGTCGACAAGGTCTGGTCGCCGCGCATCCCTGTCCAGGAACAGGAGCGGCTCTGTCGCGGCTGGAAGAAGGCCGTGGAACGCTCTTTCGGCTGGCTCCCCATCTGAGCAGATGACAGACCGCCACTCCACGCCTCCCACCCATCCCCACTCCCGCTGAAAGGCATGCATGCACTCTCCCATCCTCGGTGAATTTCTCGGAACCGCCGTGCTCATCTTCCTCGGCGAGGGCGCCAATGCCGGTGTCCTGCTGCGTGCCTCCAAGGCCGAGAACTCCGGCTGGATCGTCATCACCGCAGGCTGGGCCTTTGCCGTCTTCTGCGGAGCCATCACGGCCATTGCCTTTGGCAGTCCCGCAGCCCACCTGAACCCGGCCATCACCGTCGCCGCCGTGCTCCAGTCGGGCGACGCATCCACGCTGCTTCCCTACCTTTCCGCGCAGATGGCAGGTGCCTTTTTCGGGGCGATTCTGGTCTGGCTCTTCTACCATCCGCACTGGAAGATCACGCCCGATCCGGCAGCTAAGCTTGCCGTCTTCTGCACCGCTCCTGCCGTGCGCAGCCCCGTCTGGAATCTGCTCTCCGAGGCGCTTGCCACCTCCATGCTGCTCGTCACCACCCACGCGCTGGCCTCGCCGGCATTTGCCACTCTGGCCGGCACCGCGGCCCTGTCCCCATTTCTCGTCGGCGTCATTGTCTGGAGCATCGGCCTGTCGCTCGGCGGCACCACCGGCTACGCCATCAATCCCGCCCGCGACCTCAGTCCGCGACTGGCGCACGCACTGCTTCCCATCGCCGGCAAGGGCTCGTCCGACTGGAGCTACGCGCCCATCCCCGTCCTCGGTCCGCTGCTGGGAGCCGTCGTCACCGGGCTCCTGCTGCGATTGGCCGCCTGAGCCGCCATCCCGGAAGTGGGAACCATACCCTAAAGCGCCCGCGCACAGGCAGCCGCCGAGGACCACGCCCACTGGAAGTTGAATCCGCCCAGATGGCCGGTCACGTCCACCACCTCGCCGATAAAGAACAGTCCCGGCACCGCGCGGGCCTGCATCGTGCGGGAGTCCAGCGCACGCGTGTCCACGCCGCCCAGCGTCACCTCGGCCTTTTCCATGCCTTCGCTGCCGTCCGGTCGCAGCTCCATCCCGTGGAGTTGCCGCTCCACCTCGGCCAGTGCCGCATCCGTCCACCGCTGCGGACGCAGCCGCTCGGCCAGAAAATCCGCCAGCCGCTGCGGCAGCTGCCGTCGCAGTGCCTCGCGCAGCGCAGCCATATCCCGTCGCGCCAGCGGCACCACCACCTGGCTGCCCGGCGCAAAATCCACGCACACGCTCCCGCCCGGCTGCCAGTACGACGAGGCCTGCAGCATCGCCGGCCCGCTCCATCCCCGATGCGTCACCAGCATCTTTTCCGCAAACCGGCTGCGGCTGCCCTGCGCCCAGGCCACCACCGGCGCGGAGACTCCGGCCAGCTCCGTCCAGCCCTTGTCGCCGACCGTCAGCGGCACCAGTCCCGGCCGCGGCGCAATCACCGGCACTCCAAACTGCTCAGCCAGCGCATAGCCCAGCCCGGTCGCCCCAACCTTGGGAATCGACAGTCCGCCCGTGGCCACCACCACCGCATCGGCATCCAGATCGCCCTGCGTACTGCTCACGCGAAACCCCCCGCCCGCGCCGCGTTGCACCGCAATCTCCCGCGCGCGCAAACGAATCTCCACACCGCCCCGCTCACACTCCTCCAGCAGCATTGCCACCACCGCACGCGCCGAGCCATCGCAGAACAACTGCCCCAGCGTCTTCTCGTGATAGGCAATCCCATGCCGCCGCACCAGCTCCACAAAGTGATGCTGCGTAAACTGCGCCAGTGCCGACTTCGCATAATGCGGATTCTGCGATAGAAATCGATCCGGAGCGCAGTGCAGATTCGTAAAATTGCAGCGCCCGCCGCCGGAGATCAGAATCTTCCGTCCCACCTGATCCCCATGCTCCAGCAGCACCACGCGCCGCCCGCGCTGCCCGGCCAGCGCCGCGCAGAACAGCCCCGCAGCACCACCGCCCACCACCACCACATCCACGCGTTTTGCCTCGCTCATGCCGGCTGCCCACTCCCCGCAGGCGGACCATCCGCCGCTGCCTCGCCGCGCATCCGCGCCAGCGCCAGGGCCAGTGCCTCTTGGTGCGTCGTCACGCGATGCTCCATCTGCGCGTCCTCCACCTCCTGCAGCACCGCGCGAAATCGCGGACCCGGCTCGCATCCGGCTGCAATCAGATCCCGTCCCGTCAGCAGTCGCGCGGGTCGCACCGCCTCCGCCGGCATCGACTGCCAGCGCTGCCGCGCATACTCCCAGTGATCCAGCCGTCCATGGGATGCCAGGCAATCCATCCGATGCAGCGCCAGATGCTCGTCAAACCGCTCCAGCCGAAAGAACCGCTTCAGCGTCGACTCCTTCATCCGCTCCACATCGCCAAAGCGCATATGCTGCTCCACCAGCGACGCAATCTGCATCCGCTCCTCGCGGGAGAATCGCAGCCGCTCGGCAATCGCATACACGATCTGCACACCCACATCCACATGCCCATCGAAGCGAATCCGATCCGGTGCCCGGCGAAAGGTTGCCGGCTTGCCCACGTCGTGCAGCAGTGCGCCCCACGCCAGGGTCGCGCTGCATCCCGGCTCCAGCTGTCCCAGCAGCGCCAGCGTATGCTCCCACACATCCCCCTCGGGATGAAACTCCGGCGGCTGCTCCACGCCGCGCATCCGCGCCACCTCCGGCAGCACCACCTCCAGCACGCCCGTCGCCGCCATCTGCTGAAAGGCTTCCTCCGCCGCACCCTGCGTCAGCATCCGCGTCAGCTCCTCCCGCACCCGTTCGCGACTCACGCGCGCCAGGAGTGGTGCCATGGCCTGCATTGCGGCCCGGGTTCGAGCCTCCATCCGGAAGCCCAGTCGTGCCGCAAAGCGTATCCCCCGCAGCAGCCGCAGATGATCCTCGGCAAATCGCATCGCCGGATCGCCGATGGCGCGCACCAGTCCGGCATCCAGATCCGCCATTCCCCCCACCGTATCCACCACGGCCGCCCGCAGATCGCCTCCGTCCTCGTCCACCTTCAGGAACAGCCCGTTGATCGTAAAATCCCGTCGCGCCGCGTCCTCCGCCGCACTGCCGGTGTACTCCACCGAATCCGGCCGTCGTCCATCGCTGTAGCTGCCATCGCTGCGAAAGGTGGCCACTTCCGTCACCACGCGCTGCCCGTCCACGGCATCCACCACCAGCACCACGCCAAAGTGCGCACCCACACCGTAGCTGTCAGGAAACAGCGCCATCACCTGCTCCGGCACCGCCGACGTGGCCACGTCGTAGTCCTTCGGCACCGCGCCCAGCAGCAGATCGCGCACACAGCCGCCGGCCAGCAGCGCTTCATGCCCTGCCGCCTTCAATCGCCGTGCAATCGCGCACGCTGCCTGCGCCTGTGTGGTCTCCGGAAGCATACCTCCAGCCTATGCCAGCCCAGCCGCTGCGCCAACCCGCAGCTCCACCCTGCGTAGGACTCCGGCATGCCTTCGCGCGCCAGCCGATACACTGAATCCATGCTCCTCTCCGCGCTCCCGACCGGCCTGATCCTCGGCATCGAAAGCTCCTGCGACGAAACCGCAGCCGCGGTCGTCGCCTCCGGACGGCAGACGCTCTCCTCGGTCGTTGCCAGCCAGACCGCAACCCATGCCAACTGGGGCGGCGTTGTTCCCGAGCTTGCCAGTCGCGAGCATCTGCGCAACATCTCCCCCATCGTCAGCGCCGCGCTGCATCAGGCCGGCATCCAGGCCAGCCAGCTCGATGCCATCGCCGTCACCCGTGGCCCGGGGCTGGCTGGCGCGCTGCTCGTCGGCATCAGCTACGCCAAGGCCCTTGCCTTCGGCCTCCAGAAGCCGCTCCTCGCCGTCAACCACCTCGAGGGCCACATCCACGCCGTGCTGCTTGAGCAGCAATCCGCAGCGCCACTGCCCATGCCGGCTCTGGCCCTGGTAGTCTCCGGCGGCCACACCCATCTGTTCCTCGCGCAGCCGCCCTCGTCCGGCGCCGCCGCCGATCAGCCGCTCTGGCGCTACACCCTGCTCGGCCGCACCCTCGACGATGCCGCAGGCGAGGCCTTTGACAAGGTGGCCAAGCTGCTCGGCCTGGGCTATCCCGGCGGCCCGTGGATCGATCGTCTCGCACCCTTCGGCAATCCCCAAGCCGTCGCCTTTGCCCGCACGCGCGTCAAGTCCAAACCCCACCTCGTCGGCAAAACGCCGCGCACCAAAGGCGCCATCACCTCGCCGGTCGCTGCTCTCGATCCCCGTTTTCTCTTCAGCTTCTCCGGGCTCAAAACCGCCGTCCTGCGCCACGTCGATGAGCACGGCATGCGTCCTGCCGCTCTTGCCCGCGACCAGCATCTGCGCTCCCTCGCAGAGTCCGGCCTCCGACCCACGCTCGATCAGGTCCGCGCCCTCTGCGACGCCGCCACGCTCGACCTCATCGCCAGCTTCCAGGCCGCCGTCGTGGACAATCTCCTCGATCGCGCCTTTGCCGCCGCGGAATCCTCCGGAGCGCAGAGCCTGCTCGTCACCGGGGGCGTCGCCGCCAACTCCGAGCTGCGGCGCCGCTTCCGCGCCCAGGCAGACCGCAGCGGACTGCCCATCGCCTTCCCCACGCTGGCCATGTCCACGGACAACGCAGCCATGATCGCCGCAGCCGCCTGGCCACATCTGGCTGCCGGCCGCCTGGCTTCGCTTGATCTCGAGGCCGACCCGCGACTGGTCCTCGCCTGAGTTCAAAATCTGCGCTCAAATCCTGCGCTGGAAGTCTGAGTGTAAAACTCCGCGCGCCGCCGAACCGCGATGCAACTACGGCATCGTCTCCAGCGCAGCCATCGTTCCCACGCCGTTCCACAGATTCTGCAATCGCAGGTTCTCGTTGGCTGTGTGCTGGTTGTCATCAAAGTTGGCAATCGGCACCGTCACCGTTCGCGTCTTCGCAGCCCGCTCCATCGCGCCCAGCGGAACACTGCCGCCCATCGTCGGCAGCAGCACCACCTGCCCGCGTGCCGCCTTCACCGCGGCAATCACCTCCTGCGCCATCGGCAGGTCCATCGGCGTGCGCACGGCGTTGTAGCTGTTGCCTTCCCGCTTCACCCACGCCACCCGCGCATGCCCGGTGCGTTCGGCCTGTGTCGGTTCATGATCCGTCACAAAATACCCCCGCGACGCAATGAAATCCACCACTCGCTGCTGCTGCACGCGCCAATCCTCGCCCACCACCAGCCGCAGGTCCAGGTCGGCCACGGCCATCGCCGGAATCACATTCGTCGCCCGTGCTCCCACCTGCGCCGCAGCCATGCCGTTGATGTTCAGCGAAGGCAGATTCAGCAGCTCCAGCAGGTGCCTGCCGCCACCGTCCGTCCGCCCCAGCCAGAACTTCCGCCGCAGCATTGCCTCGTTGTCCGGCGCATCCGCCAGTGCCTGCTTCTCCAGCGCGGAGAGCGGCGCTATTCCGTCATAGAAATGCGGAATCAGCACATGCCCGTCGGCATCCTCCATCGCGGCCAGCAACTGCGCCAGCATCATCGCCGGATTCGGCGCCCAGTTGCCATAGTGCCCGCTGTGCAGCCCATGCTGCGGCCCATAAACCGTGATCTCCAGCCCCGTATCCCCGCGCGCGCCAAACACCACCGTCTGCCGACCGCTCTGGTCCACCGGCCCGTCGCAGATCAGCCACACATCGCCATGCACCAGATCCCGATGCGCCATCAGAATCTGCTCCAGATGCGGCGAGCCGGCTTCCTCCTCACCCTCCCACACAAAGCGCAGATTCGCCTGCGGCTCCATGCCTGCCGCACGCAGCGCATCCAGCGCCGTCAACTGCGCAAAGATCGCCGCCTTGTCGTCTCCGGCTGACCGCGCAAAGACCCGCTGCTCCCCATCCACTGTCTTCAACGTCGGCTGGAAGGGCGGCGTTGTCCACTCGGAGGCCGTCACCGGCTGCCCGTCATAGTGTGCATAGAAGACGATCGTGTGCGTGGCACCCGGCCTTCGCAGCTCGCCATAGACCACCGCCGGAGCTCCCGGCACGGTCAGCAGTTGTGCGCTTGCGCCGCGCGCCTTCAGCGCCGCCAGCAGATACTGCGCGTTCGCCTGCAGCCCGGCCGGATCGGCGGCCACATTCGGCATCGCCAGCAGCCGTTCAAACCCTGCCGTCAGCTCGGCCCGATGCGCCGTCGTATACGCCGCCGCGGCATCGGCTGCCTGCCGTCCACTCTGCGCCTGCAGCAGGCCCACCGGCCACGCCAGCAATGCCACCGCCATCATCCCCGGGAACTTTCGCATGTGCGCTACTATAGCAGCCGCGCAATCGGCTGGCGCATCGGCTCAGGCCGTGGCATAGCCGGTCAGGGCGTAGCCGGTTCAGGGCGTATCCGTCTGCTCGTGTGCGTGCGGCGTGAACCGCCGCACCACAAACTCCTGGAAGATGTTGCTGGCCCCGCTTGCCGCCAGCCCGATTCCCAGATTCTCAAACGTCAGCGATGCCCCGTGCCGGTTCACCGCCGGGTAGTACACATTCGAGATTCCCGCCGCCGCCAGGCTGCCCAGAATCCCCGAATAGCAGAACTGAAACTTCCGGTTATCCCCCCGGCAGATCACCGCATTCTCCAGCGCATACCAGATGCGATGCCGCGTCGTGCCGGATCCCATCACCAGGTATCGCGGGTCCTGATGAAACCACGACGGAAACACCGCCCCACCCAGAAACGTCCCCAGCAAATTGTCGCCCAGATCCGCGCCAAAGCGGTCGCCATAGCCCACCGCGCCCTGCCCGTAGCCGCTGAAGGCATTCGTCGCCTGCTGGATGCCGGCCACCGCGCCCGTACCCACAAACGTGAATGGATCGATCATCGTCCGCCAGGCCAGTTGATACTTCTGCCGCGTCGTCAGCGGAGGCGCATTCTTGTCATAGACCACATAGAAATTCGGAATCACCCCGAAGACCCGCTGGTGCTCTTCCACATGCACCTCTTCGGTCGCAATCTCCCGCTCATC